>JBMYYE010000040.1:0-19819 GCA_049609065.1 Halocynthiibacter sp.
TGCCGCAATTTCTTCATTGCTAAGGCGCCCCGCCATCATCTGCATCACCGGATGTGGACGTTTTTTATCTTTGTAGGCATGCATGGCGACCACGAAATCTTCGATCGGCCAAAGCGTAATCGATGGAATACCCTTATCGCTACCATCAGTTTGATGGCAGGTCGTACATTCCGACGATAAATATTCGCCATATTCAGGATCACCAGATAAGGCCAAAATGGCAGGATCAATATCATGATCGAGCCCTTTTGCAGATGGCTCAGCCTCTGGAATATTCGACGGGAGATCCGAGTATTGCCGCAAGTAAGCCATCACATCAGCGCGCCCTTGCGCGTCCTTAAGTCCACGGAAGCTCATCCGCGTGCCTGTAACCAAGGATTTTGGATTCTCAATATAAATATCGAGGGTATCAAATGTCCACTCCAACCCATCAGCACCCGCGCGCTTCATCGCTTTGGAATATTTAAACCCCTCCACAGAGGCGGCTTTGCGGCCAAAAATACCATTGAGCTGTGGGCCAACCCGATCACGGGCGTTGGGGCCAACCATGTGGCATGATGCACAGTTTTTTTGAAAGGATTTTTCACCCTTTTCCACGTCACCGATTGTTTGCGCCACAGCGGCCCCTGCAAAAAGGGCCGCTGCAATGCTATTTATGATCACATACCGAAGCATGTTATTGGCTTACTGATTTAAGGTACTCGATGATCGCTGCACGATCTTTTTCCTTTTTCAAACCTGCAAAAGACATCTTGGTTTTCTTGATGAATTTCTTTGGTTTTTCGAGGAATGCAGACAGGTTCGCATCATCCCATGTCAGGCCCTCTTCGGCTTTCGCCATAAGCGGTTTGGAGTATCTGAACCCCTCAACTTGGCCCGCAGCCGCGTTGTAAATACCATTCAAAACAGGCCCTGTTTTGTTTTTGGCTTTGTCGCCAACCTGGTGACAGGCTTTACATTTTTTGAAAACCTTCTCACCCTTTTGGGCAAGCTCCGCATCAAACGCAGCCGCAACCATTGCGGGTTCTTCTTTGGGTGCCTCAGCAGCTGGTTCTGGCTCAACCGCCACAGGTGCCGGTTCAACCGCAGCAGGTGTTTCGCCTGCGCCATCGTCTTTTGGCCCAACATCAAGCGTCACAGCACGGCTCGTGACCTTCACCTCACCAGTTTTACAGCCCGTCATACACGGTTCGCCAGAAAACTGCTTTAGCTCCGTTTCAGCGCGATCATCGATGATGAAACCGTCTTTATTTGGCATGTCCACGGACAGGAAATTTTCCTTGGACAACACAAAATCATCCTCCACCAAATCATTGGAATAAAGGATATAGGCCACGATGCCGTAGACCTCATCTGGGGTCAAACTTTGGGCATTCCCAAAGGGCATGGAGCGGTTCACATAATCCCAAGTCGTTGAAAGATAAGGCCAATATGAACCCACCGTTTTCAACGGGTCTTCGTGATCGAGCGTGTCCATCCCGCCTGCAAGTTTTGGCCAATTGTCGACACCTTCCGCGAAATCACCGTGGCAAACCGCACAATTGTCAACGAACACTTCTTCGCCCATTTCAACGGAGCCAGAGCCTTCAGGGAGGCCCGTTCCATCGGGGCGCACGTCCTTGTCCCAAGCCGCGATTTCATCAGGCAGAGCCGCCCGACCGAGGCCAAATTTCCCAGCAAAAGCAGGGCCTGCGACAACAGAAGCGGCAAGCGCCGTGCCGAGGGCAAAATTAAGATACTTCGACATTTTCTGCCTCCCCAGTTTCTTTGACCCACCACGTTTGGATACAGTTGTTGTGATAAACGGAATTCAACCCGCGCACCTCGCGCAGTTGCGTTTTCGTGGGCTGCACATAGCCCGTGTCATCAATGGCACGCGATTGCAGGAACATTTCCGATCCATCCCAGTCATAATCGAGATAGAACCGTGAGAGCGCTTTGTCTTCGCCGTCTTTGCCAAGGCGTGCTTCCATCCATGTGACACCGCCATCAACGGACACATCCACACGTTTGATCGCGCCGCGGCCAGACCATGCAAGCCCCGTAATAACCAAAGGCCCTTTGCCATGGGTGATCGGCGCTTGCGGGCTTGGGGACGTGACAACGGATTTCGCATCCATTTCCCATGTCCATTTGCGCGCGCTCCCATCTTCGAGCGTATCTGTGTATTTTGACGTCTCTTCGCGGCTTTCAACCGGGGCGTCCGTGACTTCAATCCGGCGGAGCCATTTGACCCACATATTGCCTTCCCAACCCGGAACGCAAAGACGCACAGGATAGCCGTGCTCCTTACGCAACGCTTCGCCATTGGCTTTAAACGCGATGAGACAATCATCAAGCGCCTTTTCCATCGGAATGGAACGCCCGTTTGACGACGCATCCGCGCCTTCCACATAGACCCATTTGCCTTCGGGTTTGATGCCGGCTTCTTCCAAAAGCGTGCGCAAAGTCACACCAGAATATTCCATATTGTGGATCATACCATGGGTGAATTGGGCGCCATTCAACTGGGCGCCCGCCCATTCCATGCCCGTATTCGCCGCGCATTCGCAAAAATACGTGCGATTTTCCCGTGGGAACCGTTCGAGATCCTCATAAGAAAACACCAAAGGCGTATCCACCAAGCCATTGATCATCAGACGATAATCTTCTTTCTTGAGGTCAATCGCGCCTGAGTGGTGGCGTTCAAACGCGCAGCCTTGAGGTGTGATTGTGCCATCAAGCGCATGGATCGGCGTAAAGTTGATGGAGCTGATCGTATCTGCCGTCAGCCATTCAACATTGCGACGCACCACGTCTTTTTCATAGGAAATCGGCATGCCATAAGGTGTGGCATCCACGCCGTCCCCTGTGCCTGATGCCCATGGTTGGACTTCGGTGATTAATGGATCACCCGCTGCGTTTGCAGCACCTGCTGTCGCTACGGCGCCGCCTGCGGCGATGCCAGCTTTCAAAAAGCCGCGACGTGTGGGGTTCTGACCAGAACTGTCGGTCATAGCCTCCTCCTCTTTCAGTTACATTTCATATTCTGAATATCGAATTTATGGGGATTTGCGAAGGCCCTATTCTCAACAACAATGAAAAAAAGGGGAATTGCCTATCCCATCCGACATTCGGGTGGACCAGAAGCCCGCGTGCGGGCTCCTGAGATATCTATTTAACCGCCAACCACTTTCACGGATTGGTTCGGATCGATGGACACGGTGCCATGACGTTTGATGTAGTTTTCAACCACATCCCAAATCGCTGGACCTTCGGTGCCTTCATTCACAGACGCCCAACCAGACACCACATAGGTTTTGGAGGCATCGATGGTTTCGCCCGTTTTCAAAAGCGTCATATTGGTGATGCGTTCACCTTGTTTTTTGCCAACGTCGATCTGATAACCCATGCCCCCCATGCGCACCATATCACCGCCTTGTTGGTAATATGGGTCAGGGTTAAAGAGGTTATCGGCCACGTCTTCCATGATCACTTTGATCGTTTCACCCGTCATTTCAGAGCGATACGCCGCAGGATAGGACATGCCCGTTGCGTTAAACACGTCTTCACGTGTGATATCCGCCCCTGGCGTCAACGATGGCCCCCAACGGAAACCTGGTGACATTGCGATGTCTGCTTCGCGCTCTTCGATCAGGGCGTTACAGATCAAATCATCCCATGTGCCGTTGAAATTGCCACGGCGATACAAAAGGCTATCGGTTTTACCCAAGACTTCTTCAAGCTGCGGTTTAAACGGCGCGCGTTCTTTGTCGATCATCGCGCCGATTTCTTTGTCGGGCTCAATCACATCAGAGAAAATCGGGATGAGCTTATGCTTAAAGCCCATCATTTGACCGTCACGCACATCGAGATCGAGACGGGTCACAAATTTCCCGTTCGAACCAGAGGCAATCAACAACGTGTTGTTCACAAGCACAGGCTCAGGCAGCGCATCATGGGTGTGGCCGGTGAGGATGATGTCAATACCATCCACTTGGCTCGCCATTTTGCGGTCCACGTCAAAGCCGTTATGGGACAAAACCACAACGCAATCGACGCCCATGCCGCGCACTTCGTCCACGACTTCGCGCATGCGCTCTTCGCGTACGCCAAAGGACAGACCCGGGAACATCCAGCCCGGATTGGCGATTGGCATATAGGGAAACGCCTGGCCAATCACTGCGATTTTTGCACCGCCACGTTCAAAGATTTTATATGGCTCGTAGGCGGGTTCATCCCATTCTGCGTCATAAATATTCGCGCCCAAGAACGGGAAATTCAGATGATTATCAACGAGTTCCGTCACCCGGTCGATACCCAATGTGAATTCCCAATGCGATGTCATCGCGTCCACGCCCAAGGCGTTCATCACGTTGACCATGTCTTGGCCTTTGGTCATCTCAGCGGTGTAAGAGCCCTGCCATGTGTCGCCCCCATCCAGCAAAATCGCATCAGGGCGATCCGCGCGGATGGACTTCATCACGGTTGCCACACGATCAAGACCACCCATTTTACCATAGGTGCCCGCAAGGGATGTGAAATCATCATAGGTGAGTGCGTAGGCCTCTGGCGTACCGGGCTTCATATTGAAAAGATTAAGGAAATCTTTGCCTGTCACATGGGGTGGCAAGCCATTCACATCCCCAATGCCCATATTGATTTCCGGTTCGCGGAACCAAATCGGTTTCATCTGGGCGTGAATATCCGTGATATGCACGATGGTCACATTCCCAGAGGTATCAAATTCCAAAAGCTGGTCTTGGGTGAGCGCCTGTTGCGCTGCCAATTTGGACCAGTTTCCAACACCTGATGCCCCATAAACCGCAGAGGCGGCAACAGTGGCTTGTAAAAAGTCGCGGCGCGAGATCATATTAACTCTCCTAGATCGTTAGCCAAAGCAACCCCACACGCGCACACGCGTCACGTCGCTTTATTTCTGTTTTATGGACAAACAAATGAAGGTGTCCGCGCCCCGTTGGGACGCGGATCTATATCTTAGTTGCGGACTGAAATGCCCTCAACCGCGAGGCCATTCCCACGCGATGCAACGTAAAGTTCAAGTGCTACAAAATCAGCAGACCCTGGCTTGTATGTTTCGGCGCGTGTGTCACGCACACAGCCTTTGAAACGTGCGTGTACTGAATTCAGCTTCGCATTTTTCAAACGATACGCAGGGAAACCGTTGATTTGACCTTGGCTCAAGTGATCCGCACGGATCATATTGCCAAAGTTGTCTTCGTGACAGTTTGCACATGACATTTCGAGCTGCCCCGTACGGGTATAATACATCTCTTTGCCCTGCTCCCACATGGCTTGTGCTGGACCATCAATGGCCACATCCACAGGCATGCCGCGTGATTGCATGGAAATCAAACCAACCATACGTGTGAGTTTCCCAGATGTATATTTGAGCTTCTCAGCCCCCATCTGTGTTTCACGGCAAGAATTGATCTGCATTTCAAGTGTGCGCACTTCTTCGGCTTTATCGTTCCATTTCGGATAAACCGCGCGCACGCCTTTCATGCTTTCTTCGACATCATCGTGACAAGACGCACAGGATTTGCCTTCAGAGCCTTCAACTTTGTTCCAGTCGTCCATAGCGATGTCAATAAAGACCATCCCTGGATTGTCGAAGTCATCTGTCTGCATTGCTTGTGTTTCATCAGACCGGAAACGCCAGCCTGAAAGTATCTCATCCACTGCACCATCGAGATGCGCTGCTGGTGCGGCTTTGGTGGTAATGGTTTCGCCATCAATCACCAATTCCGCATCCTCATCCGCGAAGCTTGGCATCGCAAATGTCATGGCCGCCGCCGTAGCGGCCGCCACTGCAAAAGTCCCTTTAAAGGTCTTTTTCATTGTCGTTCCTCCCTTTCCAGTGTGCCGATTACTCGACAGCTACCTTTTTCGTGGCTTCGTAAACGTCACCATCATCATCATACCATGTGAATTTAAACTCACCGCTTTCAGGAACGATGGCTTCAAATTCAAAATATGGGTTGGTTGAGATTGCCGTTTCGAGCGCCACGTCAACAACATTTTCACCATTAAAATCAGCCGTGAAACGGTTGATGATAGAGCGTGGAATAACGTTGCCAGCTTTGTCTTTGCGCTGACCAGATTCCATTTTATGTGAAATCAACGTTTTGATTGTGATCGTTTCACCAGCAGTCGCCTTTTTGGGGACCTTAACGCGAGGTTTTACACCTTTTGCCATTCTTCATATTCCTCTTAGATTAGCCGCCGCAGCCGCCGATAGTCACTTTTACAGTGCTTGATGCTTTCGCAAATGTGCCGTCTTGCATTTTAGCAATGGCGATCACGTCTTGTGTGCCTGCAAGGCGAATACGTGTCGTCGCAGCTTGGCTGCCAGACAATTTGCCGAAATTAAACGTCGCAACACCTGGTGTTGGGTTGCCGCTTGCGATGACCATGATGCTTGCAGCACCTGGCGCATCCACTGAGATTTGAACAGTGTTGCCGTTTTCAGCGATTTCAGGGGCTGTCAATGATACGCCACCTTCTGTCACTTCTGCGCCACCTGTAAAGGCCGCAATCGCGTCATCTGCTGATGCGCTTGCTTTGAATGGCAATGCTGCTGCGACAACCGCACCTGCACCCAATGCCATCACATTCCGTCTTGTGAGTTCCATATTTACTCTCCTAATTTAAGTCCTGCGACTTTGATTACTCTTTCAAAGTCAAAAGATACGCGACAACATCTTCGATTTCCTGAGCGCTCAAAAGCGTTGTAAGTTCTCCCTTTGGCGCCTTGCCTGTATAGGCTTCGCCTGGACGGATATAGCCAGTTTTCTTGTAAAACGTTGGCATCATTGATCCCTCAAAGGTCATCTTGGCGTCCGTGATAATCCCGCGGAGTTGCGCTTCGGACCACCGATCCGCGGCCCCATCCAAAGATGGGCCCACTTCACCATGCCAAGGCACATCGCTCATTTCTGTGATAGCGTGACACGCAACACAGTTTCCGCGTTTTTTTGATCCAATAACATCACGGCCATTTTTTGCATCACCAGCAACCCCAGTAAGGGATGCAGCAACTTCACCATCTTCGGTGAATTTCACATCTTGCGGCTGTGGGTCTGCGGCCAGTGCCGCCGTTGTGGTTGCAACAAATGCTGCAACGCCAAGCTTCATAAGCTTCATCGCGTTTCCTCCCAATACGATTCAGTCTGACGAAAATGGTAGCGATGTATCCCACTGCATGCAATAAGAATAAATTGCTTTTTGTGAATATATCACACACCAAATCCTCATCTATAAAGAAACTATAGGCTGAGATTCGCCAAATAGCCACCACATCCTGCCTTATTTTGCGCAACTTCAAGGAGCACAAACAAAGGCTTAAGGGGCTATGCCCTATTGCGCCAGTTCACTGACACGTTTGGCCACGTATTTTTGAAAATGCTCATCCCCATCATAGCCCTTATCACGGACCCACTCCAAGAGAGCTTGGGTTGTGATGCGCCCAAAGGCACCCGGCATGGTGATCACCGCGGCTTGAGCTGCGGTTTGACCGTCTTCGACCGTTTCAGGCATGAACATCATGGTTGGGGTGAAATACACCCCCCACCGCTTTGCCATTTGCGCTTCAGTAAGCTCCGTCCCGTCAAAATCCGTGACATCAACCCCACCAAAAAGATCCATTTGCACCACATAGAAGTGGTCCTCAATCAAGGCTTCAATTTCAGGATGCGGGAACACCTCATCATGCATTTTCTTGCAATAAATACAGCCCTTTTGCTCAAAAATAATCAAAAGCCGCTTCCCGTCCGCCGTGGCATCCGCCAGATCGTCACTCATGTCTTTAAACGTATCTTGAAGCCATGCGGGTTTGTGCAAGCCATCATCACCAATCTCGCTCGCCCCCACCGACATCGCGGTGAGAACACTCATGAAAACTACCAAAATCGTGCGCATAACGTACTCCTATCCTATTTTTGAAAACCAAGGCACATTGCGGATCATGAAATCAGCAATGTCATTCACACTGTTGGTCGCAATCAAGATCGCAAACAAAACCAACATCACCCCCATGATTTTTTCCACATGCCCAAGGTATTTACGATTGCGCGCCGCCCACGCCAAAAAGGGTTTGGAAAACAGGGCCGCAATCACAAAGGGAAACGTCATCGCAAGACCATAGACCAACAGCAACACGCCACCGCGCCAAACTTCGCCCATGCCAGACGCCACAAACAAAATCGCCGCCAGCGCAGGTCCAACACATGGCGTCCAGCCAAAGCCAAACGCCAAGCCCATCACATAGGCGCCAAAGATGTTGGACGGCTCAGATTTACTTTCGATCCGCGCCTCACGGTATAAAAACGGGATCCGCATAATGCCGAGAAAATGTAAGCCAAACACCAAAAGAACCAAAGCCGCCACATAGGACAATTCGGTTTGATAGGCGCGAAAGCCCTGCCCCAACGCCGTGGCGCCCAAGCCAAGCAGCACAAAAATCGACGTCACCCCCAAGGCAAAGGCAATCGCCGAAAACACCAAGCGGCGTTGTGCCCCAGGTGCGATGGTTTCGTCTGAGCGCAACTCAGACATCGAAATTCCCGCCATATAACACAGGTAAAACGGCACCATCGGCAAGATGCACGGGCTTAGAAATGACAGCAGCCCCGCAAGCGCAGCCCCGCCAAAAGAAATATCCAACATCATGTCGCGTCTTGCCCCTTTTATCAAAACATATTAGGATTTTTAGATGTAAAGGAGCCTAGGTCAATGACAAAACGTATATTTACGGCACTCATCGCAGCCGCATTCGCAGGGCTAAGCGCTTTGCCTGCGCTTTCTGAGGTCTCACTTATGATGTTTGACCGCGATGGCTGCCCAAGCTGCATAGAGTGGAAAAATACGCTCGGGCCCATTTATCCAAAGACCTATGAAGGACGCGTTGCCCCCTTAGAAATCACCGATATCGAAGGGAAGGTTCCAGAAAACCTTACGCTTAAAACCCGGCCCTTTTATTCGCCAACATTCATCCTTTTGGATGATGGTATCGAAGTTGGCCGCATCGAAGGCTACCCAGGCGAAGATTGGTTTTGGGGACTTTTGGGTGCTATGATCAAAAAACTCCCCGACGAAAAACAAAAAGACCCTGGCATAGATCCTGCCCTCACATCTTCCTCAACTGAAGAAAGCCCAACCTCATGAAACATCTCCTTTTGACCGCAGCTTTGATCGCCACGCCCGCTTTCGCAGAGGATGACGCGCTTTATAGTTTTCAGTTTCTAACCCCAGAAGTCGCGATGAAGGCGGCCATGGGCGCCATGACCTTTTGTCGGGACCAAGGCTACCAAGTTGGCGTATCTGTCACCGATCGTTTTGGCGGCGAACAGGCCTTCGTTCGGGACCGGTTTGCAGGCAGCCATGTGAATGAAACCGCCCACCGCAAAGCATGGACCGCCGCCAGTTTTCGCGGTGACACGCTCACATTGGCGGAAACCACAGGGCCTGACACACGGTTTGCAGGCATCCGCGATTTGACCATGCCCCTCGCCCTTGGCGGCGGCGTTCCCATTGAAAGCGCTGGTTCCATCGTTGGTGGCATTGGTGTTTCTGGCGCGCCAGATCCAAAATTTGATGATGATTGCGCCCGCGCAGGGATCGAAGCCATCATCGATGACCTTGGTTTTTAGACCATGACTGAAATGCAAACAGACAGCACAGATACCACCCCCCACACCGAAGGCATCGATGCGGATGTGATGATCGCCAGCGCCAGATCTGCGTCCAGTTTTCTAAAAACCCTTGGTCATGAAGGGCGGTTGATGATTTTATGCCACCTGTCCACAGGGGAAAAAACGGTCACCGAACTTGAAAAACTCCTGTCCTCTCGACAAGCCTCCGTGAGCCAGCAGCTCGCGCGCCTTAGGGGCGAAGGGCTCGTGGATTGTAGACGCGATGGCAAGGCGATTTTTTATCACATCAAAGATGTAAAAGCCCGTCAGACAATTGAGCTTGTACATACGATGTTTTGCAAAGACATGGGGACCTAGATGACCTACGGCCTTATGGCAGCCAGTGTTGGGCTTTTGGGCGGTGTCGGGCTTGGCCTTGCGATGCGGCTTGGGCATTTTTGCACCTTAGGGGCCATTGAAAGCGCACTTTATGGCGACAATCAAACCCGCATGCGCATGTGGGGAATTGTGTTGGCCACCGCCATTTTTGGCGTTTATTTCCTACATTCCATTGGTGAAATTAACTTCAAAACAACGCTTTATCATCGAAATGCCTTTAACCCGCTGGCCCATATCATTGGCGGGCTGATCTTTGGCTATGGCATGGCGATGGCGGGGAATTGCGGCTTTACGGCCTTAGCGCGATTTGGCGGCGGGGATCTTCGGTCGCTCGTCGTATTGGTGGTCATTGCTGTGTTTGGATTTGTGACCTTGAACGGTCCGCTTTCCAACCTGCGGGTGGCCCTATTTGACGTCGAACCTGCGCTTGGAAACCAATCCTTGGCCTTGTTGATATCGCGCCTTTCTGGCGTGCCGCCTTTGGGCATTGCCACCGCGATTTCCATTGTGCTTGCCACATGGGCATTAAGCTATGAGAAGCTCCGCCAATCCCCGCCGCATCTCTTTTGGGCGGTGATTGCCGGACTGTCCATTGTGTCGGGCTTTTGGGGCATGACATGGGTACATGAGGTGAGCTTTGGCCAGTTGCCAGTCGAAGGTCACACATTCACAGCCCCTTTAGGGCGGACTTTGCTCTTTCTTATGACATCTAGTGCTGGCGGCATTGATTTTGCCGTTGGCTCGGTGTCTGGCGTGGTTGCGGGGGCGTATTTAGGCTCACTCCTAAAGGGCAACTTCAAATGGGAAGCCTGCGAAGACCCGCGTGAATTGGGGCGTCAGGTTGGCGGTGCGGCACTAATGGGCATCGGCGGCGTGATTGCGATGGGCTGTTCCATCGGACAAGGCGTGTCCGCAATGGCCACCCTATCTTATTCCGCGCCTGTGACCTTGGCGGCTGTTGTTGTCGGTGGCATCGTTGGCGTTAAACATTTGGTACAAGGGTTTGAGGATATTTAGAAATCCGCGCCTCTTGCTTTGGCATTGCGAAACCAGCGAATGATCGCAAGGCGTTCTTCGGGTTCCATGTAGCTCAAATTTGAAGGGGGCATAGCGTGGGTGAGCCCTGCATTCACATAGATTTTGCGCGCCGCCGCGGCGATATCTTGGGGGGTTTCAAGCAAAATGCCCTTAGGCGCTGAGGCCAAACCATCCCAGCCCGTTTCACGTGCATGACACATGGAACACCGCCCCAAAACGATATCCGTGACCTCTTCAAACCCATCCGCGCGCGCGTAGAGGAGTTCGGATTGCGTCATGGCGCGCGCGTCTGCCTCCTCATAATCGCCCCACATGGGAGCCATGGACAAAAGCATGATGAGAACGAACAACACAACCGTTGCCACCCATGTCCAGATCGGGTTGCCCGCACGCGCGTGGCGCGTATTAAAATAATGACGGATCGTGACCCCCATCAAAAACACCAATGACGCGATGATCCAATTATACTGTGACGCAAAGGCCAGCGGATAGTGGTTGGACAGCATCAAAAACACGACGGGCAATGTCAGGTAATTGTTATGGGTTGAGCGCAGCTTGGCGATTTTGCCGTATTTGGCATCTGGTGTGCGCCCCGCTTGGAGGTCCGCCACCACAATACGTTGATTTGGCATGATGATGACAAACACATTGGCCGTCATGATCGTGGCCGTAAACGCCCCCAAATGCAAAAGCGCCGCGCGCCCCGTGAATACTTGCGTATAACCCCACGCCATCGCCACCAAGATCGCAAATAAGATCACCATCAACACCGTAGGCTTATTCCCAAGGGGCGATTTGCAAAGCATATCATAAAGCAACCAGCCAATGGTCAATGAGCCCGCAGAAATCAAAATCGCCTGCCATTGCGTCAATTCAACCTTGGTTGTGTCAATGAGGTAAAGCTCCGCCCCCATCCAATACACCACCATCAAAAGCGCGGCCCCCGAGAGCCATGTTGAATAGCTTTCCCATTTAAACCACGTCAAATGGTCGGGCATTTCTTTGGGTGCCACGAGGTATTTTCGAACGTGATAAAACCCGCCGCCATGGACCTGCCATTCTTCGCCATGGGCCCCTTTGGGCAAATCGGCTGCTTTGCGCAGCCCAAGATCCAGCGCAATAAAATAGAAAGACGAACCAATCCACGCAATCGCCGTCACCACATGCAGCCACCGAATGGCAAACGCTGCCCATTCCCAAAAAATTGCATACTCCAAGCGCCTGGCTCCTTTATTTCACTTTTCATTGA
The DNA here is from genome assembly GCA_049609065.1 of Halocynthiibacter sp. GTDB lineage: Bacteria > Pseudomonadota > Alphaproteobacteria > Rhodobacterales > Rhodobacteraceae > JBMYYE01. Next base: position 12,319 of record JBMYYE010000040.1, read on the forward strand.
CAGCCATCGTAATTCATCGCAGATTTACTTGCCAATCTTGAAATAAATCAATCAGTTTCAAGATTTTCCTACAGATGGGTGCCACATGTCTTATTTTGACAATATACGAACCTTTGTCCGTGTCTATGAACTCGGATCTATGTCAGCCGCTGCGCGCGATCAACGGATTTCCCCTGCGGTGGCGTCTTCGCGGATTTCACAGCTTGAGGCCCATCTCACGGTGCGGCTCTTTATTCGCACAACACGGAGCCTCCAGCCCACGGAACAAGGCACGATTTTCTATGACGGGGCCTGCGCCATCCTCGACAGCATCGCACAGGCCGAAGCCTCCATTTCGGACATCACCCAAAATCCCCGCGGCACATTATTCATCGCTGCTCCTTTTTGGATTGGCCGCCACTATATTTCCCCCAACATCCCGTTATTTAAGGAAAAATACCCGCTCATTGATCTGCGGTTGCGGCTTTCTGATCGCAATATTGATTTGGCCCATGAAGGCCTTGATATGGCATTTTTCCTTGGCACCCCCGAAGACAGCACCCTCAAAATGCGCAAAATTGCGGATGTGGAACGCGTGCTCTGCGCCGCGCCAAGCTATATCAAGACCCACGGGCATCCAAAATCTGGCCCCGATTTGATTGCGGACAACCATGCCTGTTTGCTTTTGCGGTTCCCAGGCGCGCCCGATTTTCAATGGGACCTGCAAACAGGTGATGGTCCCCGACGGTTTGCTGTGTCTGGCCCTTTTGAAAGCGACGACGGGGATGTGTTGACGCAATGGGCGCTTGATGGGCAAGGCATTGTGCAAAAACCCCGCTTTGAAGTGGCAGATGAATTGGCCACAGGGCGGCTCATTGAAGTGGTTGAGGAAACGCCGCCGACCCCCATCACCTTGGCCTGCCTTTTTGCCCACCGCAAACACCAAGACCCCAAAACGCGGCTCTTCATTGAATTTATGGCAGAGAAGCTCACCCATGCCGTGAGCTTGGCAGATACCGCCAAACGCGCTACATAACCCGCAACTCAAAATAGAGGTTCTGTGATGCTTCCTGCTCTTTTATTTACAGTCGCGATCATCATTGCGGTGCTTTACCTAAAGCGCACCCGCCACCGCACCAGCACGGCGCGCAGCCTACGAAAAACGCTCCCTGTTTTGCTCTTTGCGCTGATTGCCAGCCTTGAAGGCGGGCCCGTGGCGCTGATCGTAGCATTGGCCTTTGCCGCCTTGGGGGATTTTGCCCTTTCGCGAGACGGTGACCGTGCATTTTTGATCGGCATGGCGGGGTTTGCGATCTGTCACATTGCCTATATCTGGCTGCTTATGCCAATGATGGGCCCACCCAGCACTGCGCAGCTCTGGGTGATCCTTGCACTTCTTGCGATGGGTGTGCTTCTTAACTTTGTGTTGATCCCGTTTACGGGAGCATTTGCGTGGCCCGTTCGGGGCTATATGGCCCTCATCATTGCTTTTGGCGCAGTTTCACTTACGCTACCTCAAAGCAACTGGATCATCCCATTTGGGGCCCTAATATTTATCTTATCCGACTTTTGCCTTGCTATTGAGCATTTCATCCTGAAGACAGATGGATGGCTATCCAAGACCCTAAGCAAAACGGTTTGGATCACCTATATCACTGCCCAATCCGCGCTTTTGTTGGGCTTTTTATTCTAGCTGCCACGGTAAGTTGAGTAGCCAAATGGCGACAACAAAAGCGGCACATGATAGTGGCTGGCCTCTGACATTCCAAAGCGGATCGGCACTTGATCTAAAAACCGCGGGTCTTCTGCGGGGGTGCCACAGGCATCCAAATAGGCCCCGGCATGAAATACCAATTCATAGGTGCCGGTTTGAAACGCACCCTCTGGTAAAATCTGCTGATCGGTGCGGCCGTCTTCGTTGGTGGTCAAACTGATCAGGTGCTGGCGCGCATCCCCATCAATCCGGTAGAGGTCAATCAAAAGCCCCGCAGCCGGCGTTCCGCGCGCGGTATCAAGCACATGAGTTGTTAAATATCCAGCCATTAAATCCTCCGTTTTTCTATCCCTGCCTGACAAAGCGGTGTAAGAAAAGCAAGGCCCCCTAAAAACAGTTTTTTGATTTTCTTGATAATAGAGGTATCCCTTTGAGGATACTCTCTTCAAAAAAGGAACACTAGGCACGTGCGCAGATATATCCGAAACATGCAGGGCTATGGCCCCCATGCCCCCGATCCCCAATGGCCAAATGGTGCAAAAATTGCGGTACAATTTGTCCTCAACTACGAAGAAGGCGGCGAAAACTGTGTCTTGCATGGGGATGCTGCATCAGAGGCGTTCCTCTCTGAAATTGTCGGGGCCGCCCAGTGGCAAGGCCAGCGGCATTGGAACATGGAAAGCATCTACGAATACGGCGCACGCGCAGGATTTTGGCGGCTGCACCGTTTGTTCACCAGCACCAAGATCCCTGTAACGGTTTATGGAGTTGCAACCGCGCTCGCACGCTCCCCCGCCCAAGTCTACGCCATGCAAGAGGCCAGATGGGAAATCGCGTCACATGGGTTAAAATGGGTTGAATACAAAGATCACGCCCCAGACGCCGAACGCGCCGATATTGAAGAGGCCATTCGCCTTCACACAGAAGTCACCGGTGAACGACCGCAAGGCTGGTATACTGGCCGCTCGAGCGTCAACACATGCGATTTGGCGGCTGAAGCCGGCTTTGCCTATATTTCTGATGTGTATTCTGATGATCTGCCGTATTGGGCGAAAAAGCCATCTGGCTGGCAGCTCATGATCCCGTATACGCTTGATGCAAACGACATGCGCTTTGCCACGCCCCAAGGATTTAACGCGGGCGATCAGTTCTTTAGCTATCTCAAAGACAGCTTTGACGCCCTGTACCGCGAAGGGTGCGACGGACAGGCAAAGATGATGTCGATTGGGTTGCATTGTCGCCTCATTGGTCGTCCGGGTCGGATTGAAGCGCTGCGAAAATTCATCGGCTATGCCCAAAGCCACGAAGATGTCTGGTTCCCGCGGCGCATCGACATTGCGGAACATTGGGCCAAAACCCACCCCGCACCAAGCGACGAAATACAGCCATCGGACATGGACAAATCCACATTTGTTGAAAATTTTGGCGGTATTTTTGAACATTCCCCATGGATTGCTGAGCGCGCTTTTGACCTTGAACTTGGGCCAGCTCATAACACCGCTGTTGGCGTGCACAGTGCGCTTTGTCGCATATTTAGAAGCGCCAGTGACGACGAACGGCTGGGCGTTTTGACCGCGCATCCCGATTTGGCGGGCAAACTCGCTGCCGCCAAGAGGCTGACGGCTGAGAGCACTTCTGAACAGGCTTCTGCAGGGCTTGATGCCCTCACCGATGCGGAGCGCACACATTTCACCACGCTCAACTCGGCCTATACCGAAAAACACGGGTTTCCTTTCATCATTGCGGTGCGCGATCATGACAAGGCGTCCATCATGGCCGCGTTTGAAACCCGCATTCACAATGATCGATCCTGCGAATTTGCCACCGCCTGCAAACAGGTGGAGCGCATTGCGTGGTACCGGCTCCTTGATGTATTGCCGCGCGGGGTATGAGCATGGATATCCTCATCCAGCCCCTGACACAGGCCGATTTTGCCCCTTTTGGCGATGTGATCGACACAAATGGCGCGCCAGATAAAATCATCAATCAGGGGCTTTGCGGACGCTATCATGACCGCGCCACGCTTTCATTTGAAAACGGTCAGGCCGGTGTTTCGCTTTTTCAGGCCAAGCCACGTAGCCTGCCTTATGACCTCACCATGATGGAACGCCATCCTTTGGGGTCGCAGTGTTTTATCCCCATGAGCCAGCACCCGTTCCTCGTGATTGTCGCCCATGACGCCGAAGGACAGCCCGCCCATCTGCGCGCCTTCATGAGCGAAATTGGTCAGGCCATCAATTTTCATAAAAACACATGGCATGGGGTTTTGACGCCCCTCCATGATCCAGGACTTTTTGCCGTGGTGGATTTGATCACAGCTGACACCAACCTCGAAGAACATTGGTTCGACACGCCTTACCGTGTGCGAGCCCCATAGGCTTCGGCCAAAACGTCAGTCAGGGAGGACGCAATGACGGACACGATTATTAGGGATCTCAAGGATCCAAACACCACCCCACCGATGGCACAGGCCATACCGCTTGGGCTTCAACATGTTTTGGCGATGTTTGCCTCAAACGTAACCCCATCCATCATCGTTGCCGGGGCCGCAGGGCTCGCATTTGGGGGGGAAGATATGATCTACCTCATTCAAATGGCGATGTTATTTGCAGGGATCGCAACCCTCTTTCAAACCGTTGGTATGGGCCCTGTTGGGGCGCGGCTCCCGATCATGCAAGGCACAAGTTTTGCCTTCGTTTCCGTTTTGGTCATCGTTGCCAAAGACATGGGGTTAGGCGCCGTCATGGGCGCGATCATCATCGCCGGTGTCATCCATTTTACCTTGGGGGCTGTGATCGGGAAACTGAAATTCCTATTTCCCCCCATGATCACGGGTCTGGTCATTTTAACCATCGGTCTTTACCTCATTCCTGTCGGCATCAAATACGCCGCGGGGGGGGCTGCTAAATTTCAGATGGAGGCCGATAGCTTTGGCTCACTGGCCCATTGGGCCCCGGCCCTTACGGTGATCATCGTAGCACTTGGCGTGAAATTTTACACCAAAGGCATCATGTCGGCGGCCGCAATTTTAATCGGTCTGATCGCAGGCTATATCGTGGCCCTTGGATTTGGGCTCGTGAATTTTGCCCCTCTTGCCAAAGCAAACTGGATCGCCATCCCAAAAATCATGCCCTATGGGTTTGAATTTGCATGGGGTGCAGTTATTCCCGTGACGCTGATTGCCGTGGTGTCCGCCATTGAAACCGTGGGGGATTGCAACGCAACCACCAAAGGCGGCGCAGGGCGCGAAGCCACGTCAGAGGAAATCGCAGGCGCAACTTATGCCGATGGTCTTGGCTCCGCAATTGCAGGGGTCTTTGGCGGCCTGCCAAACACCTCCTTTAGCCAAAACGCAGGCATCGTCGCCATGACTGGCGTCATGAGCCGCCATGTGGTGACCATTGCCGCTGTGATTTTGATCTTCTGTGGGTTGATGCCTAAAGTTGGGGCTTTGGTGGCAACGATGCCGCTCCCTGTTTTAGGGGGTGGGGTCATCGTCATGTTTGGCATGGTGGCCGCAGCAGGGATCAACATGCTCACGGAGGTCGAAATGAACCGCCGCAACATGGTGATCATTGCGGTGTCTTTGACCATTGGCCTTGGCTTGAACCTCGTGCCATCGGCCGTTCAGCATTTGCCAGGTGTGTTCAAAACATTGGCCGTATCAGGATTGCTCCCGACCGCCATGATTGGGATCATCTTAAACTTGGTTTTACCTAAGCATATGGACTAACGCGAAAAGCCCCCGATCACCGGGGGCTTTTTATTTGGGGGGGTGAAGTGTCAGGTAATTTACCCCTAGGCGACCTGCTCACCCATTGATCTTTCGTCACCCGAAATCCAAACGCCACATGATTGACCTTTGACAGATCAGCGCCGTGCGCGGCAACGAAACGGGCAAAGCCTCCATTGGCTCACTTTTTCGCAAAAATCATTCCCCACCGAACATGACGCGAACAATCATCAATGTCGCTTTACGACAAGCTTGTGCAGAAAATTGTGCCCGTTTCTTAGGAATGGAACATGATGACATCTATCGCAGCTTACTTCGCACATCTCAGAATGCGTATATTGCAAACTCAGAGATGACGGCCTTCAAGTCGTTCCCAACCGACATACAGCAACAACCCATTACCCCAAACCATTGCCCTTGCAGCGATGCATTTCGGGATGACAAAGCAGTGAAATCCATCAACTACACAAAGTTGCAAGATGCAATTCGCAGTGCTGGAGAGATCGCACATTGGCGGGCTACGTACAAAAACACAGACATTGGTGCCGATTTCATGAAACAGTTCGGTTGCTACTGCATTATTGGAGAAAACGGACCTTTTTCATCAGAAGAAATACGGCTTTATATGGTTTATATGCCCGCTCATTTTGATTACCCGTGGCACCAGCACCCTGCAGAGGAAATGTATATGGTCGTGTCGGGAAACGCAGTTTTTAAGCGTATGGGCCTGCCTAATGAGACATTGACTGAGGGTGAAACGTCATTCCACAAAAGCAACCAACCTCATGCGATGGAGACATTGTCAAAGCCGGTCTTATGTCTTGTCGCGTGGCGAAATGAATTCCAAACGCCCCCGATTTTGACGCCCTAAAGCCGCCAAATCAATGCGCGATTTGGGCCCTTTTCTTTCGTCACTCAAGGCGGGGGCATACGGGATTTATACCGGCATATGTCGGTTCACATCTTTATAAAGAAGATACCGAAATGGCCCTGGTCCACCTGCGTAACAGGCCTGAGGGCAAAACGCCCGAAGCCACATATAATCGCCCGCTTCAACTTCGACCCAATCTTGGTTCAGCTTATAAACCGCTTTACCTTCAAGCACATAGAGCCCGTGTTCCATCACATGGGTTTCTTCAAACGGGATCACCCCGCCTGGTTGAAAAGTCACAATATTCACATGCATATCATGGCGAAGATCATCTGACGCCACAAAACGCGTCGTCGCCCACCGCCCGTCCGTGTCAGGCATTTCCACATAATCCGCCTCCCCATCTGAGGTGACAAAAGCCACAGGCGCATCAACCCCATCCGCCGCCACATAGCGTTTACGGATCCAATGAAATCCAATCCCGTCATCCCCTGCGCGAAACATCCAAGCCGTGCCAGCAGGTAAGAAAACGTAGCTCCCTGCTTGCAGCGAAAACACCGTGCCTTCGATGGTGATATCACCTGTGCCCTGGGTCACGAAAAGCACCGCCTCAACGCCTTTATCAGGCTCAGGTTGGGTGGATCCCCCGCCTGCGGCCACATCCATCACGTAATGAGAAAACGTCTCAGAAAAACCTGACATCGGGCGCGCGATCACCCAAGCGCGGCTGGCGTCCCAATGGGGAAAATTGGAGGTGGTGATATCACGCAACGTGCCCTTGGGGATCACGGCGTAACTTTCGGTGAAAACCGCGCGCTGTGTCATCAACGCGCTTTGCGGCGGCAGCCCGCCTTGGGGGGTGTAATAACGCGAATCTGTCATATCATGAGCCTCACTTGGTTTCCCCCATCATGCGCAGCGCGCCCCTAAATCACAAGGCAAGAGGCCCTTCGAAATTCCAAGATAGATATGTTGTAGAAACCGAAAGCTGAGTAATTCACAGCCTATCGGAGTTGATCAGCATCGAGCTTCAAGCGTGTTTCAAAAGCCTTAGAAATATGATCCTTGAGCGCCTCTGCCGCGCGCGCCTCATCACGGGTTTCAATTGCGTCCACAATGGCGGCATGTTCCAAAAGCGCGTCTTCCCCGCGGCCTTCCGCCGCCAAAGACGTCGTTGCCATCAAGGCCATAGACCGATGCACGA
>JBMYYE010000041.1:0-19323 GCA_049609065.1 Halocynthiibacter sp.
CGAAATTTCGCCAAAACTGATTGAAATATTTGACGATGGCATTGCGCGCTATGGTGATCGCGAACTGTCCCCAAACATTATCCGTCGCCTTGAGGATGCCACAGGGCACTCAATTTTGGCGCCAGGCTTTCCACCCGAAATGATCGATGACGAACCAGAAGAACCAGGTTACGAAGTCGTTCCCACAGGAAAATCATAGCCTTAGGCAGCATCTGTATTTGTCACCGCTTCTTCGCATCTTTGCGAAGGAGATTTTATGCTTTTAACATCAAGATATATGTCATTTTTTGTTCGACTCACCCCCAAAAGATATGTAACAGCACTGTAAATTTATCCCTCCCTTTTTCGCGAATTGTAACAGATTTGCGACAGCAAGGATTAGAAGCATGAAAGTCAAAGACTATCTCAAAATCGAAAGCGCTGCCGACATCACGCGAAGCGAAGTCGGACGCCTCGGTTCCGCCGTCATTTTCGTCGTCATCGTAATGATGTATACGGGCACAAAATTTGCCCATATCGATCAATCTTTCCTCCTTGTCGGGGCGGCTGTTATTGGGGCCTATATGGCGATCAATATCGGTGCAAACGACGTGGCCAACAATGTAGGTCCAGCCGTGGGGTCCATGGCAATGACCCTCACCATGGCGATTATCATTGCCGCCATTTTTGAAGCGGGCGGCGCGATTATCGCGGGCGGTGATGTTGTTAAAACCGTCAAGAAAGGCATCATCGATCCAGCCTCTCTCGACGATAAAAATGTGTTTGTGTGGGTGATGATGGGCGCATTGTTAGGCGCCGCGATCTGGCTCAATCTTGCAACATGGCTTGGTGCGCCCGTTTCGACCACCCACTCCATCGTCGGGGGTGTCATGGGTGCAGGTATCGCAGCGGCTGGCTGGGATATCGTCAACTGGGGCTCCATGGGTAAAATCGCGCTCAGCTGGCTTGTTTCACCGCTCACAGGTGGGGTTGTTGCGGCGCTGGCGCTCTACACACTAAAGAAACTCGTTTTCTTCAGGGACAATCCAATTCAGTCCGCCCGCAAGGTCGTGCCTTTCATGATTGCGATCATGGCATGGGCCTTTGGCACATATATCGCCATTAAAGGCGTCAAGCATTTGGTAAATATCACGTTCACTGACGCGGCCCTCATTGGGTTTGCGCTTGCTGTGCCGATCTTCTTCTTGGTGCGATTTTTCATTGGCCGTGCGGCACCGAACCTTCCGCAAGACCGTGATGGCGTAAACCGCTTGTTCACCCTCCCGTTGATCTTTGCAGCGGCGCTTTTGTCCTTTGCTCATGGTGCAAACGATGTGGCAAACGCGGTTGGCCCATTGGCGGGCATCGTCGATGCGCTTACCTCTGGGGATGCGGGATCTTCTAAGGTTGGCATCCCGATTTGGGTGATGGTGATTGGGGCGCTTGGGATTTCCGTGGGCCTTGCCCTTTTTGGTCCAAAATTGATCCGAACCGTTGGTACTGAAATCACCGAGCTTGACCGCGCGCGCGCGTTTTGCATTGCGCTCTCTGCGGCGCTCACTGTGATTGTCGCATCACAGCTTGGCCTTCCTGTGAGTTCTACCCATGTGGCGCTCGGCGCTGTGTTTGGTGTTGGGTTCTTGCGTGAATTCCTTGATCTGCGCTTGGGCCGTGTGGTTGAAAAAGTTCTCGCACGTCACGAAGGGAAAGCAGATTTCGACGAAGCAGAAGTCGTTTTGCAAGGGTTTAGAAATGCCCCCTCAGATGAAAAAGAACGCATCCTCAAAGAACTCAAAGCCATGGGGTCCGAAGCCGTGATCACCGCCGCACAGCGCAAACAGCTAAGTAAAGCGTTGAAGCGTCAATTGGTGAAACGAAGCTCCATGTTTAAAATCGTATCTGCTTGGATCATCACAGTGCCAATTTCCGGCTTGATGTCCGCGATCTTCTATTTTGCATTGCGCGGCATGATGCTCCCATAGGGATGGGTAACCCCAAACGCAAAAAGGCCAGCATTACGCTGGCCTTTTTTGTGTCTCACCTTGGGTGTTTACGCCGATAGAAGCCACGATTTAACCGCTGGAATATCCGCTGGAACTTCAACCGCTTCATGATCGGAAAACGCCAAGAACGCGGGTTTGTTCGTTTCGTTGACGCCCATAATGACAGGCACATCCGCCAAGACGGCTTTGGCAATCGCATCCCGAAAACCGCTGCCTTCGGCCTCTTGTTTGCCAAATTTATTCAGCACAAGAACCTCTATGTCATCAGAAATATGATCCTCCAAAAACACGGCGGCATCTTCGAGGGAGGACGGATCCAGCCGGCACCCAACTGCGTTTTTCCCGAGATCCTGTGAAATCTTCAAAATCGGCCCATCAGGCATGAGTTTCAGATCCATATCACATGGGTGATCTTTTTGGCGCTCGGTGTTGATCTGAACCGCCCCAGCAACCTTGTGGCCTTCATTTAGCAATTCATCGGCCAGCCCGCTCAGAAGATCATCGACCTCCCCTTGGGCGCGCGACATGACATATGCAATCTTCATATTCACTCTCCAAAACAAAAAGGGCGCGCGAAACGACCATCTATGATCTTCCGCACGCCCCAATAATTAGCCTTAGGCCGCTTTGGGCTGCATGTTAACGCCCGTAATTTCAGCCGCATCAACCAATGATTGAATATACGCAAAGGACGCCTCAGCCCATCCACGTTTTTCAAACTGCTCTTTGATTTGGGTTTCAACCTCTTCAAAAGGCAGCACATCACCGACTGCTTTGGCGTTGAGCCTGATAATATGAAACCCGTATTCGGTTTCAACAAGATCGCTCATCTCACCCGCATTCATCGCAGCCATAGCCTGTTCAAACGCAGGAACGGTATCCCCGTCTGACAATTGACCAAGCAGCCCGCGATTATCACGCGAGGGGCAATCGCTCATTTCTGAGGCGAGCTGTCCGAATTTTTCAGGTGCTTGACGAAGCGTTTCAACCGCTGCTTTGGCCCGAGTTAGAGCCTCTTCTCGGCCATCTTCCAAACGCGGGTCAATGGCGAAAAGAATATGCGCTGGTTCGTAAAGGGATGGGGCACGGAAGTTATCTTGGGCCCGATCATAATAGGAACGCATATCCGTGCTGGAAACGCTATTGCTTTCGATTTGGCTTTCGATGACCTCTCGAATGAGGGCTTCTTCTGTCGTCTCAAATTTGCCTTCAGCAATCTCTTTTGGCACTGCTGTAAGCCCCAGTTCATTTGCTTTTTGTAACAAAAGGGCACGCACAGTAAGGGCGCGCGCCGCCGCTTGATATGCCCAACCGGGTTTATCCGCAGGGGCGTTATGGTTTTGTGCCTCTGCTGCGATATCCGCAGCAGAGATCACGTCACCATTCACCACAACATCAGGGAAAAGTGCTTTCATAATTGTCTCCTAGCCCTGACGACGTGAGCGCACGACCTGATAGCCTGGGCGGGTGAAATACCGCAAAGGAACAGACAACATGTGCACAAGACGTGTGAACGGGAACAGCAAGAAAATGGTGAGACCCAGCACAAGGTGGAGCTTAAAGATAATTGATACATCTTTGACGTAGCTCGCCGCATCCCCATCAAATGTGAAAATCCCCAAAGCCCAAGACATGAATTTTGTCATCTCATGGCCATCAAGGTGTTGAAGCGACACGAAGATCGTCATCAAACCCAAAATCAACTGAATCAAGAGTAAGGACAGGATCAAGATATCCGCAACACTTGATGTTTTGCGAATACGGCTATCGCCCATACGGCGAGCAAACAACATAAGCCCCCCGATAAGCGCCATGACGCCTGCAATACCACCTGCAACAACCGCAAGCGTTTGTTTAAACCCGTGGCTGATGCCCATGGCGTCAAAGATCGCAATCGGTGTCAAAAGACCAACCAAATGGCCAAAGAAAATCACCAAAACGCCAACGTGAAACAAGACAGACCCCATAATCAGCTGTTTGCGACGCAAAAGCTGTGACGATGACGTTTTCCACGTAAACGGATCCCGTTCATAGCGGGCTATGGACCCCACCAACAGCACGGAAAGTGCGATATAAGGGTAAATTCCAAATAGAAAATTATGCATCTTCGCCTCCTTATTTAGCCGCAGCGCTAGGCGCTTGCGAAGCTGGGGTTGTAATCGGTGGGACATCCATTTGCGCAAGCATATCGCGCACTTGTGGACAGCCTGCGTTCGGATCGGGGCCAAAGGTCACTTGGGCCTCTTCCCAAACCGCATCGAGCGCCTCAAGATCCTCAGGATCGTCTTCTTCGACCTTGAGCATCTCTGTCACCATTTCTTGGTCTTTGGCGGTGCCCGAAATTTGTAGAAGGGCGGCAAACACACACGCATAGTTGCTGTCCCGACGGTTAAGCCGAGTCTGAAGCACCTCCAGAATATGCGCGGTGTCTGCCAGCACCTCCTTTACCTCGCCAAGGGAACGCATCGCGAGGTATTCGAGTAGAACAGGCAAGTGATCCGGTAGTTCGCTCGCCATGGGTTCAAAGCCCCCATCGCGATACATTTCCACCAAATCGACCATTGCTGAGCCGCGCTCACGGCTTTCACCGTGAACATGTTCAAAGAGATTGAGGCTCAATGTGCGGGACCGATCAAACAGCCCCACATATGTTTCTTGCATCTCATAGATGTCACCAGACGCGATGTCATCCATGAGCTTTTTCACAGGCTCAACTGCGGCGTTTGAGAACAAACCACCCTCAGTTAGAGCCGCTTTAATTTCTTCCGATGCCTTTTGGAGATCCTCAGTCGGATAACTCAGCAGCGCAGAGATAGCTTTCAATTGCATATGCATTAGAACGCCTCCGATGGAAGAGTGAGCTTCTTACGACCACCCCCAAAGAGCGAACCTTCGGAAATGCCGGTTGAACACCCGTTGCCATCCGTAAAGCCACAGCCGCCACGAATATCATAGGCCTCTTCGGCATGTTCACGGTGGGTTGTTGGGATCACAAAACGATCTTCGTAATTGGCGATCGCCATGATCTCATACATATCCTCGATAAGATCCTTATCGAGACCCACACGTTTTGCGATGCCTTCATCGATCACACCATCAACGGTTTTTGACCGCATATAGGCGCGCATCGCCAGCATCCGTTCGAGCGCAGACACAACAGGGGCTTCGTCACCCGCCGTTAGCATATTTGCCAAATAGCGAACCGGAATACGCAGTGATTTCACGTCTGGCATATCACGGTCGATACCAATCGCACCGGCTTCGGCGGCGTTTTGGATCGGGCTCAATGGTGGGATATACCAAACCATTGGCAATGTGCGATATTCAGGGTGAAGTGGGAATGCGATTTTCCAATCCATTGCCATTTTGTAAACGGGTGAATTTTTAGCCGCTTTTACCCAATCTTGTGGGATGCCCTGTTCGAGCGCCATTTTTTCAATATGCGGATCGTTTGGATCCAAGAACATATCGAGCTGCGCTTGATAGAGATCTTTGTCATCCGGCACATTCGCCGCCGCTTCGATCGCATCCGCATCATAGAGCATCACACCCAAATACCGGATACGCCCCACACAGGTTTCGGAACAAACCGTTGGCTGACCGCTTTCAATACGTGGGTAACAGAACGTACATTTCTCTGACTTGCCGCTTTCCCAGTTGTAGTAAACCTTCTTATACGGACAGCCAGACACACACATGCGCCAGCCACGACATTTTTCTTGGTCGATCAAAACGATGCCGTCTTCTTCACGTTTATAGATCGCCCCTGATGGGCAAGACGCCGCACATGCTGGGTTCAAACAATGTTCGCAAAGACGTGGCAAATACATCATAAATGTATTTTCATATTCGCCGTAGATTTCCTTTTGAATACCCTCAAAGTTATAATCCTTTGAACGTTTTTCAAATTCACCCCCGAGAATTTCTTCCCAGTTTGGACCCATTTCGATTTTCTCAATCCGCTCGCCTGTAATTTTGGAATACGGGCGCGCCGTCGGGAACGCATTCATTTCCGGCGCCGATTTGAGGTGATCATGGTCAAAATCAAACGGTTCGTAATAGTCGTCAATCTCAGGCAGGTCAGGGTTGCCGAAAAGCTTCGACAAAATCCGCCATTTTGAACCTTGCTTTGGTTGAAGCTTACCAGATTTGGTTCGCTCCCACCCGCCGTTCCAGCGTGCTTGGTTTTCCCAATCTTTCGGGTAGCCAACACCTGGTTTGCTTTCAACGTTATTGAACCATGCGTATTCAACCCCATCACGAGACGTCCAGACATTCTTACATGTGACGGAACATGTGTGACACCCGATGCATTTATCTAGGTTCAGCACCATGCCGATTTGTGCGCGAATTCTCATTCTGCTGCCTCCGTTTTAGATTTAGGTGTGTCGAGCCAATCAACCTTGCGCATTTTGCGCACCACGACGAATTCATCGCGGTTTGACCCAACAGTGCCGTAATAGTTGAAGCCATAGGATTGATGCGCATAGCCACCAATCATATGGGTTGGTTTCACGGTTGCCCGTGTGACCGAGTTGTGGATACCACCGCGATTACCTGTCTTTTCAGAACCCGGTGTGTTTACGATTTTTTCTTGGGCGTGATACATAAAGATGGTGCCATCTTTCATCCGCTGAGACACAACCGCACGTGCGGTAAGCGCCCCGTTGGTGTTGTACACTTCGACCCAGTCATTATCGACAATGCCCGCAGATTTCGCATCCGTTTCCGAAATCCAAACCACAGGTCCGCCACGGTTCAACGTCAACATCATCAGGTTATCTGAATAGGTTGAGTGGATGCCCCATTTTTGGTGTGGCGTGATGAAGTTCAACACAAGGTTATCACCGTCATCTTGGATATCAGGATTGATGGTTTTGAGATCCACAGGTGGACGATAGCTCACGAAACCTTCGCCAAATGCCCGCATCCAGAGGTGATCTTGATAGAGCTGTTGACGCCCTGTCAAAGTCCGCCATGGGATGAGTTCGTGCACGTTGGTGTAGCCTGCATTGTAGCACACGTGTTCATCTTCGATCCCGGACCATGTCGGGGATGAAATGATTTTACGTGGCTGCACGGCGATGTCACGGAAGCGGATTTTTTCATCCTCTTTCGGCTTCGCCAAATGCGCGTGTTCACGGCCCGTCGCCTTGGACAATTCATCCCAAGCTTTCACGGCCACTTCGCCATTGGTTTCAGGGGCCAACATCAAGAGCATCTCTGCTGCATCAATCGCAGTATCGAGCTTTGGCTGACCTTTGGAAACGCCCTCTTCACGGACTTCGCCGTTGAGATCCCGCAGGAGCTGAACCTCATGTTCGGTGTTCCAGTTGATGCCTTTACCGCCATTTCCGAGTTTTTCAAGAAGCGGTCCTACAGATGAGAACTTCTTGTAAAGGTTCGGATAATCCCGCTCAACCGCGATATAGTTTGGTGCGGTTTTACCTGGGATCAACTCACATTCATCTTTCTTCCAGTCTTTCACTTGGTCTTGCGCAATTTCCGCAGGCGTATCGTGAAGGATCGGAAGCTGAACGATATCTGTTTCAACCCCTAGGATTTCTGGCGCAACTTCTGAGAACTTCTTGGCAATGCCTTTGAAAATCTCCCAATCCGTGCGGCTTTCATAGGCCGGATCCACCGCCGCTTGTAGCGGGTGAATGAACGGATGCATGTCAGATGTGTTGAGATCATCTTTCTCATACCATGAGGCCGTTGGCAGCACGATATCTGAATAAACAGCCGTGGTGGACATCCGGAAATCAATGGTCACAAGCAGGTCGAGTTTGCCTTCTGGCGCCTCTTCGTGCCATTTGGCTTCTGCTGGCATTTTACCGCCTTCTTCACCCAGATCTTTGCCCAAGACACCGTGATCTGTACCCAAAAGGTGCTTGAGGAAATACTCATGCCCCTTACCAGAAGACCCAAGCAGGTTAGACCGCCACACGAACAAGTTCCGTGGCCAGTTTTCTTCTGCATCAGGATCCTCACATGACATTTCAAGCTGCCCAGATTTGAGCTGCTCTGCCACGAAGGCTGGAATGTCTTTGCCCGCGGATTTCGCTTGCTTTGCCACTTCCAACGGGTTGGTTTTCAACTGTGGCGCCGATGGCAACCACCCCATGCGTTCCGCACGGATGTTGTAATCAATGAGGCTAATGTCCCAATCGCCTTCAGGCGCTGTTGGTGACAAAATCTCGCTTGCGCCCAATTGTTCATAACGCCACTGATCCGTGTGCGCATACCACGCAGAAGTCGAATTCATGTGACGCGGTGGACGGTTCCAATCCAAGGCAAATGCCAAAGGCTGCCAGCCTGTTTGCGGACGGAGCTTCTCTTGGCCCACATAGTGTGACCAACCGCCACCTGACTGACCCACACACCCACACATCACGAGCATATTGATAATGCCGCGATAGTTCATGTCCATGTGGTACCAGTGGTTCAGGCCCGCCCCCAAGATAACCATGGATTTCCCGTTGGTTTTCTCAGCGTTGAGCGCAAACTCACGTGCCACTGTTTCGATCTTATCGGCGGAAACGCCTGTGATCTTCTCAGCCCACGCAGGTGTGTAAGGCACGTCTTCGGAATACTCGGTTGCGACCCAATCACCCCCAAGACCACGATCGAGACCGTAGTTTGCGCAGAAGAGGTCAAAGACCGTCGCAACCATGACATCCCCATCCGCGGTTTTCACCGTTTTCACAGGGATATTCTTTGTCAAAATATTAGGGTGTTCGCATTTCACAAAATTGTCGGTTGCTTCGCCGCCAAAATACGGGAAATCCACACCAACGATGTCATCGTGATCTTCTTCTAGGATGAGCGACATCTTGAGCTGCGTATCTTTCTCAGCCGCACGCTCTTCTAGGTTCCATTCGCCATCTTCGCCCCAACGATACCCAACAGATCCATTTGGCGCGACGAAACCATTTGTGGCCTCATCCCATGCAACGGTTTTCCATTCTGGGTTGTTGTCTTCGCCCAATTTCCCATCAAGGTCATCGGCGCGCAAGAAACGACCCGCAATCAATTTGCCGTCTTTTTCTTCGAGCTTCACGAGCATCGGGAAGTCAGAATATTTACGTGTATATTCTTCGAAATACTCCGCTTGGCGGTCCAAGTGGAATTCACGCAAAATCACGTGGCCAAAGGCCATCGCAAGCGCCGCATCGGTGCCTTGTTTGGCATTGAGCCAAATATCACCAAATTTTGCAGCTTCGGAATAGTCCGGCGATACAACGGCGGATTTCGTGCCACGGTAACGGGCTTCGGTATAGAAATGCGCATCTGGCGTCCGTGTTTGTGGCACGTTTGAGCCCCACAACAACAAGAAGCCCGCATTGTACCAATCGGCAGATTCCGGAACATCGGTTTGTTCACCCCATGTCATGGGCGATGCAGGTGGCAAGTCACAATACCAGTCATAGAACGACATACATGTGCCGCCCAAGAGGCTTAGATACCGCGAACCCGCTGCATAAGACACCATGGACATCGCAGGAATTGGCGAGAAGCCAAAGACGCGGTCAGGGCCATAGGTTTTTGCGGTATAGGCATTGGCCGCCGCAATAATTTCGTTGCTTTCATCCCATGTGGCGCGCACGAAGCCGCCTTTACCACGGGTTTTTGTGTAGCTTGCGCGAAGAACGGGATCATCTTGCAAGGCTTTCCAAGCAGAGGTCGCATCCATGGTTGCGCGCATTTTGCGCCATGCCTTCATAAGGCTACCGCGGATAAGCGGATTTTTCACACGGTTTGCGGAATAGAGATACCAGCTATAGCTCGCCCCACGGGCACAGCCGCGTGGTTCGTGGTTTGGCAATTCAGGGCGCGTACGCGGGTAATCTGTTTGCTGTGTTTCCCATGTGACAATCCCAGATTTCACATAGATTTTCCACGAACATGACCCCGTGCAGTTCACACCATGGGTGGAGCGCACAACTTTGTCGTGGCGCCAACGATTGCGATACACATCTTCCCAATCACGATCTTCTTTCGTGGTTTGGCCGTGACCGTTTGAAAACTGATCGAGTTCCTTCGATTGGAAGAAATTCAGTCTATCGAGCAGATGGCTCATAACTCTCTCCTTGAATTGCTGGCTCTGCCCAGACGCAAACATCTGGGCAAAGTGGCTGTCTTAGTCGGTTTTAAGGGTTCTTGATGTATGCGCCTGGACGCAGATAGAACCACCAGTTGATCAGGATGCAGAGACCGTAGAACACTGCAAAACCGTAAAGCGCGTATTCAGGTGTCGCAGCTTTGATCTGCTCGCCGAATACTTTTGGAATGATGAATGCGCCGTAGGCTGCAACCGCTGCTGTCCAACCCAACACTGGACCCGCTTGCTCCTTGTCAAACGCAACCGCGATTGTGCGGAAGGTTGACCCATTGCCGATGCCAGTTGCGGCAAAGAGAATGAGGAAGAGGATCATGAATGGGAAGAAATATTGCTCAGGTGTTGCGGACACGTATGCTTGCTTCAAGAAGTAAGCCACGCCGAGCGCAGAGGCGACCATCACGATGGAAATCCACTGTGTCACGCGGGCACCGCCAAGCTTATCAGCAATCATACCGCCGATTGGACGAATAAGCGCGCCGATAAATGGACCCATCCAAGCAAACATCAATGCAGACGGCCCATTCGGGTTCGCAATGTCATGTGTCATCACGCCGTCAACTTCGATATGTTGGAAACCAAACACAACTTTGATCGCGAGCGCAAAAGTCGCCGCATAACCGATGAACGAGCCAAAGGTCATTGTGTAAATCACAGTCATCGCCCAAGTGTGTTTGTTGCCAAAAATCTTATACTGACGTGTAAGGTTCTGACCCACTTGGCCTGGAATAAGTTTCAAAAGCAAAACTGTCATCGCAATAACGATCGGCAGTACAACCCATTTGGAAACCATAAAGCCAGAGCCGCCAACTTTAGCAGGCAACATCAACCAAAGGCCAAAGGCCGCAGCAACAAAGCCGATGATCAACATGAAGGAAATCGTTGCGAATGACCCAATCGGGCTTGGAATGTCAGGGGACACATGTTCGTCACGAATGTTGTTCATCCCGAACCAACCCGCAAAGGCCAGTGGCACAAGCGCGAGCAACCAAACATAACCCGCATTGTGGATATATGTTTCTGTGCCGGCTGGAATTTTGCCAATCAAAGTACCAGAGGTATTTTGAAGGATCATTGGCTCGCCACCGAAAAGACCGAAAGTCATCACAAGTGGAATAACGATCTGCATTGTGGTCACACCAAAGTTCCCAAGACCCGCATTCATACCCAGCGCATAGCCCTGAATTTTCTTCGGATAGAAGAACGAAATGTTGGACATGGAGCTAGAGAAGTTACCGCCACCGATACCAGATAGGAACGCCAACACTTGGAATTTCCAAAGCGGTGTGTTCGGATCTTGGAGCGCATAACCCGCGCCGATCGCAGGGATCATCAAAAGCGCGGTGGTAAAGAAAATGGTATTTCGTCCCCCTGCGATCCGAATGAAGAAGGTTGACGGAATACGCAAAGTCGCGCCTGTCAGACCCGCAATCGCGGCCAGTGTAAAGAGTTCAGATTTTTCAAACCCAAACCCTAAGTTGATCATTTGTACGGTGATAATGCCCCAGTAGAGCCACACCGCAAAGCCACACAAAAGCGATGGAATTGAAATCCAAAGGTTCCGTGTCGCGATAGCTTTACCAGTGGACGCCCAATAACTGTCGTCCTCTGGTGTATAGTTTCTTAAGTCTTGTCCCATGAGTTCCCTCCGAGAATTGTGTTATAGTGGGCCATGAACGGGCCCACCGTTTTTTATTTTTGATTGTCTGGATGTGCGCGGTTGTACTCCGCAACAATCTGAGCCGAACGGTGAAGTGCTTCATTCGCGCGGTCCGCTTGGATTTGAAGTGTTTCAAGATGACCTGCTTCGAGGGCGGCGCGCTCTTCTTCTTCTTGCTCAGGTGAGAAGCGAAGGAAGAAAGCCAACACAGATGCACAGGCAACAGTCACGCCGATGACAAAGAACACGTCATTCCATTCCATCGCACCCTTAAAGAGGAAGCCAGCTGCAACCGCACCTGCGTTCCCGCCTGCGCCAACCACACCAGCCACGGCGCCAAGCGCCTTTTTGTTGATGAACGGCACCACAGAATAAGTTGCGCCTTCTGCCATTTGGGTAAAGAGCGAGAAGATGATCAACATCGGAATAGCCAAGAACAATACTTGCATTTGGCTAAACAACATCAATGCGATGCCTTCGCCCAAAAGCACAACAAACAACCAGAAGCTCCGACCTTTGAGGCCCCAAAGAGCACCAAAGTTGTCGCCGAAAATCCCACCCAAAGTCCGGGCAAAGATGTTCATCAAGCCAAAGCTCGCGGCAACCGCACCCGCGGCAACCAAGCTCAGATCAAAGTAGTCATAGAAATATAGCGCAGCGACGTTGTTCACGGTCAATTCGATACCAAAACATGCACCGTAAATGAGGAACAAAATCCATACGCGGTAATCCAAAAGTGCGCGGAAGAAATCGCCAGTGACTTTGTCTTTCTTCGGCATCATGTTCTTCTGGCGAAGCTCTTTATAGTTCCCGTCTGGCGCATCTTGGGTCAAGAAGAAGTAAGCAATACCAGTGACAAAGATCACGCCACCAACAACCATCATGGCCAAGCGCCAACCGATTGCTTCGGTAAAACCAAAACCAACAACAAACATGGAAAACACAAGCGGCATAACCAACTGGGTCACACCCCCACCGAGGTTCCCCCAACCCGCTGAGGTCGCATTCGCAGTCCCAACAACGTTCGGCGCAAACATCACAGATGTATGGTATTGCGTGATCACGAATGACGCGCCAATTACACCGATCAAAAGACGGAAGAACAAGAAGCTCTCAAAGCTATCTGCAAGGCCAATACCCGCAACCGGGAGCGCCCCAAACATCAAAAGCCCAGTATAGGCATAACGTGGTCCAACACGGTCACATAACCAACCGATGAAGAGCCGTGCAAACACGGTCACTGCAACAGATGCGATAATTGACCAACCCACTTGTGATTTTGTAAGGCCGAGTTCTTCACGAACAATAATCATCAATGGCGCAATCCCAAACCATGCAAAGAAGCATGAGAAAAACGCAAACCACGTCATGTGGAATGTTCGTATTTGAACCATTCTTACATTAAAGAAATTTCGCCAAAGACTTGTGGCTTTGTTCTGAAGTTCCATAATCCATTCCCTTTTTACATCACCGTCCGCTCAGATGGACCGATGTCCATAGCGGCTATGAATTTGGGGAGAGATGAACCTAAACACCGAGGGAACCTGTTGACCTAGATCAAGATTTACAAAAAATTCTTAAAAATAAATAGGTTAGCTAAATTTATCAATGCCAGACCCCCGAAACGAAAACGGCAGGCTAAAAATTGTATAATCAACGATTGACATAATCGATTCTCCGCTTGATAAATGTCAAGCCACCAATCGGAAGCTATCATGCGCACAATCAACCTCGACGAAATCAAAAAGCTCTCGCTTTTCACGGACATAGATTCGTCCACGTTCGAAAACTTGATGCGCGGAGCCTACGTTCAAAACTTTCCACCTGGGGTTGAGCTTATCACCGAAGGCGAAGATTGCGACTTCTTTCATATCTTGGTTGAAGGCACGGTGGAACTTTTCGCAGGCTGGAATACCCGTGAAACAACCATGGCGGTGTTGCGGCCGATTTCCACATTCATTCTTGCAGCAGCCGTCAGAGACGCGCCTTGCCTCATGTCGGCGCGCACGCTTGAAAAATCGCGCATCATCATGATCCCATCCGAAGACGTCATGGATGCCTTCGACGAAGACAGCACATTTGCCAAAGCCTTGGTTGTCGAACTCGCTCAATGTTATCGCGGTGTTATTAAAAGCACCAAAAACATGAAGCTCCGAACATCGGTTGAACGGCTGGCGAATTACATCTTAAAAGAGCAGGCCAAAGAAAATGGCGCGGCTGAATTCCATCTCAAAATCGAGAAGCGCAAACTCGCGTCCTTGTTGGGCATGACACCAGAAAACCTATCTCGGGCGATTAAGACCCTCAAACCCTATGGTGTGGAATTTCAAAATACGCTTATCATTCTAACGGATGAAAAGGCGCTCAAAACCTTAGCCAAACCAACATATCTCATTGATGATCCAACGTCGTAATCTACGATTTAATATAGCGCAGTCGCAAAGCGTTACTGACAACAAAGACACTTGAAATGGCCATTGCTGCTGCGGCAAATGCGGGCTTCATCAAAATTCCCATAAACGGATAAAGAAGCCCCGCAGCCACAGGGATCAGCAACACATTATACCCAAACGCCCAAAGAAGGTTTTGCCGGATATTTTGCACCACACGGCGGCTAATATGGATGGCATTCACGACCCCCGCTGGATCACCAGACGCCAACACAACATCCGCCGCTTCAATTGCAACATCGGTTCCTGTGCCAATCGCAACCCCAACATAAGCCGCCGCCAATGAAGGCGCATCATTGATGCCGTCCCCGACAAAAACCACCTCTTCACCAAGCGCACGAAGCGCCTCAACTTTACCGTCTGGCCGCATCTCTGCCACCACCTGATCAATCCCGAGGCGCCCCGCAATATGCGCCGCCGTCACTTTATTATCCCCGGTGATCATCGCCGTTTTCAGGCCCATATTTTTCAAAGCTGAAATCCCGGATATGCTTGATCCTTTGATCGGGTCAGACACGGAAATGAGCGCCACAACAGTGCTGTCAAATGCTGCAAACAAAGGCGATTTTCCCTCAGCCGCCAGCGCATCATGGGCCGCCTCAAACGGATCCACCGACAAGGACATATCCCGCATATACGCCCGAGACCCAAGGCGCACCTTGATCCCATCAACCATGGCCTCCACCCCTGAACCCGTGATGGATGTGAACGCCTCGACATCCGTCAGTGCCGCGGTTTTATCCTTGGCTGCTTGGACAATTGCCTGTGCGATGGGGTGCTCTGATTTCATCTCAACGGATGCGATCCGTCCGAGAACGTCATCCGCATCATACCCATCCGCCACATGAAAATCCGTGAGCTGCGGTCGCCCTTCGGTGAGGGTCCCCGTTTTATCAAACGCCACAACCGTTGCGGATTGCAGTTTTTGCAAAGCATCCCCTTTGCGAAACAACACGCCCATTTCCGCCGCACGCCCCGTTCCCACCATAATCGATGTTGGCGTTGCCAAACCCATGGCGCATGGACAGGCCACGATCAAAACGGAAACGGCAACCACAATGGCGTAATTCAACGCAGGCGACGGGCCAAACACCATCCAGATAAGGAATGTCAAAACCGCAACCACCAAAACAGCCGGCACGAACCATAACGTGATTTTATCCACCAGCCCTTGGATCGGGAGCTTCGCCCCCTGCGCGTCTTGGACCATGCGGATAATTTTCGACAAAACCGTGTTGGATCCGATTTCTGTCACCTCAAACTGAAACGCGCCCGTGGTGTTTAACGTCGCGCCAGTCACACTATCACCTACCTGTTTTTCCACCGGGATCGGTTCGCCCGAAATCATGCTTTCATCCACAAAGGACGCGCCCGATATCACAACCCCATCCAGCGCGATCCGTTCACCTGGATGCACATGCACAATATCGCCAATGGCTATTTCTTCTATAGGATACGCCGCGACCGTTCCATTTCGCGCCACCTGTGCGGTGTCGGGTTGCAGGCGGATGAGCTTTGCAATCGCTTGGCCGGTTTGACCTTTGGCACGCGCTTCTAACAAACGGCCAAGCAAAATCAAAACGACAATCACAACTGCCGCCTCAAAATAGACATGCGCCGTGCCTTTCGGCAGTACCTCTGGAATAAAAGTCGCAACCACGGAAAACCCAAACGCCGCCAATGTGCCAAGCGCGACAAGGGAATTCATTTCAGGCGCGCCCTTCAAGAGGGCGGGAATGCCTTTTTGATAAAACACCCGCCCAGGCCCCAAAAGCACAACCGAGGTCAGTACAAATTGTATATAGCGGCTCACATCGGTGCCAATGCTATGTTCAATCCACATATGAAACGCAGGAAAGACATGCGCACCCATTTCAAGAATAAAAACCGGAAGCGCAAACACCAAAGCCCATAAAAATTGGCGTTTAAGACGCGCTATTTCTTCGAGTTCGGGCTCATGCTTTATCGGCCCATCCTCTTTTTGAACGACGGATGGATAACCTGCATCGCTTACAATCCGCGCCACACCTGCGGGGGTGACCGCCCCTTCGAGATAGGTGACCGTTGCCATATGCGTCGCGAGGTTCACATGTCCCTCAACAACCGCGGGATGGTCATCAAGCGCCTTTTGCGCCCGCCCCGAACAAGACGCACAATTTAGACCAGACACCTCAAGGCGAACCGTTTCCACCGCAGCGGGATAGCCCCGTGCCTTTAACACTTCTGTAATCTTTGCAGCCGTCACAGGTGCATCAAAGCGCACTTTTCCCAGATGTGTTGCGACATTCACCGATGCCTCAACCATACCCTCCATATCCGCAAGCGCCGTTTCCGCGCGCCGCACACATGAGGCACACGACATTTCAGTGATGCGAAAAGTTAAAGACTGATTCATTGCATATGTCCTATCACGGCATAGCTCAGTGCTATCAATTCAGGCACAAAACATCCAGCGCATTCACCCCAACGCATCAACCCGCGATAAACGTCCCATCGCAAGCGCCGACACCCCAACCATAGCCGCAGCCACCGCTAAGCAAAACGCCAAACCGCCAATTTGATAACTCACCCCAGATAATACAGTCCCAAACAACCGCCCCGCCGCGTTGGACATATAGTAAAACCCAACATCCATCGTGACCCTTTCAGACGTGGAATAAGACAAAATCAAATAGCTATGCAGCGATGAATTCACCGCAAAAACAAACCCAAACAACAATAACCCAATGACAACCAAAATCGTGAGCATATTTGACACCGGAAACACCACAACACAAAGCGCAAGCATCAATGGAATGACCGCCAATATAACCGCCCATTTTTGTCCCATCACAGCATTGGCAGGATGTGTTTTAAAGAATTTCGGGGCAAAGGCCTGTACAACCCCATACGCAATAATCCAAACGGCCATGAAGCTACCGATTTGGAAAAACGCAGCGCGGTTCCCTGCCTCTGATCCATCCGAAAGGATGCTATAGAAATAGATCGGGATCCCCACAACAAACCACACATCGCGCGCGCCAAATAAAAACACCCGCGCCAATGAAAGCGCATTTACGCGCGCATCTTTAGAAAACACATCTGTAAATTTTGCTGACTTTTTTCCTTTGGGCAAACCTGCAGGCATGAACAAAACCACGGCCACCAAAATAACCGATAAAATCGCCGCCATACCCAAGACAGCTGGCAAAAACCCCCACTGCCCAAGCAACACTGCCCCCAAAAGGAAACCAAACCCCTTTACCGCATTCTTTGAACCCGTGAGCGCCGCGACCCATTTGAAAAGCTTGCTATCTTCACTAGGAGCTAGAATTTTAACCGCCGACTTTGATGACATTTTTGCAAGGTCCTTGGCCACACCAGACAGGCCTTGAACCAGCATGACAAAGACAACAGACCAGAAAACCCCAATGTTAGGATCGAATTGTGACAAGGCCAAAAGCGCGATCACCTGCAAAGACAACCCCGCATAAAGCGTGGACGACAAACCAAACCGCGCGGCAATCCACCCCGCAGACAGGTTTGTCACAACCCCCATCAATTCATAAAGCAAGAATAGATAAGCCAGAGAAACCGGCGAAAAACCCAATGTATGGAAGTGCAAAAGCACCAACATCCGAAGCGCCCCATCCGTGAGCATAAATGCCCAATAGGCCGCCGTTACCGCGCCGTAAGCCAGCATCGGGTTTTCGCGTTTCATCGTCATAACGCGTCAATCACCATGCGTGTTACATCCGCCAAGCGCCACGCATAACCCCATTCATTATCATACCAAACGTAAAGCTTAAGCTGCGTTCCATTGATCACCATCGTGGACGGCCCATCGACAATCGCGGAACGATCATCATTGGTAAAATCACAAGACACAAGCGGGCGTTTTTCCAACCCCAAAATGCCCTTAAGCGCTCCATTTGCGGCCTCTTCAAAGGCTGCATTTACCTCGTCTTCTGTCACTTCGCGCTCAAGTTCAAACACACAATCAGTAAGTGACGCGTTCAAAAGAGGCACGCGCACCGCATGACCGTTAAGCTTGCCTTTAAGCTCAGGGAAAATCATCGTGATGGCCTTTGCAGATCCCGTTGTCGTCGGGATGAGCGAATTTAGCGCCGAGCGCGCGCGGCGCATGTCCTTGGATGGGCGATCCACAATGGTTTGCGTGTTCGTGACGTCATGAATTGTCGTCATGGAGCCGTGTTTGATCCCGAAATTATCCAAAAGGACCTTCACCACAGGTGCAAGGCAGTTTGTCGTACAGCTCGCTGCGGTCACAATATCGTGGGATTTCGCATCATAGATGTCGTGGTTTACACCATAAACAATATTCACGGCGCCTTCTTTTACGGGCGCAGATACGACAACTTTTTTCACGCCAACATCAAAATAAGGCTGTATTGCCTCTGGCGTTTTAAACTTACCCGTACAGTCAATGACAACATCAATTCCCATTTCCTTAAGCGGAAGTTCCGCAGGCGACCACACCCCTGTGAGGCGCATCCGGTTTTCATTTATGGTGATGTGATCTGTATCATGTGTGACATCTGCGGCCCATCGTCCATGAACCGTATCAAACTCAAGCAAAAGCGCGTGTTGTTCAATATCACACCCAGGATCATTGAGCAAAACCACCTCACCATTCACGCCGTTATCAATCAAAGAACGCAGCACGAGTTTTCCCATACGACCGAGGCCATTTATCGCGATTTTTGTCATGGTACTTCCTTATTTATGTGTCTCTAACATAGAGATTTCATCAATTTTTACTTTAAGAGACGCCGCATTTAAGCTGGCAACTGGGAGTGCTGAAAACGCCTTCAACCGCTGCAAAAGCGCCCCATATGCATGTTTAAATGCGATCATCTTGGCTGTTATGTCGCCAGTCTCAGAAACCGGATCCGCAACCCCCCAATGTGCCGTCAATGGCAAGGAAGAATAGCGCAATTCATGCGTATCTGCCGCCTGATCACATACTGTAAACACAAAATCGAGATCCTCACCGATCTCTTGTATGACCTCTTTGATCGAGCGTGACTTTAGCCCCGAAACATCATGCCCATTCTGGCGCAACACATCGATCACACATTCGTTTGGCGCACCGCTTGGGGTCATTCC
>JBMYYE010000042.1:0-18917 GCA_049609065.1 Halocynthiibacter sp.
CGGCTTCGGTTCTGATTCAAATGTGCATATCTCACTTTTTGACGAGCTCAAAACTCTTGAATATTCACAACGGCTTCGTGACAAAAGCCGCGCGGCCCTCGCCACGTCCGATCACTCAACTGGGCGGGTTTTGTTTGAGGCCGCCTTAGAAGGCGGCGCGCAGGCGGGCCTACGTGACAATGGCGTTCTCATGGAAGGAAAACTGGCAGATATCGTCGCCGTGGATCTTAATAATGAATGGGGGGCCAACCGATCTGGTGATATGGCGCTTGATACGCTAATATTTGGCGGAAACGGGCAGCGCTGTATTCGTGAGGTTTGGAGCGCCGGACGCCATGTGGTCAAACAAGGCCGCCATATTGCACGTGCGAAGATCACAGACGCATTCATCGCCACGATGGCAGAACTGGAGCAAAACATTTGACGCAAAACGCACGCCAATCTTGGAAAGAAATCCGAGATCAAATCAAGGCTCGCATCCTTGATCGAACATATTCACCTGGGGATAAATTTCCACGGGATGCCGATATTGCGGATCAGCTTGGCTGTGCACGGTCCACCGTACAACGCGCCATGCGTGATCTTTCAGATGCGGGGCTCATCGAACGTAAACGCAAAGGCGGCACCCATGTGCGTATGGACCCCGTGACCCGCGCCACCGTTGACATTCCGATCACCCGCCGCGAGGTGGAAAAACGCGGCAGTGTCTACAGCTATCAACTCATTGATCACAAGATCACCGAACCTCCACAAGAAATCGCTGGCAAGCTTGAGCAAACCACACCCACAGAAATGATGCGGGTTCAGGCCTTGCATCTTGCGGACCACAAACCGCATATCTACGAAGATCGCTGGATCTGCACCACGACGGTGCCCGAAATACGCAAGCTTGATCTATCGCGTGAAAGCGCCAATGAATGGTTGGTTCGCAATAAACCATACACGCGCTGTGATCTGCGGTTTTACGCGATATCCGCTGATGCGGAGACGGCAAAAATCCTCAACATTCAAAACGCAAGCGCGTTACTTGTGATTGAGCGCGCCACATGGATTGGCACCGCGCCAATTACCTTGGTCAAAGCATATACTGCACCAGGGTATGAACTTCTCGCCTCAAGCGAAAACCAACACTGATCCAGTAGCTTTCACACGCAAAACGGTTTATTATAGTCACCAGCAACTAAACTTTTGCCTATTGGTGTCACATGACCAAAAACACCTTTTCGACCAAAGGCCTCACAAAAGTCTACGGTGAAGGGCGATCCGCCGTTCATGCGCTGCGAGGTGTTGACCTCGATATCCCCGAAGGCGAAATTGTTGTGCTGCTTGGCCCATCGGGGAGCGGAAAATCCACACTTCTCAATATCATTGGCGGCCTTGACCGCGCAACGGCGGGTGACGCGTTTTTTCAAAACCAAAATCTCAGTGCAATGTCAGATAAAGACCTGACACGTTACCGCCGCAACCATGTTGGTTTTGTCTTCCAATTCTACAACCTCATGCCGAGCCTAACGGCGCATGAAAACGTAGAATTGGTCACCGAAATCGCCCGCGATCCCATGGACCCCGATGAGGCGCTGGCTATGGTTGGCCTACGTGAGCGCGTTGATCATTTCCCTGCCCAACTCTCAGGTGGCGAACAACAGCGCGTGGCCATCGCGCGGGCCGTTGCCAAAAACCCCACTGTTTTATTTTGCGACGAGCCAACCGGTGCACTCGATAGCACAACAGGTCGGGCGGTATTAAATGTCCTAAAAGACGTAAACGAACACTTAGGGGCGACCGTCCTCATTGTCACCCATGCCGCAAGCCAAGCCGCAATGGCCGACCGTGTCATCCACTTCGCAGATGGTGCCATTCGCAAAGTCACTGTGAATGAAAAGAAACTCGCGCCAGAAGAGATCAACTGGTGAGCCCCCTTGATCATAAACTCCTGCGGGATTTGTGGCGCATGAAAGGCCAAGCTTTGGCCATCGGCATAGTAATTGCCGTTGGGGTCGGCATGTTGGTGATGATGACTGGGTTGATTACCTCACTCAATGAAACCCGCGCCGCCTATTATGAACGGTATCGTCTGGCTGATGTGTTTGCACCAGTCACCCGTGCACCGGATCGAATAGAAGACCGCCTGGCAGCCATCGAAGGGGTCCGCGCCGTGGAACCGCGTGTGGTCGGCGGTGCGCTGATTGATGTAAAGGGCCGCGATTTACCGGTACAAGCACAGGCCGTCTCCCTACCTGATCTGCGACAGCCCCGCCTGAATGATATTTTCCTCACGGATGGGCGCATGATTGACAGCAAGCATTCGGATGAAATCCTGCTGCTTCGGGCATTTGCCAACGCCCATGGCCTAAACCCCGGCGATCAAATCAGCGCAACGATGAATGGGGCGCGGCGCAGCTTTCGCATCGTCGGTCTCGCCCAAGCGCCTGAGTTTCTTTACACCACTGCGCCTGGTGAATTGATCCCCGATGACGCCCGCTTCGGCGTCATCTGGATGAGCCGCTCTGCACTCGCCGCGGCCTACGACATGGAAGGCGCTTTTAATGAGGCGCTTTTGTCGTTCTCACGCACCGCAAATGAGGCCGCCATTTTAGATGCTGTTGATCGTATTTTAAAACCCTATGGCGGGACTGGGGCCTACCCTTTGGCGGATCAAAGCTCCAACACATTTATCAGTGAGGAAATTAGAAACCTTGAAGCGGCCTCAGCAGGCGTTCCACCAATCTTTCTCGCTGTTGCAGCCTTCCTTCTTTATATTGTGATCAACCGCATGGTGCAGTCCGAGCGCGAAGAAATTGGCCTCATGAAAGCTTTCGGCTACACCAATGGCGAAGTGGGCGCACATTACTTTAAGCTGGTGCTTGCGATCGCCATTGGGGGCGCCGTTGCTGGCTGTCTCATGGGGATCGCAGGTGGGCGGGGTTTGATCCAGTTCTATGTCGCTTATTTCAAATTTCCCTTCCTCGTGTTTCAGCTTGATCCAGCCTCCTTCGTAACGGGTGTCAGCGTTAGTATCCTATCGGCATCAGCAGGCGGTTTATTTGTGCTGCGCCGCGTTTTTGCGCTCACCCCTGCAACAGCAATGCGTCCCCCTGCCCCCACGGACTATAGCCGCACAGGGATCATCGGCCAGACGCTCAATCATTGGTTGGATCAACCTTCGCGCATGGTCTTGCGACGGATCACACGGCAACCCGCGCGCATGGCAGGAGCCATGATTGGCATTGCCTGTGGAATGGCGTTAAGCGTGTCGATGATCACCATTTATGCTGGCTTTGATCGCACCATTGATTTGACCTTCAACGTAATGGATCGCAGCGACGTAACGGTCAGTTTCACCCATGCCGCATCAGAAACAACCATCTTTGAGTTGCGTCGCATGAAAGGCGTGACACGTGTTGAACCCATACGCCACGTTCCCGTAATTTTGCGCCATGGTCTCAACACCCATCGCGGCGTGGTAAGTGGCCTTACCCCACACGCGCGCCTCAACCGCGCCTTAAATAGCGACTTGGCTGAAATACCCTTAGACGGTGGGGGAATCGCCCTTTCGTCCGCTCTCGCGGGAAAACTCAACGTGGTGGCTGGCGATACGCTCACAATTGAGGTGCGCGAAGGGCGCCAACCCACCTTGGAAATCCCTGTGACTGCCGTCGCGAAGAGCCTCCTTGGCGCACCATCATATATGGATATTGACGCTCTAAACCACATGCTACGGGAACCAAACCGCGTGTCGGGGGCGCATCTCCTGATTGACGAAGCCTATGGGGCATCGATATATTACGCGCTTAAAAATATGCCAACCATCGCGGGGGTCAGTCAAAAACGCGAAGCAGAAGACGCTTTTAAAACCATAATGAATACAGGAGCTGGGGCCATTCGATATGTAATGGGGGCGATTGCGTTTATCATCACCTTTGGCATCGTCTATAACGCCGCCCGCATCGCATATGCGGAACGCGCCCGTGACCTGGCGAGCCTCCGCGTCATCGGCTTCACAGAAGGAGAAGCCGCGTTTGTGCTTTTGGGGGAATTGGCTGTTATTGTGCTCATAGCGTTGCCTGTCGGCAGCCTTTTAGGCTATTATTTATCCTTCTTTATCGCCGCTGGATTTTCCAGCGAACTCTATCAAATCCCTGCAATCTTTGATGCAGAAAGTTACGGCTTTGCAGCAATGGTAGTGATTGGGGCAGCCCTTATATCGGGGTGGCTCGTGAAACGTGATATCGATCGGGCTGATTTAATCTCAGCCTTAAAAACAAGGGAGTAGTCCTCGTGGCCAAAGTAAAAAAACGATCCCGCCTAATTTTGACAGCCACCGCTGTGCTGTTTGTGACGGCAGCCCTGACGCTGGCATTTTGGCCCAAGCCAACATTGGTTGATATGGGGACCGTCACCCAAGGCGCCATGCGTTTAACAATCGACGAAGAAGGCCGAACACGCGTGCGCGATGCCTATGTCGTCTCGACGCCCGTTGCTGGACAGTTGCAGCGCGTCAGCGTCCGACCCGGTGACCCAGTGGTCCGCGGCAAAACCATTGTCGCACATATGCGCCCAACCAATCCCGCGGCGCTCGATCTACGTACCCGCGAACAAGCACTGGCCGCCGTAACCGCCGCAGAGGCAGCTTTGCGGGTTGCGCGCGCCGATCTTAATGCCGCGCTTGCCAATCGTGAGCTTTCACAAACCGAGCTTTCCCGCACAGAACAGCTCATGGAACGTGGCATTTCCAGCACCGCCGCGCTTGATCGCGCACGCCAAACCGCACGCGTGATGCAGGCGAATGTCGACACTGCAAAAGCGGCTATTTCCATGCGAGAAGCAGGAATCGCAAACGCCCAAGCACAATTAATCCGGTTTGATGACCAGGGACTGACAGCCGCGATAGGCCCAACATCGGACGACATCCCCCTCTATGCTCCAGCTGATGGGCGTATCTTACGGGTCATTCAAAAAAGCGAAACCTCTTTGCCTGCTGGATCTGCGCTTATGGAAATTGGCAATATCCAAAACGATCTAGAAATCGTTGTCGATTTACTTTCAACCGACGCCGTACAAGTCGCAAAAGGGGATCCCGTCATCATCGCAGATTGGGGCGGGCAAAATGTGCTCAAAGGCGAAGTAACCCGCGTTGATCCCTTTGGTGTTACACAATTTTCAGCCCTAGGTGTAGAAGAACAGCGCGTGACCGCAGTCATCGCATTCACCAGCCCACCCGCCAACTACAGTGGCCTTGGCCATGGATTTCGCGTCGAAACCCAAATCGTCATTTGGCAAGCAGACAAAACGCAAATCGTGCCTGCCAGCGCACTGTTTCGAGCAGGTGACACATGGGCCGTCTTCGTGGTCGTCAATGACACGGCAAAATTAACCCCAATAAAAATTGGACCAAATAATGGCACCAAAGCACAAGTGATCAGCGGACTAAAAGTAGACGACCGCGTGATCCTCTACCCATCATCGGCAATATCAGACGGCCTCAACGTGGCGGAGCGGAGTATAGAATAAAGGCGGCGGCATTCTTAACTTTTCCTCTTTGAGAAAGCCAAGGAATGCAAAATGAAGCAGAAAATATAGAAAACTGGCTGGGGTGATAGGACTCGAACCTATACTCTTCGCTACCAAAAAGCGCTGCCTTACCATTTGGCCACACCCCAACTGTGTGCGCGGTAATAACGCCAGAGGCTGATGGGGGCAAGACCCTGTTTCAAGAAAATGAAACTTTTTTTCATCTAGATTTTATCGAACAATAAAATCAGCATGGAGCGCGCCTGCAGCCTTAATTGTCTTTAATATATCAATCATATCGCGTGGTGCGACACCTAGCGCATTTAATCCTGCGACCACGTCCGATAACGAGGCACCTGCGCCCACCTCTGCCAAGCCGATACCTGGTTCTTCATCAATACTCGCTGATGTGCGCGGCACGATAACAGGTTTCCCACCCGCAAAGGGATTCGGCTGTATTGCCAAAGGTTCCTCAGTAATTCTCACTGTTAGGTTCCCTTGAGAAACGGCAACCTTCGATATGCGCACATCATCCCCCATAACGATCGTTCCAGATCGTTGATCGACGACAACCTTAGCAATTCTTTCAGGCTCCACTTTAAGGTTTTCAATGTGGCCAATCACATAAGACGCATTCCGTTGCTGCGTTTTTTGTATATCTAGCGCAATTGTACCGGCATCCAAAATCTGGGCCACGCTACGGCCATAAGACGAATTTATCATCTTCTCAATACGCAGCGCTGTTGTGAAATCCGGCACCCGCAAGGCTAAGCGAATGTTAGTAAGCTCATTGAAGTTAAAATCAATTTCACGCTCCACCCGTGCGCCAGACGGAATGGAACCTGCCGTCGGAACCCCTTCTGTAACTTGTGCGGCCTGCCCACCTGCCGCAACTCCACTCGCGATAATTGTACCTTGGGCAACGGCATATATTTTCCCATCGGCCGCATTCATCGGCGTCATAACCAACGTGCCACCCAGTAAATTTTTTGCATCCCCAATGGCCGAAACAGTGACATCAATACGCCCACCTGCGCGGGCAAAAGCAGGAAGTTCTGCTGTGACCAAAACGGCCGCTACGTTTTTGGGCCGAAATTGTTCTCCGGTAACATTTACCCCCAATCGTTCCAAAATATTTGACATGATTTCTTCGGTAAATGGGGCATTCCGAATGCCATCGCCCGTTCCGTTTAGCCCAACGACAAGACCATACCCGACAAGGTCGTTGCCGCGAACGCCGTCAACTTCGACCAAATCTTTCAATCGAACAGGGGTCGCATTCACAGCTGACGATAGTGCCATTAAAATACATAGTGCAAAACGGATCATCATAAGAAATTCACCAGACTTAGTTTTGATGAGCGTGCCGTTGTTGTATAAAGCAGCTCCAATTGAGTTTCGACTTCTTTTAAACGCACTGCTGCCTCATAGGGGTCCGCACGCAGCAACTCTGTTTTATGAAGCGTGAGCAAATCCGTTTCCGTTTTAATTTGTAGCGAAACTTGTTCAATGCGCGCTTCGGCCACGCCAATTTCAGCCCGCAGATTGGCGATACCACCTTCAGCGGACAAGAGGTTCTGACCCGCTTCCTTCAGTAGTAACATATGTTCATCTGGGGAGGCAGACAGAACACCTTCATGGGCCAAAGATGCAAGTGCAAGACCTTTGAGAGTTTCTTTGATTGCCTCATCGGTTGCCAAGATCGATAAATCAACTGACTGCCCCGCGCCAATCGGCGTGTTGTTTGCCGCGGCACCCCCTTGATATGCCAGCGCATCAAATCCCAACGGATCGCTAAACCAAGTGTGAACCGCCGCGGCCACATCAGACGCATTTGTCAAACCAGACACCACACCATTGAGATGACCAAGCATCGCCTCACCCGTGATAAGAGGCGGATTGGCGTTTTGGCCCGAGAAAAGGCTCCGGCCGGCGACAACTGTATTTAAACCTGCAACCGCAGCATCAAACTGTTGCCGCGCACCCGCAGTAACGCCGCCATTCAAGCCGACATACCCTGCGCTTGATGCATCCAAAAGCGTAACACCAACATCAGATACAGATTGGTGTAAAGTTCCCAGCGCCGTTTGCATGCTTGAGGCAAAAAGGGCCGCTTCTTTGTTAGCAAACGTAAATGCATTTTGTTGGCGCAACCGCGCCTCTATCCCACCAAGAATGACAAAATCCCCATCCAAGACCTTAGAAGGCTGCTCCACTTGGCCAGAAGCCAACTCATTTGAGGCTGTGGCCAACATTTTGTTGAGGCGCTTATTTTGTGAGGCCAGCTGAAAATTCAACACTCCGTCGCCAAATCCATTCCCAATCATATTATATCCTCAACAACGATTGCAGCATATCATCCGCGGCTTGAATGACACGTGCATTAGCCGCATACGCATTCTCAATAAGCAACAATTTCTGCATTTCTTGATCCGTATCCACACCACCAGCAAGCTCCTCTGCCTTAAAACTATCGCGATACTGAAGAGCATATTTATGCTCTGAGGACCCCGCCTCCTTTTGGCCTGACACATCAGTAACAAAAATATCCGCCAACCCTGAGAGAGAAAGGGCCGTTTGCCCGAGCGTGGTTGAACTTGGCAATACCGATGCGCGCAAGCTCTCTCCTAAATTTGTTAAAATGGTACTGTCGAGAAGAGGACCCGACGCCACGTTTAGGCCCGTTCGGATTTTAGTAGGGCTACCACCTTGCTGTGGATCGATCAAAGCGTTCAGCTCCAACCGCTGCGACAAACCCAACTCATTTATTGCCACATACTGTGACTGATTATCCGTAAATATCCCTGCGTCTGCAGGCCCCAAAGAGGGATCAACACTTGCGGATTGGAAACGATCAATCAAATTCCCAGCAAAACTATCAATTTGCGCTTGTGCAGTGACTGCCAAATCATCTCGAATAGAAAATTGTGCTGCAATCCCTCCTCCTGAAAAGGGATTATTGGGTCTAGAAAAATCTACGGGATCTCCATCAATTACCAAATTTGATAGCCCCATTGTGGGGCTTTGGTAAGGCGTCATTCCACTTGCCGCGGTAAATTCAATATCGGCCACGCGCCCGTCCAAAAGCGCTGTTCCCGTTTCCGTATAAATAGCAATTTCGCCTTCAGGGCGTGCGTATGTTTTCATCGGCACAAGGTGTGACAGCTGATCCAACACTTGCTGCCGCTGATCAAGCAAAGACAGGGTCGATACATCCGACGGGGATCCAACCCTTATTGCATGATTTAAGTCTTTGATCTTCTGCAGCCCCATTGTCAGGGCATTTACATCCTCACTGATTTGCTGATCTGCCCGTCCCCGCTCACTTTGTACCGCTTGGGAAATGTTTTGCACCTGTATCGTCAAGCTCTTGGCCGCGGATGCAACGGCATCCAAGCGGCTTTCCAAATCAGGTCGGCTTTCTGCCTGGATTAAGGCCGCATCTAGGTCAGATACACGCTGTGCCAATGATCCAAACTCTTGGGGTTGTCCAATCGCCGTTTCGATCACAGCATGGAACTGTGATGTTTGCTGATGAAATGCAGAATAGGCATCATGTTTCCGCCTGTCCTCGACAACCTGCAAATCCACTTCGCGCTGAACCGCAGATATTTGAACGCCGCCAAAACGATCAGACGTCACGACAAGTTCACGGCGGCCGTATCCATCTACATTCGCATTCGCCAGGTTGCTTGATACATTCTCAACCGAACGTGCCATTGCAGACAAGCCAGACATGGCATTTGAGAGGGAGGAGGAAATCGACATCTAACCCCTCAGACCTAGCGCTTAATGTTGGTGGTTTCTTGCAACATTTCATCAACGGTTTGGATAACCTTGGCGTTTGATGAATACGCACGCTGTGTTTGGATCATCCGTGTCAGCTCTGCCGCTACATCTGTGGAGGATTCTTCGCGCGCATAGCCAACAATTTCACCTGTTGGTCCACCGCCCGCATCCCATAAAAAGAATGATCCACTCTCTGGTGAGATTTGATAGGTTTGGCCACTGCTGGTCTCAAGCCCGTTTGCATTTTGCACATCCGCCAAAGGCACCTGATAGATGCGGCGCGTAAACCCAGCATCATAAACAGCATGCAAGAACCCATTTTGATCGATCTTAACTGATTTCATATTCCCGACTGGCGATCCATTTTTTGTAATCGCGCCGGGCGCAAAGCTACTTGAGAGCTGGCTGATGCCACCCGTATGGCCATATGTCCCGATCCCCATTGTGATTGGCCCGCCCGCCATACTCAGGCTAAGATCCCCCGTGACCGCATCATATGTCCCGCCAGAAACGGCCGTCACATTGGCAAGTGTACCGCCAAGCGTTTGGGAATCGTTAAACTGCAACGTGAATTCAGCAATTTTTGCGCCTGCTGACGCAGAATCGTAAATCTCCATGGTCCATTCATTGCCATACCCTGTTACAGGAATGGTTGGCGTAAACTCTACTTTCACGCTTTCTGGTGTGCCAAGGTTTCCAAAATACTCCAACGTCAACGCACGCGGATCCCCTGATGACCCTGCTTCCGTTTCCACAGCGGGCAAATTCAAACCAAGGGACATATTGGTTGTCGGATCCCCTGCATATTGGTTAAGCCCAACTTGAATAGGTTCTAGCGCTGACACGGAATCGCGAGGATAATTCCCAACACTGCCGTCTGGGTTCATAGGCCACCCCATCAATGCCATGCCACTTTCAGATATGAGATAGCCTTCCTCATTGGGTCGAAACGACCCCGTCGTCATGAGGTGGAACGGGCGATCTTGGGCGCCATCTTTCATCGACACCACAGGTGTAGCGGGTATGAAGCCACGACCTGTGACAGCAATATCCGTTGGGTTTTGAGATGTAATAAGAGGGCCGCTTTGATCAATCAGACGCGTCGTGGTCGTTCGCACGCCACCCGCAGAGTAAAGACCATCACTCCCTGAAATAACCATGGAATGAAAGTCGGCTTCTTCGCGTTTATAGCCGTAGGTTCCGGAATTCGCGATATTATCAGCGATCGTCGCCAAACGTGTTGCGTTGGCATTTAAGCCAGAAACACCCGCATTGAGGGAGGAGGATATAGTCATGTTGCGCCTTTCTGATGCATCAATCCCTGTTTATCCTCTTGGTATCTTGGCTCCCTTAACATCCAGCTAACATCTAAAATTCGATCTATTTAAGGCAGATCAGTTCGCAACAAGATGAGCTCAAGTCTGTTATTTTGAACAGCCATGGGATCTTGCGATGCAGGCTTGCGGTCCGCAAACCCACCCACGCGTTGCACACGCGGGTCGGGGAACCCTGATTTAATCAAGAGACGTCGCATGCGATCAGCACGCATAGTACTCAACTCCCACACGGGGTTTTCGCGCCGCGCACGCGGCACGGCCGCCAAATGCCCATTCACGGCCAAATCATTTTCCACCATGGAAAACACCGTCGTAAACACAGAGGCCAATGTTGATGTGATTTGCATCGGTTCATCACTGCCCTCTTTAAACAAAGGCGAGTCCGTTAGATCAAAAATCTCAATGATAAGGCCCTCATCTGTAATGCGTGATTTCACGTGACGCATGACCTCATTCATCACCATGCTTTCGCCGCCCTTGGCCATCAAAATGTTTTGCACAGCTTCGAGTTTTTCTCTGGCCTTTTGTGCTTGCGCCTGAGCCTGAGCATCCTCTTCTTTGCCGCGTTCGCCGGATACTTTTTCGCCTGTTGCATCCTGCTTAACATTCGCCCCTTGGCCAGATTGGGAAAACTCTTCCTTATTAAAAACGGTATCCCCACTAAAGGACCCATCACCGCCCCCTGAAATACGGGCAATGGGGATGGTCGGACTAAAATAATCGGCCAAGCCTTTGCGTTGTTTTTCTGTCGTTGCATTCAACAACCACATCAACAAAAAGAACGCCATCATCGCCGTTACGAAGTCGGCATAGGCCACTTTCCATGCGCCCCCGTGATGACCGCCTTCGATCACCTTCTTGCGCTTAATAATTATTGGAGCAAGTTCACCTTTACTCATATCACCACCTATTTTCACCCACGGTTCTGTATAAGGGGGGGGACTTAAAGGGCGGTTAATTTCAAACACATCCCTGTGACAGAATTGCGCGGCGGTTTTTCATGGCTTTCTATTTGCGCAAAGGTTCTATAAACCGCGTTTTACACATAATTAAAGGAGGCCCTGACGATGGGTTACAAAATCGCAGTCGTAGGCGCGACAGGCAATGTCGGCCACGAAATGCTCAATATTTTGGCGGAACGCCAATTTCCAATCGATGAAATCGTAGCGCTCGCATCACGCCGTTCGCTCGGCACGGAAGTGAGCTTTGGCGATAAGACCCTCAAGACGAAGGACCTCGAAACGTTTGATTTCACGGGCTGGGATATTGCGCTATTTGCAATCGGTTCTGACGCGACCAAACAATATGCCCCGATTGCCGCGAAAGCAGGCTGTTTGGTGATCGATAACTCATCGCTTTACCGCTATGATCCAGAGATCCCTTTGATCGTTCCAGAAGTGAACCCAGAGGCGATCGAAGGCTATAAAAATAAGATGATTATCGCCAATCCGAACTGTTCCACAGCCCAGATGGTTGTGGCGTTGAAACCGCTTCATGACCGCGCGAAAATCAAACGTGTTGTTGTGTCCACTTATCAGTCCGTTTCTGGCTCTGGCAAAGATGCGATTGATGAGCTTTGGAACCAAACCAAAGGCATGTATGTGCCGGGCCAAGAAGTCGCCCCAAGCGTATACCCAAAACAAATCGCGTTTAACGTGATCCCGCATATTGACGTATTTATGGACAGCGGCGACACCAAAGAAGAATGGAAAATGATCGCTGAGACGAAGAAAATCGTCGATCCTTCCATCAAAGTAACCGCAACTTGTGTGCGTGTCCCTGTCTTTGTCGGCCACTCAGAATCAGTCAACATCGAAACCGAAGATTTCTTGGACGAAGATGAAGCGCGCGACATCTTGCGCGAAGCCCCAGGCATCATGGTGATCGACAAACGCGAAGACGGTGGCTACGTGACACCTGCGGAATGTGTGGGCGATTTTGCCACATTCATTTCCCGCATCCGCCAAGATGTGACCGTTGAAAACGGCCTCAACCTTTGGTGCGTATCTGACAACTTGCGCAAAGGTGCGGCGTTGAACGCCGTGCAAATCGCCGAAACTTATGTGAACCGCATTTTGTCAAAATAATCGACATCATAACATTCAAATGAAAACGCCCGCAGGTTTTGCGGGCGTTTTTCGTTTCTACAATTCAGTTGATCGATCAAACGTCCAGTGACCGCGCGATGAGTTCCTTCATGATCTCATTCGTGCCACCATAGATCATCTGCACCCGCGCATCCGCATAAAGCCGCGCAATCGGATATTCCATCATATAGCCATAGCCACCATGAAGTTGGAGACATTCATCCATCACTTCATTTTGCACCTGTGAGCCCCAATATTTCGCCATGGACGCGGTCGGCGCATCAAGAGTGCCTGCCTCAAGCTGTGCCAAACACTCATTGACAAATGAACGCAGAACTTCGGCCTTCGTTTTACATTCAGCAAGCTTAAAGCGCGTGTTTTGGAAATCCATCACACGGTTGCCAAAGGCTTTGCGCTCTTGCACATATTTCACGGTTTCCTCAATCGCACAATCAATGGATCCAAGCCCCATCACCGCAATCATCAACCGTTCCCAAGGCAGCTGTTTCATCAGCTGATAGAACCCTTGCCCTTCTTCGGTTCCAAGCAAATTATCCGCGGGGATTTTCACATCCTCAAAAAACAATTCAGACGTGTCATTGGCTTTCATACCAATTTTTTTGAGGTTGCGCCCGCGGGTAAACCCTTCGGCATCCGCGGTTTCCACCACCATCAAAGACACCCCCTTGGCGCCTGCATCTTTGTCGGTTTTGGCCACGACGATTACCAAATCTGCGGCTTGGCCGTTGGTGATGAAAATCTTCGATCCGTTGATCGTATAGCCATTTCCATCTTTCATCGCGGTCGTGCGCACATTCTGCAAATCGGACCCAGTGCCAGGTTCCGTCATGGCAATCGCGCCCACAAATTCACCAGACACCAATTTCGTGAGCCACTTTTGTTTTTGCGCTTCGGTGCCATATTGCGCAATATAGTGCATCACGATGGATTGGATACCAAAACCCCAGCCACTATCGCTTTTGCGGGTCTGTTCATAGCATGTGATCGCATCAAACCCGATCCCGCCGCCAGAGCCGCCATATGCTTCGTCAATGGCACCACCCATGATGCCGTTTTCGCCCGCTTTGCGCCAAAACTCACGGTCCACGATGCCCTGTTCGTTCCACTTTTCAATGTTTGGAGAAAGCTCATCCGCGAAAAAACGGTCTACGCTTTCCGCAAACATTTTATGTTCGTCTTCGACCCACGCTGCCGTTGCAGAAAATAGAGACATCTGAGAAATCCTCATGAAATAAGTAAAGTTGGCATAACGCTACGCCCCGTCCCCAACCGCGTCAACAGACCGCCCGAGGTGACGTTGCGACCTCTAAGCGCGCAACCGCCCCACCTTGCGGCAATTGCCCCGTGACAACAGACGTAATTTTCCCTAGAGAAAAAATATGGCAAATCCACGTCGCATAACGGCCGTTTTAGGCCCCACGAATACCGGCAAAACCCATTACGCGATTGAACGCATGTTGAGCTATCAATCCGGCGTCATGGGGCTACCTTTGCGGCTGTTGGCACGCGAAGTGTATGATAAAATCTGTGACATTCGCGACCATCGGCATGTGGCGCTGATCACTGGCGAAGAACGCATCGTGCCCCCCAAGCCCAAATACTGGATCTGCACAGTCGAAGCGATGCCCATGGGGCTCGATCCAGAGTTTTTAGCCGTCGACGAAATTCAGCTCTGTGCTGATCCTGACCGCGGCTATGTTTTTACCCAAAGGTTGCTCCATGCCCGTGGCCGCCATGAAACGCTTTTCATGGGCGCAGACACCATGCGCAACGCCATCCGTGAATTGATCCCGGAGGCCGAGTTCATGCAACGCGAACGGTTCTCTGACCTCGTTTATTCAGGGGCTCGGAAGATCAGCCGCATGATCCCGCGTAGCGCCGTCGTGAGCTTTTCCGTCGATAACGTCTATGGCATTGCCGAATTGTTGCGGCGTCAAAAAGGCGGGGCCGCCGTGGTTATGGGCGCGCTGTCACCACGCACGCGCAATGCCCAAGTCGAACTTTATCAAAACGGCGATGTGGATTACCTCGTGGCGACCGATGCGATTGGCATGGGGTTAAACCTCGATATTGGGCATGTGGCTTTTTCGGCGCTTTCGAAATTTGACGGCCATAAAATGCGGATGCTCTATCCAAATGAGCTGGCGCAAATCGCAGGGCGCGCGGGACGGCATATGGATCACGGCACCTATGGCGTGACGGGCGAAGCGCCGGAATTGAGCGAAGAAACCATTGAAATGTTGCGTGCGCACCGTTTTCCCGCGATCAAAAAACTCTTCTGGCGCAACCCCAAGCTAAATTTCGCTTCCCCTGCGCAATTGATTTCCAGCCTCGAACGCATGAGTGATGATCCCATTTTAATGCGCACGGGTGAAGCCGATGATCTCAAAGCGCTACGGGCGATTTCAGGTGATGTGGATCGCTACGGCACCCTTGGGGCAAAGGATACGGAACTGTTGTGGTCGATCTGTCAAATCCCTGATTTTAGGGGCGTTTCACCCGCTGAACACGCCGCGATCCTGACAAAAATATTTGACTATAAACGCAGCATTGGGCGGATACCCGATGACTGGATTGCACGTCAGGTTAAGGCGCTTGATCAAACCGCAGGTGACATTGATGCGCTATCACGTCGCCTTGCCTTTATCCGCACATGGACATATGTCGCACAAAGAAAAAACTGGCTAGACGATGAAACCCATTGGCGAGCGGCGACGCGCGCTGTAGAAGACCGTTTATCAGATGCGCTCCATGAGCGCCTCACACAAAGATTCGTTGATCGGCGCACATCCGTTTTGTTGCGCCGATTAAAACAAAAGGAGAGCCTCTTGGCTGACGTAAATGACAAAGGTGAAGTGACGGTTGAAGGCGAATTTATCGGCCGTCTTGCTGGGTTCCGCTTTATGCAGGACAAAACTTCCAACGCCGAAGAGGCAAAGACCGTGCGCCAAGCAAGCATCACGGCCCTAACGCCAGAATTCCATCTGCGCGCAGATCGGTTCTATAACGCCCCTGACACCGAAATTGATTACACCGAACAAGGTGGGCTCATGTGGGGCGAACATGCGGTTGGCAAACTCGTCAAAGGGGCTGATGTTCTCAAACCAACGGTTGAAGCCTTCGTAGACGAAGAAGCCGGCCCCGATGTGATGCAAAAAGTGACCCGTCGCTTGCAGCATTTTATCGATCGGAAAATCGCCGCTCTCTTTGAACCTCTAAACAAGCTTTCTGGTGACGAAGAGCTCACCGGCCTTGCCAAAGGGTTCGCCTTTCAAATGGTCGAAGGTCTTGGCCTCGTAAACCGTACGGATGTGGCCGAAGATGTGAAAGCCTTGGACCAAGACATGCGCGGCGCTCTACGCAAACATGGCATTCGCTTTGGTCAATTCACGATCTTCATGCCGCTTCTCTTGAAACCTGCGCCAACGCGTCTTCGCTTGGTTTTGTGGTCCTTGGCTTCTGATTTCGCAGAATTTCCA
Source organism: Halocynthiibacter sp. (assembly GCA_049609065.1). Classification (GTDB taxonomy): domain Bacteria; phylum Pseudomonadota; class Alphaproteobacteria; order Rhodobacterales; family Rhodobacteraceae; genus JBMYYE01. Next base: position 16,225 of record JBMYYE010000042.1, read on the forward strand.
GAATCCCCACCCGCAGGCGTTGTCACCGTTCCAACCCTCAAAGACGCAGCCGAAGGCTATCACCTCAAATCAGGCTACCGCGCAGCAGGCGAACGGGCGATCCGTATCGATATGCTTGAGCGTCTGGCCGACCTTTTGCGCACCCAAGACAGCCGTGGCGGTTTCGAAGCCACCGCAGACATGTTGTCCATTACGGGTATGACATTGGTGCAATTCGCCGACCTTATGCAAGGCTTGGGCTACGGTGCCGAAGAAGGCACACGCGAGAAGCTAAAGGCCGCACCCGCCGAAAGCGAAAAGCCTACTGAAGAAGCGACAGAGGCCGCACCAAGCGACACCCCTGAGGCAAGTGCAGAAGAAACCCCAGAAGAGGCCGCCGCGCCTGAGATGGAAACCTTCTATACATTCCGCTGGATGCCCAAACGCAAGCCTCGCCCGAATGCAGGCGGCAAGCCCCAAGGCGATCGCCGTCCACCACGCAAAGGTGGCAAAGGCAAACCCCAAGGCAACAAAGCCAAATCTTTCAAGGCGGCTCCGCCCAAGAAAGAAAAGAAAATCGACCCCGACAATCCCTTTGCCGCTGCTCTCATGGGGCTCAAGGATAAGGGTTAAGTGGAGGGTTCCACACCCTCCATGCGGGTCGATAAATGGCTCTGGCATACCCGATTTTTCAAAACACGCGCGCGCGCGACCACTATGGTCACGGGCGGGCATCTTCGGATTAATCAGACAAAAACGGCCAAACCCGCCGCCAAAGTGCGGGTTGGCGATACACTCACCTTTCTCCAAGAAAAGCACATACGGGTCATTGAAGTCACGGCTCTCTCAATACGCCGCGGACCCGCACCAGAGGCACAGACACATTTCCTCGATCACAGCCCAGAGGCAAACTTTGTGACTAAATCACCAAGATTTGAAGGAAAAGGGCGCCCATCTGCTAAAGATCGTCGCAATGCCCGCCTTTCTAAGTTTTCCCCACTTGAATGACAGCGAAAGCTGGACTAACTCAAGGGGGATAACAAAAAACCGAGTCCCCACCATGACATATATCGTCAATGATGCCTGCATCGCCTGCAAATACACAGACTGCGTTGAGGTCTGTCCTGTAGATTGTTTTTACGAAGGTGAAAACATGCTCGTCATTCATCCTGATGAATGCATCGATTGTGGCGTTTGTGAACCTGAATGCCCAGCTGATGCCATCCGCCCTGATACGGATTCTGATGCGGAAAAATGGGTCGAATTCAACCGCAAATACGCCGAAATGTGGCCCGTGATCATCACAAAGAAAGATCAACTCCCCGACGCAGAAGAACGCGACGGCGAGAGCGGCAAGCTTGAGAAATACTTCTCCGAAACCCCCGGCGAAGGCGGCTAAACCACGGAAAACCTTAGGGGTGTTTTAATTGCCCCATTTTTGTGATATACTTAAAGAAATCATGAAGCGCGCAGAGGTTCCTGCGCGTTTTTTCGCGCCTCAGACCTCCCTTAGGTGCAGCCCGAAAGAGAAAGTAGACTATGGCTAAATCAAAAAAACTGCCCTTCCGTGTAAATGAATTTGTTGTTTACCCCTCCCATGGCGTTGGCCAGATCACTGAGGTTGAAGAGCAAGAAGTCGCAGGTGTTGAGCTCGAACTTTATGTAATCGCCTTTGCCAAAGACAAGATGACGCTTCGCGTGCCAACACTGAAGGCCGAAGACGTGGGCATGCGCGCCCTGTCCTCCCCTGATATTGTTGGGCTTGCGCGCAAAACGCTTTCAGGTAAGGCCAAAGTAAAACGCGCAATGTGGTCGCGCCGCGCCCAAGAATACGAACAGAAGATCAACTCCGGCGATCTCATTTCCATCGCAGAAGTTGTGCGCGATTTGCACCGCACCGATGATCAACGCGAACAAAGCTATTCCGAGCGCCAACTCTATGAAGCGGCGCTTGAGCGTTTGTCACGGGAATTTGCAGCCGTTGCAGGATCCGAAGATGGCACCGCCCAAAGCGAGATTGAGGAAATCCTCATCGCACGCGCGGCCTAAGCCAAACGCAAACCACCTTCAAAACCGCCCCCACTACCGGGGCGGTTTTTAGATCGGCAGAGGGGCGTCTTGTTTTAGCTGATCCATCACGATTTGGCTTTGCACACGCGCCACCGCAGGATGTGGCAACAACGCCCCATCAATCAGGTGGTGCAACTCGCGCAAGCTTTCACAATAGACCCGCATCAGATAATCGCTTTCGCCCGTCAGGGTCCAAACCGAAACGATTTCGCGCCGCGCCGCCACCATCTGTGCGAAGGCACGCGCATCCGCTTGGTCATGGGTGGCCATTTGCACCTCAACAAATGCTTGAACCCCAAGGCCCAGTGCCTCAGATGACAAACGTGCTGTATAGGATTTTATCAAGCCGGAGGCTTCAAGTCGCTGCCGCCGTCTGCCGATCTGAGACGCGGAGAGATGCAGTTTCTCCGACAATTCCTGCGCCGTCGCCAAGGCATTTTCTTGCAGGGCTTGAAGCAATTTTTTATCTATTTCATCCATATTCATACGAGATATATGCAAGTTTTTTACGAAACTCGCAAGTATCGCGCAAATCTATCCCTTTGGCATAGAAAGCGTGATGTTGCGTCCACGTTTGATATATTTCAATTCAGAACGTCCAATCGCGGCAACTTTGCCCCCATCGACACGATCCCCAACCCGTA
>JBMYYE010000043.1:0-18664 GCA_049609065.1 Halocynthiibacter sp.
GTGGCGATGATAAGGCACAAAAGAGAAGTATTGGCACTCCAAGCAACGCCTCAAACTGGGACATTCGTGGGGCTGGGGAATGTGGATTTTTATTCAATAATTTAAGGAAAAGTGGTGCCCAGGGGCGGATTTGAACCACCGACACGAGGATTTTCAATCCACTGCTCTACCCCTGAGCTACCCGGGCACGGGTGAACTTGCGTTCAGGTGGGCATCTTTTATGCGCGGGTCTTCGAACTGTCCAGAGGCAATTTGCAGATTTTTCACAATTTTTGAGGATTTTTGAAAAACCGCCCCGAAAGGGCTTTTAGGCTCTGCTGCGCGCGGCACGGATTTGACTGGCAACATCATTCACGCGATCACGGGTTTCTATTCTATTTGCTTCAAGGCTTTGGGCATCGGTTGCACTAAACTCATCATATATATCGCTAAGGCGTTGAACTTCTTCTTTGAAATTCATGGTTTCACTCAACTCTTGGAGGGACCCCGCATTGCGGTGGAATGTTTGCGACAATATAGCGGCTTGAGACCCGAGCCGGACATGTTCCCCCAACAAAAACTCAGGGCTTACGATCCCTTCGCGGGCGCGTGCCACACCACCTATGCCAAAAAATGTTCCCGCCTCGCGCATTGCAGCGGCCGGTTCTTCTAGCAAACCTTCCGCAAGGGGCTGAAATAAAAAGTCACGCCCAAGATCGAGATGCAAGTCGTTTAGGCCAATATGAAGCCTTTGTAGCCCAAGAGGTTTAAGCAAGGATGGAAGGATCGCCACAGAGGCCGCCGTTTCAAACAAAGGAAGAGGCGCGGCACGATCATTCAGAATATCCAAAAACCGTTCGAGCGTTTCGCGATCATGGAACATTGGCAACATGATGCTGTCCGCTCCGCGTGCAATGACATCGTCAATTTCGGCGCGCGTGTTGTCATTTAAGGGATTGATGCGCACAATAAGATGGGCGTCTGGCACGGCCTCACGGATGCGCGTAACGTCAGCAGCGGTTTGTTTGCTTTTCCATGTGCTGAGATGGCCTTGGCGCTCAGCTTTGCCAAGAGTTTCAAGATCCACAAAGGGTTCAACGGTCTCAACGCTACATACAAAGCGCGCAATTTGAGGGTCATTTAAAATCATCATAAATTTCAAGGTAATATCCCTCTTGCCGTGTTCTGAGTGATGAGTGTGACACTTCATCCGTATTGTTTTTCTTTTCGCATATTTGTTTGCGATATGCCAGACAAAGCAGAGGATCGGATTATTCTTGCTTGTGGCGTTCACGCGGGCGCCAAACACCAAACAAAGGGGCTTTGCGCGCATATGCCACGGGCGTAGGGGCGCGGTCGGCGCGCTTTCACTGAAAAGTGCATTTCCCCCGCTGTGAAGTTCGGCTAAAAGCAACATAACCTTTTGGAGTTTACGCATGTTGTTTTGGATCGCCGCTACAATCATTTTAATCATTGTTTTGGTCTGGCTGTTATGGCCCGTTTTTAAACGCACCGATGATGCGAAAGCACATCATCAAAGCGAAACGGCGTTTTACAAAAGCCAACTTGCCAATATTGAACGCGATTTTGAACGCGGTGTGTTGAGCGATTTGGACGCAAAAAACTTGCGCTCTGAAGTTGCGCGGAACTTGATTGCCGCGGATCAGCGCGAAAAAGAAGGCGGCGTGACATCGTCTTTGTCAAATGGGGCAAAATACGCAATCTCAGGCGGTGTGATGGTTGTCTTGGTCGCGGCTTTATTTGGGCTTTATCCCAGCATGGGGGCCCAAGGCTATCCTGACATGCCCCTAAAAGAACGCATTGCACAGGCCAAAGAGCTTAGAAAAAACCGCCCCAGCCAAACGGAATTTGAAAGCCGCCTTCCAGTTTTTTCTGATGCGGGTGTGAATGCGCGGCATTTGGAGTTGGTGAAGCAGTTGCGTCTCGCACTTGAGGCGCGCAAAGAGGATCTTGAAGGGCATCGGTTACTGGCCTCAAATGAGGCGGCCATGGGCAATTACCAAGCCGCTCATAAAGCGCAGATCAAAGTGATTGAAATTTTGGGTCCAAAAGCAACGGATACAGATTACGCGATTTTGGCTGACCTGATGATCCAAGCAGGGCGTGGATATGTATCGCCTGAGGCTGAAACGGCTTTGACACGGTCGCTTCAGGTGAATCCAGACAATCAGATGGCGCGCTATTATTCTGGTCTGATGTTTGCACAAAATATGCGCCCTGATTTGGCCTTTCGGATTTGGCGCCCCTTATACGAAGCCTCGTCTGCAGACGCGCCATGGGTGCCGCCATTGGTGGATCAATTGCCCCATGTCGCCCGCCTTGCGGGTGTGAAATATAAGCTGCCAGAAAAAACGGCGCTTGCCGGCCCTTCGCAAGAGGATGTTGAAAACGCAGCTGATATGGCCCCTGAAGATCGCCAAGAGATGATCAAATCCATGGTGTCACAGCTGTCTGATCGCCTCGCAACCCAAGGCGGGAGCGCGCAAGAATGGGCGCGCCTCATTTCCGCGCATGGGGTTTTGGGCAATATCGAACAAGCCGCCGCCATTTGGACTGAGGCACGTTTGGTCTTTAAGGGTAAGCCTGAGATGCTCAAACTGATTGATGCGGCCGCGACCAAAGCGGGGCTGGGCGAAAAATGATTTTTGAAGATATCAAAGATTTCTTTGCGGAAGTGCCCTTTGGGGCCGCGATTGCTGGGCTTGATTTTGGTACCAAAACGATCGGCGTTGCGGTGTCGGATAATTTTTTATCCGTGGCAACGCCGCTTGAGACCATCAAACGCAAAAAATTCACATTGGATGCCGCGGCTCTTTTGGCGATTTTAGAGGCGCGCCAAATCAAAGGCATGGTCCTTGGTCTGCCGCGCAATATGGACGGATCCGAAGGTCCCCGCGCGCAATCCACACGGGCCTTTGCGCGCAATTTGTCACAGCTTAGCGATTTGCCCATAGGATATTGGGATGAGCGCCTGTCAACAGTTGCGGCGGAACGTGCGCTTTTGGAGGCGGATACATCCCGAAAACGTCGCTCTGAGGTGATTGATCACGTGGCGGCAGGGTATATTTTGCAAGGTGCATTGGACCGAAAGCAACATCTATGAACGACATCTGGACCCGCGATGAAATCGAAAGCCCTTGTGTGAACATTTGTGTGGTTCACCCGGAGGCACGGATTTGTACGGGCTGTTTGCGCAGCATCGATGAAATTCGTGACTGGAGCAAAATGAGCCCCGCCACGCGGCGCGCAATCATGGCGGATTTACCTGATCGCGAAGGCCTGCTCACCAAACGGCGCGGTGGCCGCCGTGCACGTTTAAAGCGCGATGAGACATAGCGTGTTGCAGTCCCGCGTGCGCATCGTGGTTTTGAGATAAGGACATCAAATGAAAACCCTGACATCACTTATATTCTGTGCGTCTACAGTCGTTTTGGCTGGGTGTTCACCATTTGGAAAAAACGCAACCCCTGGCAGTCCCTCATGGATGGGGGCGAGCAGCGTTGCAGAGAAGGCTGCGCTTTGGGATGATATTTGTCAAAACTATTATAGGCTTGAGAAAGGGCATGCGGAGTATCGTAGATGCCTGATTGAAGTGGATAAGACCGCGCGCATGAACCGAACGCGTATATTGGGTTTGAATTGGCCGCGTGAAGATGACATCTGGGGCTGTCCTCTTCCTCCTGTTGTGCTGATGAAGGGGATCACAGATTGTGAAACGCCGCCTCGTTATGGGCGAGAAATTTGGCCAGATGCGGCGGCGAGTTAAGTTTTTTGATTTTTCTGCCGCGTTGTCTTTAGCCCAGCAGTGAAAGGGCCTCTTTAAAGACACCGATACCTGCATCGCCATGGCCGTGTTCGGACAAATGCCGACGCCAACGCCGTGCGCCAGGTTTTCCCGCGAATAACCCAAGCATATGCCGCGTTATGCCATTCATACGCCCGCCATTTGCGATGTGGCGTTCGATATAGGGGATCATGTCATTGGCAATCTGATGGGCGGATTTAGGGGCCGTACCAGTTTTGAAAATAAGTTGATCTGCGGTTTGTAAGATTTCGGCAGGCGTGTGATAGGCGGCCCGCCCAATCATCACGCCATCCATGCCGGCATCCAGATGGGTCTGGGCATCTTCAAGCGTGGCAATGCCCCCATTGATCGACAGATGTAAATCGGGAAAGTCCCGCTTCATTTGATGTACCAAAGGATAGTCCAAAGGCGGCACATCGCGGTTTTCTTTTGGACTAAGGCCTTGAAGCCACGCTTTGCGGGCGTGAATTGTGATGCGTTTGACACCCGCTGCGCGGATTTTTTCCAAAAACGCGGGCAAGACGTCGTGAGGCTCTTGATCATCAACCCCGATGCGGCATTTCACGGTGATTTCAGCAGGACTTGCAGCGATCATGTCACTGACGCACTCCGCCACAAGATCAGGGGATTTCATTAAAACAGCCCCAAAGGCGCCTGATTGCACGCGGTCTGATGGGCAGCCGACGTTTAAATTTACTTCATGATAGCCCGCGTCCCAGCACAGCTTGGTTGCGGTGGCAAGTTCACGCGGATCAGACCCGCCAAGCTGTACCGCAAGCGGTTGTTCCGAGGGATCAAATTCCAATAAATGCACCGCACCGCCACGCACCAAGGCAGGCGCCGTGACCATTTCCGTATAAAGGAGGGCCTCACGGCTAAGACGCCTGTGAAAATATCGGCAGTGACGATCAGTCCAATCCATCATGGGCGCCACAGAAAGTTTCGCCGCATGCGAAAGAGCCGTGTTCATCGAAGAAGGGGTGTCATGTGCCATGGTTCTATCCTGATCCGCGCAAAAGCGTGTTTAGGGCGCTTCTTTGAACCTATTTAGAGGTAAAATCAACATCACAAAGGTGCATGTGAACATGGCGAGGACAGGCTATGCGTCTAGATCAAGGAGGCCAAAAGTAAGAGAAGCAGTTGGAACATATGGAAAATCACTCCGCGTTTTGTGCGCATCGGTCGCTTTATTGCCCAGTTGAGTGCATGAGGGACACATAGTGGGGGGCTTTGTGCCTAGTTACTATTAAATATAGATTATATGGGTTTTCCCCATAGAAAATTGTGGTACTTGTTGGGTAAAATATCCGTGCGCACCTAAGATTATAGGATGCGGCGAAGCAATAAGGAAAGGCATAAAATGTCAGTCAAACCCAATGTGCTCGAGCAAAAAATCAATGAGCAGAGTTTTTCACCAAGCGCAAATGATCTTGAAGCTAAATATGGTCTTCCGACGAATATTGAATTTTGTGTGAAATGCTGTGTTTCCAATCAGAGACCAGGGTCTGCGGTTGAGTTTAAGCATACTGCAAAGTCCCAAAAGAAGACAATTCGGTTTGATGAGCATGGTGTCTGTGACGCATGTCGCGCAGCAGAGCGCAAAGCCCATGACATTGATTGGGAGCAGCGTGAGCGCGAATTGATTGCCCTTTGTGATCGTTTCCGAAGCCGCAATGGTTCATATGATTGTTTGGTCCCTGGGTCTGGCGGCAAAGACAGTTTTTATCAGTCTTGGATGCTAAAATATAAATATAATATGAATCCATTAACCGTGACATGGGCGCCCAACATGTACACAGATTGGGGCTGGCAGAATTTTAATTCCTGGATCCATTCCGGCATGGATAATTTCTTGATGACGGCATCTGGGCGCTCTAAGCGGTTGTTGACGCGTTTGGCCGTTGAAAATATCTTCCACCCGTTTCAGCCCTTCATGATCGGGCAGAAATGTTTTGCCCCTAAAATGGCGATCCAAACAAAAATCCCGTTGATTTTTTATGGTGAAAACGAAGCAGAATACGGCAATCCGCTGTCTGATAATGAGGATGCGCGCCGGTCGTTTGATTACTTCTCAAGCTCCTCTGAAGATGATCTGTTCCTTGGTGGGGAGAGCATTGCAAGTTTGAAACAAAATTTTGGGATGTCTGATTCTGAATTGCAGCCATATCTACCAACGGATGTGGAGCCGCTTAATGATCTTGGGGCGCAAGTGCATTATCTGGGATATTATCTAAAATGGCATCCGCAAGCGGCATATTATTTTGCTGTGGAAAATGGTGGGTTTAAGGCGTCCCCTGAACGAACAGTCGGAACCTATTCAAAATACAACTCCATCGATGATAAAATTGATGATTTCCACTATTACACAACCTTCATTAAGTTTGGCATCGGCCGCGCAACCTATGATGCGAGCCAAGAAGTGCGCTCTGGTGATATTGAAAAGGAAGAAGCGCTTGCGTTGATTAAGCGCTACGATGGTGAATTCCCTGAGCGTTGGGCTGATGAGGTGTTTAAATATTTAAGCATCCCAGAGGATGAATTCCCAACCGCCAGCAAGATGTTTGAACACCCGATCATGACGCGTGAATATTTTGATGCGCTTGCCGATAGCTTCAGATCCCCACATTTGTGGAGCCAAGAAAATGGCGAATGGTCGCTTCGTAAACGTTCCTTCGATTTGTGAGGTCTGGGATGCGAAATGTACGATTGATCCCGCGCCTTGATGTGAAGCAAAATTGGCTCATTAAAGGGGTGCAGATGGAAGGCTGGCGCAAAGTGGGTGATCCTGCGGAATTTGCCCAACGCTATGCCAATCAAGGGGCGGATGAACTCATCTTTATGGATGTTGTTGCCAGCCTTTACGAGCGTAACAATCTACAAGATATCGTTGAAAAAGTCGCCTCAAGCGTGTTTATTCCGCTGACCGTTGGAGGCGGCATTCGCACCCCCGAAGATGTTGGCGCGCTTCTTTCTCGGGGTGCAGATAAAGTGTCGCTCAATACGGCGGCGACCCGTACCCCAGAATTGATTACAAAGATTTCCGACCAATATGGTGCACAAGCAACAGTGGTTTCCATCGAAGCCATTTTGGCGCAGTCGGGAAAATGGGAGGCCATGACGGATAATGGTCGCAATCAAACGGGTCTCGATGCGGTTGAATGGGCCAAGCGCGCCGAAGGGCTCGGTGCGGGTGAATTGCTGGTTACATCGATCGCAAATGATGGCCGTGGGGTCGGATATGAAATTGATTTGATTAAGCAAATTACCGATGCGGTCAATATTCCTGTGGTTGCGTCAGGTGGTCTCGGTAAAAGTGAACATCTTGCGGATCTTATCGAAAACACAGGCGCCTCCGCGGCTGCGGTTGCACAGGCCGTCCACTGGGACAAGTTAACGATCGGTGATTTGCGCAATACGCTCCATGAAAATGAGTGTTTTGTACGACCGTTTGCTGAGTAAAGCACAGCTGAGAAAAATGGTCGTGTCACATTAATGAAGACCGCGCAATCGCGGCAGAGTGTTCGAAAACCTTAGACCTATAAGGTATTTGCGACATGAGAGAAGAATAGGAAAACCGGTTATGGGTTCAAAAAGCTGTACTGTTGTCGATTACGGAAGCGGAAATGTCTTTTCCGTCATGCATGCGTTGCGTGGGCTTGGCATTGATGCGGAATTGACAAATGACCGAGAACGCATTGTCGCGGCGGAACGTGTTATCCTTCCTGGTGTCGGGGCATTTGGCAAAGCGGCGGAACTGCTAAAACAGCAAGGAATTGATGAGGCTCTGCACGCGTTTGTTGAAACCGGGCGGCCAATGATGGGCATTTGCGTCGGAATGCAGCTTTTGATGGATGAAGGCCATGAATTTGGTGTTCATAAAGGTCTAGGTCTTATCCAAGGGACCGTTGATAAAATTGAAGAGCGTGCTGAGAGCTCTGAAAAACTTCGCATCCCCGTGATCGGGTGGCATCCATTGTCGCCGCCCCATAAAGGAATATTTGCAGCAAACGCCGAGGACGGGGATAGCGATCACACCTATTACTTTGTGCATTCCTTTTCTGTACGGCCAACAGACCCCGATGCCGTTCTCGCAACCGTGCATCATGCAGGACTGCCTGTGGTGGCGGCTGTTGGCAAAGACAATGTAATGGGCGTTCAATTTCACCCTGAACGTAGTGGTTCCGCTGGTCTAAAGCTTCTTGATCGCTTTATGAACCTATAGGCACCTCAACGCGGCGGGCTTGTGTGCGGGCGTATTTTGTAAAACACGACGGTCGTAATTTTTATTTAATTTTTTGAATAAGGCGTTGGTTTGCGCCTGCGCAAATCATGCACTCTTTGAGTGCTCTATTTTCGGATTTGTGATCGCAATGGTATCGCAGCCGAATAAGAAGAGTGCAGTGCAAGAATTTGTATCTTCTCGTGTTGTGATCAAAGTGGGAGCAGGGCCTTCAGTCGCTGGCTAGGCCATATCTCAACACTTTTGAAATTGAGTAAAATCTATAAAGAGCTGATTTAATTCATAAATTGCCAAAAAAAACGAGAGTTCGATTGTTGTTCTGCGGGCCAAATCTATAAAATAATGTTGCGTTTGCCCCAAATGATTATTCCAATTTATGGGTCAAAAGGAAGGTTTCGCATGGGGGAATGGTGCTGCTGGGGAGAATTGAACTCCCGACCTCGTCATTACCAATGACGCGCTCTACCACTGAGCTACAGCAGCGACGTGATGAAAGTTTTCACATCGGATGCGCGGCTAAGTAGAGGTATTTTTGCGACCATGCAAGCGTAAACTCATGGTTTTTCGGACTTCTGTGCAAAGATAAGATGTCCGTGGGTTCTGCGCCTCTAGGCGTCACATTTTTGCTGTGCATTTTCGGGCAACAGTTTGCGCCGCGTTTCAGGTATTTTTAAAACCTCGCAACGGCAATCTGGACCCTTTTTTCCACATGGGTTAGGAAGGAGCCATGACGGAAGATAAAAATGTAAAAAAGAAGTCCCAAAAGGCACTTGATCGCGAGGCGCGCATGAAAGCGGCGCTAAAGGCAAACATGTCGCGCCGCAAAGCGCAGACACGGGCCCGAAACGCGGTATCAGCGTCGGACACAGGTACAAATAAAGAAGGCTAGAGCATATGGATTCGATTTTAGTTAAAGGCGGCGGCCCGTTAAGCGGTCAAATTGACATTGCAGGGGCCAAAAACGCTTGCCTCACTTTGATGCCTGCGACGCTTTTGAGCGAAGAGCCGCTCACCTTAACCAATGCGCCGCGCCTTTCAGATATCGCGACCATGACCGAATTGTTGGAATCACTTGGGGCTGAGGTGTCATCCCTGCAAGACGGACAAGTGATCACCATGTCCTCCCATAACATCCACAATCACACCGCTGATTATGACATCGTGCGCAAAATGCGCGCCTCTATTTTGGTGTTGGGCCCGATGCTTGCGCGCGATGGCGAAGCGATTGTATCGCTTCCGGGTGGGTGCGCGATTGGCGCCCGCCCGGTGGATTTGCACCTCAAAGCACTCGAAGCCATGGGCGCAGAAATCGAATTGAAAGATGGCTATGTGCATGCCAAAGCACCAAACGGCCTAACGGGCGCGGAATTTGAATTTTCCTTTGCCTCCGTTGGGGCCACGGAAAACGCGCTTATGGCGGCGACCTTGGCCAAAGGCACAACCGTTTTGAAAAACGTAGCCCGCGAACCTGAGATCGTGGATCTTGCAGATTGCCTTCGCAAAATGGGCGCACAGATCGAAGGGGACGGATCCCCGACCATCACCATCCAAGGTGTTGAAAAGCTCCACGGTGCGACGCATCCTGTGGTCACGGATCGCATTGAGCTTGGTACATATATGTTGGCCCCGGTTTTGGCGGGTGGTGAGGTTGAACTCATCGGGGGACGGATCAACCTACTCGAAGCGTTCTGCGAAAAACTTGACGCGGCAGGTGTTGATATCGAAGAAACTGCAGCGGGCCTCAAAGTGCGCCGCCGCGGTGATCGGGTGAAGGCGATTGACGTTGTGACCGAACCTTTCCCAGGCTTTCCAACCGATTTACAGGCCCAAATGATGGCGCTTTTGTGCACGGCGGATGGCACATCCGTTTTGGAAGAAAAGATTTTTGAAAATCGGTTTATGCATGCGCCCGAACTCATTCGTATGGGTGCAAATATTGAGGTGCATGGCGGCACCGCAACGGTGCATGGGGTGGATAAACTCAAAGGGGCACGCGTCATGGCGACGGATCTTCGGGCGTCTGTGTCCTTGATCCTTGCGGGCCTCGCCGCAGAAGGTGAAACCATCGTGAGCCGCGTTTATCACCTTGATCGGGGCTATGAAAAAGTAGTGCGCAAATTCTGTGGGGTGGGTGCGCAAATTGAACGGATCAAAGACCAATGACCGATGCCCGCTTTGAAGAGAGTTATGAAAAGCCCCTAAACCTTGGGGCCGTTTCGCTTGAGGATGTGCAATATGTGTCGGCTTTGGTGCAAGATGCGGTTCTTCCTGTAGGGGAAATTCGCTATCAAAAATCGCGCCGTCAATTTGCGCTTTTGCTCAATCGGTTTCGGTGGGAACACGAAGAAACCGATGCCAAACTCGCGGAGCGTGTGCAGTCTGTTTTGCTGATCTCGGATGTGACATCGGTTGAGACACAAGGCATCGATCCTTCTGAAAAAGAGACAATTCTATCGCTGTTGTCACTTGAATTTGACGCAGGCGACGATGGGGCAGGGCGCTTTATCTTGACCTTTGCAGGGGATGGGGCGTTGGCCGTTTCGGTGGAATGTATCGATCTCACGCTCAAAGACGTGACGCGCCCGTATCTTGCGCCTTCTAAACAACGTCCAACCCATTCTGAGTGACCCCCCATATGCCACAATTTTTATCCAGCACAGACGCTGATTTTGAAGCTAAATTCCAAGCGCTCTTAGGCGCAAAACGCGAAGATAGCCCCGATGTGGACGCCATTGTGGCGGATATCATTTCGGATGTGCGCACACGCGGTGATGCGGCAGTGATTGAGCTGACATCAAAATTTGATCGCTTTGATCTTACACCTGATGCGATCGCATTCACGGCCGAGGAAATCGACGCGGCTTGCGCGCAAGTACCACCTGCGGAACGTGAGGCGCTTGAACTGGCGGCGGAGCGTATCCGTGCCTACCACCTGCGGCAAATGCCCGAAGATGCGAGCTGGACAGATGAGGCCGGCGCAACATTGGGTTGGCGCTGGAGCGCGGTTTCAGCCGCAGGGCTATATGTGCCAGGGGGGCTTGCGTCCTATCCTTCATCGGTGTTGATGAATGCGGTCCCAGCCAAAGTCGCAGGGGTTGAGCGTCTGGTCATCTGCGTCCCGACGCCTGACGGTGTTGTGAACCCATTGGTGTTGCTCGCAGCGAAAATCGCAGGTGTCGACACCGTGTACCGTATTGGCGGCGCCCAAGCGGTGGCGGCCATGGCATACGGCACGGACACAATCGCGCCCGTCGATAAAATCACAGGGCCGGGCAACGCCTTCGTTGCGGCTGCAAAACGCCGTGTGTTTGGCAAGGTGGGCATCGATATGATTGCGGGCCCTTCTGAAATCCTTGTGATTGCGGACCAAGACAATGATCCGGACTGGATTGCAATTGATTTGCTGAGCCAAGCCGAACATGACGAAAGCGCGCAATCGATTTTAATCACGGATGATGAGGCCTTTGGCCGCGATGTGGCAAAGGCCGTTGAAAAACGTCTTGAAACATTAGAGCGCCGCGCGATCGCAGGTCCGAGCTGGCGCGATTATGGTGCCGTAATCACCGTGACGGATTTGGATGAGGCCGCGAAATTATCCGATCGCATCGCGCCAGAGCATCTTGAACTCTGTGTTGCAGATGCGGATGGTCTGGCCGAAAAAGTCACCCATGCAGGTGCAATTTTCATTGGAAAATGGACCCCAGAAGCCATCGGCGATTATGTTGGTGGGCCAAACCACGTGTTGCCCACGGCGCGGTCTGCGCGGTTCTCATCAGGGCTATCCGTGATGGATTTTGTGAAACGTACGACCCTTTCGAAAATGTCGCCAGAGGCGCTCAATGCGGTTGGACCTGCGGCCGAAACGCTTGCAAAATCTGAAAGTTTAGAGGCGCATGGCCTATCTGTGCGCCTTCGTTTAAATCAATTAAATAGTTAAAATGACACATCGAATTTGCCATATAGAAATTGACGATACGGGGCTCGCCCCGCCCACGCCACAAATCGAACAAGAGCGCAAAGTCGCAATTTTTGATCTGCTTGAGGACAACTCCTTTACGCTGCCTGCCAAAGAGGGGGTGAACATTCCGACGGGGCCGTATCGGTTGAAGCTATCGATCCAAGATCGCCGCTTGGTCGTTGATATCGCAGAAGAAAACGAAACACATATCGGGGCGTTTCACCTGTCTATGGGGCCGTTTCGCCAAGTCGTAAAAGACTATTTCCAGATTTGTGAAAGCTATTTTGAGGCGGTGAAAACCAAACCTGCCGCCCAAATCGAAGCCATTGATATGGCGCGCCGTGGCATTCATATGGAGGGCGCGCGGGTGCTCCAAGAGCGGCTCGAAGGCAAAGCGGTTATTGATATTGATACGGCGCGGCGTTTGTTTACACTGATTTGCGTGATGCATTGGGGGTAGGGGCGTGACGGAATTTCCATCATCTGTGCTGTTTTGCTGTGACCACAATTCCGTGCGTTCCCCTATGGCAGAAGGCCTCATGAAGAAGTTCTATGGCCACCGCGCCTATGTGCAATCTGTGGGCGTGAAATCCGATCTTGAAATTGACGGGTTCACAATCGCGGTGTGCCAAGAAATGGGCATTGAATTGTCCCGGCACCGCGTACGCAGCTTTGATGAAATGGAAAACTGGGGGGATGACCTCACGAGTTTTGATCTTGTGGTTGCCCTATCCCCCGCCAGCCAGCGCCGTGCGCTCGAACTCACCCGCGTGAGCCATGTGGATGTGGAATATTGGCCGATTATTGATCCGACGGGGTTGGGCACCACGCGTGAAGAAAAACTCGCCTCTTATCGGCAAGCGCGTGACATGATTGCAGATAAGTTAAAGGAACGTTTCGGCTTGGCCGAAAACGAAGCATAGTTCAAAGGACATGGCATGCCGGTTCTAAGTAATATTTATAAAAACCGTGCGCTGCTGAGCACCGTTCTCTTATGTGCCTATGCGATTTTCCTATATGTCTTTTTCTTTATGCCGTTCATGGTTTTTGATGTGAAAGAGGGCGTTGTCGTGACCGCGCTCGTTTTATTCCCATTGACGTTTGGCGTGGCCACACAGGTGATCGGGGATCCATATGTGGCGCGAAAATTTGCGACTGTGTTTTGGTGGGCCTGTTTGGTTTTTGCGGGGATTTCGCTTCTTTTATTGATCCTGGAATTTGAAACGGTGATTTGTATTGTTTTGGCGATCCCTCTCTTTTTGCCGCTTTTTGCCGTGGGAATATGGGGGGCGCGCGCTGTTTTACGCCTGCTGAATGCCCGTTTTGATGGCCGAAAATTGCATTCCATTTTACTGCTGCTGCCCTTGTCCTATTTCTTGGCTGAGGGGCAATTTACCTATCCCTATGAGGCGCAGTTCGTCAAAACTGAGATCGTGATCGATGCCCCCGTGGCGGAAGTGTGGACCCACACGGTTGAGATCCCTGAAATTCAGCCTAACGAACGCATCTGGACGTTTTCGCACCGCGTGCTGCGCACCCCTATGGCGGTGGATGCCGTGGTTGATGGGGATCTGCGCGATTTACGTTGGACCAAAGGCGTGCGGTTCCAAGAACGCATTCGGCACCGCGATGAAGGCCGCTATTTGGCGTGGGATTTTGAATTTCCTGATGGGGCGAGTTTGGTTGGATTTGATCCACATCTCACTCCGAAAGGTGCTGTGCTCAACCTAACGGACGGGTTTTATCGGCTGGATCCCATGGGGGACGGGCGGACAAAACTAACGCTTGAGACCCATTATACGGTGCACAGCCCAATGAATTGGTATTTGGCGCTTTGGGGGGATCTGTTTTTGTCTGATTTTCACAAAAGCGTGCTTTTTGTGATCAAAACCCGATCAGAGGCGGCTCAGTCCTAGCTTTTGCCCTTCGTTTCGTGTCCGAGGCGCCCGATTGCGGATAAGATCGGGGCTGCGCGTATGTTTTCCCTTGATTGTTTAGGGTTTTGCCCCCATGTAGGGCGCGCCTACAGTTGGATAGGTAAACATTTACAGGAGTGAACATGGCCAAGGAAGAACTACTCGAATTTCCCGGTATCGTGAAGGAACTTCTGCCTAATGCGACATTTCGGGTCGAGCTAGAAAACGGCCATGAGATCATCGCACATACGGCAGGTAAAATGCGCAAAAACCGCATCCGCGTTTTGGCGGGCGATAAAGTGCAGGTCGAAATGACACCTTATGATTTGACCAAAGGTCGGATCAATTACCGGTTTAAATAACCCATGAAACTTGTGCTTGGCTCTCAGAGCCCGCGCAGGCTTGAGCTATTGGCGCAGATCGGTGTCGTGCCGGATGCCGTGCGCCCAGCTGATATTGACGAAACCCCCATGAAGGGCGAAGATCCGCGCCGCTATTGCCAACGCCTTGCGCGTGAAAAGGCGCGCGCGATTGTTTCTGCGCCAGATGAATTGGTGCTGTCTGCGGATACCACCGTGTCCTTGGGCCGCAAAATCATGGGCAAACCCCGTGACGCTGATGAGGCGCGCGCGTTTTTAAAGCTTCTGCGGGGTCGTCGCCACAAAGTTGTGACGGCTGTGGCGCTTCGCCAAGGGGATGTCATCCGCGAAAAAGACGCTGTGACATGGCTTAAAATGCGCCCTCTCGATGATCATGAAATTGACGCTTATGTGGCGTCTGGTGATTGGCAGGGCAAAGCAGGCGGCTACGGCATCCAAGGCGCGGCAGGGGCTTTTATCCCATGGATACAAGGGTCTTATAGCGCGGTCGTCGGGCTGCCTTTGTCGGAAACAACGCTTCTTTTGAAATCTTTTGGCTATGGACTGGACACCGCATGAAGGGACGTATCGTTGCACTTGGGCAAATAGAAGATCGCCAAGCGGCGGCTCTCATCGTGGATGGCAAGATGCAAGATTTCTTGCTCGAAGCGAATGGGGAACAGCCCGTTTTGGGTGCGATTTACCGCGCAACCGTTGATCGACCCTTGAAAGGCCAAGGCGGCGTGATGTTGAAACTTGGCCAAGGCGTCATGGGCTATATGCGCCACGCCCAAGGCCTAAGTGCTGGGGATCAATTCCTCGTGCAGGTCACCGGCTACGCCGAAGATGGAAAAGCGGTTCCCGTGACGCCCAAAGTGATCTTCAAAAGCCGCTTTGCCATCGTGACACCCGGTGCCAAAGGTATCAATATTTCGCGTCGCATTCGCGATGAGGACCTTCGTGAGAACCTCCTTGCGGTGGCCCATGAAATTTTGGATGCAGATGGCGAATTGGGTTTGATTTTGCGGTCTTCATGCGTGGATGCCGATCCTGATGAGATCACAGATGACATTGAGGCCATGGTCCAAACGGCCAATGCAATCCTAAGCGATGGTGGTGTAGAGCCCGAATTGTTAATGGATGGCCCAAGCCCCCATGAGATGGCATGGCGCGATTGGGATGCCCCCGATATGGTCGCCAGTGATGAAAATGCGTTTGATAATTATGGGGTTTGGGAAGAAATCTCAGCCTTAAAATCGGCCCATGTGACGCTCAAAGGCGCGGGGGATATTTATATCGAACCAACGCGCGCCTTGGTGGCGGTGGACGTGAATACCAAAGGGGATATGTCGCCCGCTGCGGGGCTAAAGGCCAATTTGGCAATGGCGCGGGTGATTCCATCCCAGTTGCTGATGCGCGGCCTTTCAGGGCAAATCACCCTCGATCTGGCGCCGATGGGCAAAAAAGATCGCCGCCAATTCGAACAGGTTTTGCGCGCGGCCTTTAAGGCCGACCCGATTGATACGGTTCTGGCGGGCTTCACGCCACTTGGGCATTATGAATTGCAACGAAAACGCGAACGCCTCCCGATTACGGTCGCGGATTTGGCGTCCGTTTAGGATTATTTGCAGGTTGCGCGAAATCCCGTGCTACCTGCTTTTTCGCCTTTATGTGTTGAAAAAGAAGACAGTTTTTTACCGTTTTGCTTGCATTCAGACGCTGCGAGAGCTTTGATTTCATCCTCGCTCCACATGGAGCCGAAATATCCGCTTAGGATGAATTCCCCGTTTTCAAGGCGGTTATCCACCCGAAGTTCATTGGGCTTGATCGCAGAAACGGCCGGCATGGCAATACAGGCTATGGCCAATGTCAAAACAGCAGATATCACGCGCATTGTCTGTCTCCTAAACGTCAAAGGTCGGGGCTAGCGTGTGCCAAGCCCTGCTTTCATCAGTGTTTTTCGCACAGGAGCGAGCGAATAGAAAGCATCTAATGCACCTGCACGCAGGTCCCGCCAGATCTGACCGTCCGCCATGGAGGCGCGGTTGAGCTTATCAATCCCTGCCACACGTGCGCGAACTTCAAGATGGCGCATGCGGTGATAGGCGGTGAGCATCTTTTGTGATCCCAATTCGGATGGCGCATTTTCCGCAAGCTTCAAAAGCGCGCGCAAATCGCCCAAAGACATGTTCAACCCTTGGGCCCCAATTGGGGGCACCACATGGGCCGCTTCGGCCAAAAGCGCCACACGTTCAGCGGACATACGGTCGGCATATTGGGAAATGATCGGCCAAATGGAGCGCCGTGAGGCAAGGGTCAATTCCCCCAAGATCCCGCAGGATCGTTCGTTCATGGCGTGCGTGAAGGCATCCTCAGGCAAGGATTGAAGGCGTTTTGCCTCTGGCCCGCGTTCCATCCACACAATGGCGGACGCGTGCGCGCCGTTTTGATCCGGCAAAGGCACCAAGGTAAACGGCCCGCCAGAGCGGTGGATTTCCGTTGAGACATTGTCATGGGGACGTGGATGCGTCACAGAAAACGCCAGCGCCTTTTGCCCGTAGCGGATGGTTTTTGATCCGATCCCGACCGCCTCACGCACGGGCGAATTGCGCCCATCTGCCGCGATAAGGAGCTTCGACGAAATGCGCGTCCCATCTGAGAGCGTCACGCGGGCCTCATCGGACCTTGTCAGGACGGTTTTGGTGCCAATCCCTGGGAGAAACTCTACGTTTTCAAGGGTCTCGATGCGCTCCAGAAGTTTTTCGCGCAAAAACCAGTTTGGAAGGTTCCAGCCAAAAGGCAGATCCGAAATATCGGTGGCGTTGAAATCTTTGCGCAGGCGTTCTTGGGGCTCTTTGCCGCCAGCATCAATGATGCGCATGACCTGAAGTGGCGCTGCGTTGGGTTCAAAATACGGCCAAATCCCCGTATCAATGAGCATCTGACGAGAGGGCTGCAAAAACGCGGTGGTGCGCAAATCGGCATTTTTATCCGCGGCATTGGTCACAGGTGGGGTTGGATCAACGCAGATCACGTCAAAGCCTTTTGCCCCAAACGCGGCTGCCGCAATCAGCCCCGCAACACCGCCGCCAGAAATCAAGATATCGGTTTTTTCAATCGTCATTGAGAGCCCTTTCGCCCTATCTATTATAACAGGCGTTCCAAGAATTGGGTTAGATCATCGGTGTGGTGATGAATATGATCTGCCTCAAGCGCGGTGGGGGCCACATGCACGGTGCGCATCCCCATGGCATGTGGCGCGCTGAGATTGCGAGGGTCATCTTCGAACATGGCGGCTGATTTTGGGTCAATGCCAGCATTGCGAAAGACGTGATCAAACGCGCGTTTTTCGGGTTTAGGATGGAAATCTGCGTGCTCAACCCCAAAGATATCGTCAAACACATCCCCAAGGCCGCGTGCGGTGCTGACGCGTTTGGCATAAGGCGCTGAGCCGTTGGTGTAGATCACTTTTCGCCCCGGAAGCGCGCGGATATGGGCCGCAAGGGCATGATCGGGTTCCAGGTGATCAAGGGAAATATCATGCACATGGGTCAAATAGGGCGCGGGATCCGCCCCATGTTCGCGCATCAACCCCGCAAGCGTCGTGCCGTAGGTTT
This sequence comes from Halocynthiibacter sp., assembly GCA_049609065.1. GTDB lineage: Bacteria > Pseudomonadota > Alphaproteobacteria > Rhodobacterales > Rhodobacteraceae > JBMYYE01. The sequence continues at coordinate 17,896 of JBMYYE010000043.1, forward strand.
CCCAATAATGCCCCCGCAAAAAATCGGCGCGCTTGCGATCAACGCCTGCGGTTTTCATCACCCAATCGGTCATGCGCACTTCGATTTGCGCAAAAAGCGCTGCCTCAGGCGGATAGAGGGTGTTGTCGAGATCAAAGACCCATGTTTCAACATGTTGGAATGCGTTTTTTACCATGAGGTGACGCTACAGCGCATCTTTGGCAGGGGCAAGCGCTTGCAGTTGTGAGAATTGCCGCCTAGTGTCGCCTTTAACCAAAGGAAGAACGCCCATGCGCATGACGGATGACACACCCAAAGACGCTTATGAACTTATCTTGGAGGCCATCGATGTTGGGGTCTACAAGGCGGGATCGCGGCTGGTTGAATCAGAATTGGCAGAGCGGTTTGGCATGTCGCGCACCCCAATCCGAGAGGCGCTTCAACGGCTTGAAACCCAATCCTTGTTGACCCGAGATGGGCGCTCTTTGATTGTGGCCACATTGGATCACAATGAATTGGCCGAACTCTATGTGGTGCGCGCGGATCTCGAAGGGTTGGCCGCCCGTTTGGCGGCGCGTCACGCCACAAGCGAAGAAATCAATGTGCTCAAATCCATGCTGGAGGACGACCATGCATTGATTGGCGATCCTGATGCGATGTCACGGGCAAACCGGCGGTTTCATAAACAAATCCACCTCGCGTCCCATAATCGGTTTTTGGTGCGTCAGCTGGACCTCGTGCATCGGTCTATGGCCTTGATGGCAACGACGTCTTTGGCGGCGGAAGGCCG
>JBMYYE010000044.1:0-18515 GCA_049609065.1 Halocynthiibacter sp.
AATGCGCAGTTTGATACGCTTTTGGGTCAGCTTGGCGATGCGGTGCGTGAAATCGACTGTTCTTATGAGAAATCTGAGGGCAAAGGTGCGCTAAGAGAGGCGCTCGAACGTATTCGCGCTGAGGTCGAAGATGCCGTGCGCTCTGGTGCAGGTCACATTGTATTGACCGATCAGCACCAATCCGAAGACCGCGTCGCGGTGCCAATGATTTTGGCCACCTCTGCGGTGCATAGCCATATGACACGCAAAGGGCTGCGGACATTTTGTTCCTTAAATGTGCGCTCTGCGGAATGTGTGGATCCGCATTATTTTGCGGTTCTCATTGGCTGTGGCGCAACCATCGTCAACGCGTATTTGGCCGAAGACACCTTGGCGCAGCGTATCGAACGTGGCCTCTTGGATTGCAGCCTAACAGAAGCCACCGCACGCTACCGCAAAGCCATTGATGCGGGCCTTTTGAAGATCATAGCCAAGATGGGGATTTCCGTTATTTCGTCTTATCGCGGCGGTCTCAACTTTGAGGCTGTGGGACTATCACGCGCCATGGTTGCGGAATATTTCCCAGGCATGACAAGCCGTATTTCAGGCATCGGTGTGCAAGGTATCCAACACAAAAGCGAAGGCGTGCATGCCCAAGGGTGGCTCGGGGATAACGTGTTGCCGATTGGCGGGTTTTATAAATCCCGAAAATCGGGTGAAACACATGCGTGGGAAGCCCAAGCCATGCATCTTTTGCAATCGGCCTGTGACCGCGCGAGCTTCGAGTTGTGGAAACAATATTCTGCAAAAATGCAGTCCATGCCTCCGATCAACTTGCGGGACCTTTTGGGGATCAAACCACTGGGTAAACCTGTTCCGATCGAAGAGGTTGAAAGCATCACGGCGATCCGCAAACGCTTTGTGACACCGGGCATGTCCCTCGGTGCGCTTAGCCCTGAAAGCCACAAAACTTTGAACGTAGCGATGAACCGTATCGGTGCGAAATCCGATAGCGGCGAAGGCGGCGAGGATCCGGCGCATTTCCACCCAGAACCAAATGGCGACAACCCGTCTGCGAAAATCAAACAGGTGGCATCGGGCCGTTTTGGTGTGACAGCGGAATATCTCAATCAATGTGAAGAGCTTGAGATCAAAGTTGCGCAAGGTGCAAAACCAGGCGAAGGTGGCCAGCTTCCAGGTATGAAAGTGACTGATTTGATTGCCCGTTTGCGGCATTCAACCAAAGGGGTGACCTTGATTTCACCCCCGCCACACCACGATATTTACTCGATCGAGGATTTGGCGCAGCTCATTTATGACCTGAAGCAAATCAACCCACGCTGTAAGGTCACTGTGAAATTGGTGGCGTCGTCTGGCGTTGGTACGATTGCGGCGGGTGTGGCCAAAGCGAAAGCGGATATCATCCTCATTTCCGGCCATAATGGCGGCACGGGCGCATCGCCTGCGACCTCCATTAAACATGCGGGGCTACCGTGGGAAATGGGCCTCACGGAGGCGCATCAGGTTCTTACCATGAACAACCTTCGTGAACGCGTGACGCTTCGCACAGATGGCGGTCTTCGCACGGGTCGTGACATTGTGATGGCGGCCATGCTTGGGGCCGAAGAATTCGGCATCGGGACTGCGGCGCTCATTTCTATGGGGTGCATTATGGTGCGTCAGTGCCAGTCAAACACATGCCCCGTTGGGATTTGTACGCAAAACGAAGAGCTTCGGAAAAAATACACAGGGACTGCGGATAAGGTTGTGAACCTCATCACGTTCTATGCCCAAGAAGTGCGTGAAATCCTCGCGTCGATCGGGGCACGGAGCATCGAAGAGGTGATCGGGCGTCCGGATCTTTTGGCTCAGGTGAGCCGCGGATCCGCGCATTTGGATGATCTCGATCTCAACCCATTGTTGATTAGCGTCGATGGGGCAGGGGACATCACCTATGATCGTTCGAAGCCACGCAATGCGGTTCCTGACACATTGGACGCGGAGATCGTGAAAGACGCGGCGCGCTTCCTTGAAGATGGTGAGAAAATGCAACTGTCTTACGCGGTGCAAAATACGCATCGGACTGTGGGCACACGGGTGTCGTCGCATATCGTGAAAAACTTCGGTATGCGCAATGATTTGCAACCGGATCACTTGACGGTGAAACTCACAGGCTCTGCCGGGCAAGCGTTGGGCGCATTTGCGGCCCCTGGTCTCAAAATCGAAGTCTCAGGCGATGCCAATGACTATGTTGGTAAAGGTCTGTCAGGGGGGCGGATTTCCGTTTATCCACCGATGGTGTCACCGCTTACGGCGGCTGATAACACCATCATCGGCAACACGGTTCTCTATGGGGCGACGGATGGTAAACTCTTTGCGGCGGGGCGTGCTGGCGAACGGTTTGCGGTGCGCAACTCTGGCGCAAGCGTTGTGATCGAAGGCTGTGGCGCGTCTGGCTGTGAATATATGACCGGCGGTGTGGCGGTGATCCTTGGCTCAATCGGCGCGAACTTTGGTGCGGGTATGACGGGGGGCATGGCCTATCTTTATGATCCAGACGGCAAAGCAGCGCCGCTCATGAATATGGAAACCTTGGTGACATGCCCTGTGACAGTGGCCCATTGGGAAGCGCAGCTTAAAGATCTGATCGAAGAACATGTTGCGGAAACAGGCTCTGTGCGTGGGACGGAAATCTTGCGCCATTGGGACCTTGAAAAAGGCAATTTCCTTCAGGTGTGCCCGAAAGAAATGCTCGTCCATATTCCAGCGCCTTTGAGCAATGATACGGACGCGATCCCTGCGGAATAAGCGCGTTATACGATGACAAGAAAGGCCCGTGCGTGACACCGCATGGGCCTTTTTTATTGAAATCCCTTCTCAGTCAATGTGAAACCCGTTATGACGGGCGATGTGGCAAAGTCAGAAAAAATAAAACCTAAAAAAACCAGTGCGAAGCAAACTGTAAAAAAGGCCCCTCCGCCTGAGGAGGCGGTTAAGAAGTCCCTGCGGGTGAAGCGTAAAAAAAACTGGCTTCAGCGGTTTGTTGATCGCTACATTTACCGCTATCTGTTTCGGGGCCTCATAGCAGTCGTGGCTGTGGTTGCGCTTTTCTCTGTGATTAACCCGCCCACGACATTTTACATGCTAAAAGAAAAAAGCCGTCTTGGTCATGTGGATCATCAATGGGTGTCGATGGATGATATTTCCCCGCATATGCTGCATGCGGTTGTGGCTGCAGAGGATGTGAATTTTTGTACCCATTTTGGATTTGACATCGGGGCCATTCGACAAGCCGTTTCCGAAGGCGGAACACGAGGGGCGTCAACCATTTCCCAGCAAACTGTGAAAAACACGTTTTTGTGGCCCTCTCGAAGCTGGGTTCGCAAAGCGTTTGAAGCGGTTTTGACGCCTCTTGTCGAAGTGCTGTGGTCAAAGCGGCGGATCCTTGAAGTGTATCTCAATGTGATTGAGTTTGACAAAGGGGTGTTTGGGGTTGATGCGGCCGCGGTTCACTATTTTCGCAAAACGCCGGATCGCTTGAGCCTCACCGAAGCAGCGCTTTTGGCGGCTATTTTGCCAAACCCAAAAGGGCGCTCGGCCTCGCGGCCAACCCAAAGTGTTGAGCGCCGTGCGCGAGCAATTGCTGATGGGGCGCGCACAATCCGCAATACGTCGAAGGTTTCGTGCTTCGAGGATTGAAAATCAATCAGGGTTTTGGCATTAGACTATAAACCGATCTAAAAGAGATACTATGAACCGTTTATATCACGCCCCTTTATCCCCGTTTTGTCGCAAAGTGCGTCTCGTTTTGGCGGAAAAACGGATTGAAGTTGAGCTCGTCGAAGAGCGCTATTGGGAACGTGAGCCTGATTTTATTCGCCGCAACCCCGCCGCGAAAGTGCCCGTTTTGAAAATGGATGGCATGTTGATGGCCGAAAGCAATGCGATTTGTGAGTATCTCGAAGAAAGCCATCCAACACCTGCTTTGTTGCCCGAAGGGCCTGCTGCGCGGTTTGAAACACGGCGTCTGGTGCATTGGTTTGATGATAAGTTCCACCATGAGGTGACAAAGAACCTTGTCTATGAACGCGTGAATAAGAAGCTTACGGGCGAAGGATATCCCAACGGCACCAACATCAAAAATGGGGCAAAAGCGATCAAGTTTCATATCGATTATATGCATTGGTTGCTGGATCAACGGCGCTGGCTTGCGGGGGATCAAATGACGATTGCTGATTATGCCGCTGCAGCGCATTTTTCCGCGCTGGATTATATTTCGGATGTGGATTGGAACCGCTCTGACAATGTCAAAGATTGGTATGCAAAAATCAAATCGCGCCCCGCATTTCGCTCCATCCTTGTGGATCAGATTTCGGGCTTTCCACAGCCACGCCATTATGCGGATTTGGATTTTTGAGTGCGGACCTCAAAGCACGGTTGATTGATAAAGCCCTCGAAGAAGGGTTCACAAAAGCACGGGTCACACATCCAGGTGCGGTGCCTGAAATCGCTCAGCATTTGCAAAATTATGTTGCCCAAGGCCATCATGGTCAGATGGGTTGGATGGCCGAACGTATGCATTGGCGGGGCAATCCCGCCGCGCTTTGGCCTGAAGCAAAATCCGTTTTGATGCTGGCGGAGGCATATACGCCTGAACATGATCCTCTGGCGGTGCATGGCCAAAGAGATAAGGCGGCGATTTCGGTCTATGCCCAAAACAAAGATTACCATGATATCGTGAAAAAACGCCTGAAACGGGTGGGGCGATGGTTGATTGAACAAGACCCTAAAGCTGAGATCAAAGTTTTCGTCGATACGGCGCCTGTGATGGAAAAGCCTTTGGCGGCGGCGGCGGGGCTCGGCTGGCAGGGGAAACACACAAATTTACTGTCACGTGATTTGGGGTCTTGGTTTTTCTTAGGTGCGATTTTCACCACGGCTGACCTGCCAAGTGATCCGCCCGGTGAAAACCGCTGCGGTGAATGCACGGCCTGTCTTGAGGCGTGCCCAACCAATGCATTTCCGGCACCACACCAAATTGATGCGCGGCGCTGCATTTCCTATCTGACAATTGAACATCATGGCCCCGTGGATGAAGATTTACGATCAAAGCTGGGGAATCGCATCTATGGATGCGATGATTGCCTGTCGGCCTGCCCGTGGAACAAATTTGCCGTGGAAGCCCATGAAATACGCTATGCCGCACGGGCAGATTTGATTGCACCTGATTTGGCTGCGCTTTCAACGCTTGATGATGCCAGCTTTCGCACGCACTTTTCAGGGTCCCCTGTAAAACGCATTGGAATTAAACGTTTTTTGCGAAATGTCCTCTATGCAATTGGGAATTCGGAACGCGCTGAATTGCTGTCATCGGTGGTGCCTCACCTCACGGATGAGGACGAAACGGTACGGGATGCGGCGCTTTGGGCGAAAACGCAGCTGCAAGCGCTGTAAATGTGCCTTTTGCCGTTGACTCGGGGCGAAAAGAGCTTAAAAGGCGTGGTTCATGGAATTAATGGGCGTTGAACGTCCCCCGCTTTGAGGAGCATTACTATGGCGAAGCCGACCACAATTAAGATCCGCCTGAACTCATCGGCGGGCACAGGCCACTTTTATGTGACCAAGAAAAACGCACGTACAATGACTGAAAAAATGGTTGTTCGTAAATACGACCCAGTTGTTCGTAAGCACGTTGAATACAAAGAAGGCAAAATCAAATAGATTTTACCATCTCTGGTTATTTAAAAAAAGCGTCCTCCTTCGAGGGCGCTTTTTTATTGGGTCAAAGAATAAGTGAAGCGGCAAGGACGCCTAGCAGCGCCGCCTGCGCAAGGAGCGTGGCGCTCATGCCGTAGAAGCGATATTTCCAATGTGTGCCAGGGAAGCTGAAATATGCAGCATGGAGCACGCGGCCAGTGATAAAGACAACGCTGATGGCGCCGAGGTTCCAATTGGAGCCGCTGCTTGCTTCACAAAGGCCAAGAATAATGAGGAAGATCGGGATTTGTTCCATGGCATTGCCATGGGCGCGCAACCGTTTTTGAAGGCTCTCATTCCCCCCATCGCCAAGGGCGATTTTATCATGCCTGCGGACACTGATAACGCGGGACGTTAAAATAAGAAGGAGCGCCCCCAAAAGAAGCGCGCTGATGCCTGTGATGGGAAATGTCTGCATGGGATCCTCTACGTTTGATTGTCTTAGGAAAAGCGAAGTTTGCCTCGGGGTCAAGACAAGATGCCCGTAGATGCCCTTTGGGCAATAAAAAAGGCCAGCCAATGGCCAGCCTTTTTAGACGTAAATGATCGTTGCAATTACTCGCGGTTGCCCAAGAACTGCAAAAGGAACATGAAGAGGTTCACAAAATCAAGGTAGAGGTTCAACGCCCCCATGATTGCAGATTTAGCAAGCCATTCTTGGTCCCCATGATGCGCGTGAGCCAAGTAGTCATTTTTGATTTTCTGTGTGTCATAGGCTGTGAGGCCCGCAAAAATCAAAACGCCGATTGCAGAAATCGCGAACTGAACCATATCAGACTTCAAGAAGATGTTCACAACAGATGCGATGATCAAGCCGATCACACCCATGATGAGAAAAGAGCCCCAGCCGGAAATATCTTTCTTGGTGGTGTAGCCCCAAAGGCTAAGACCCGCAAAAGCTGCGGAGGTGATAAGGAAGGTTTGCGTAATGGAAAACCCAGTGAACACCGCAAAGATCCATGCGATGGATAGGCCCATAACGGCGGCGAATGCGTAGAAGAAAAGCTGCGCGCCAGCGGCGGACAGACGATTAATCGCAGCGCCAAATGCAAAGACCATAATCAAAGGTGCGAACATTACGATGTAGCGCACGTAGCCTGTGAAGAATGTTTGGAGCAATGCTTCGTTATTGCCCACAGCCCATGCAACCAATGCGGTGAGCAATAGGCCAACAGACATCGTGCCGTATACTTTGTTCATATGGGTCCGTAGACCCTGATCGATCACCGCGTTTGACCCAACGCGGGTATCCATGGAATGAAAATCTGCCATAGTGGCCTCCTCAAAAAAACAGTTGGCCAATTGAAAACGGCCGCTTCCCCTTTAATATCGGGAAAAGCGACCGTTTTTACAAGACCTTCTCGTAAGACAGATTTAAAAATCAGGAAAAATCTATCTAAGGTCAGGGGGTATGTCGTGGATTAACGCAGATCCCACACGAGGCGGCGGCTTTCGAGAACCGCGTCTTTATAAGAAACACCGATATCCTCTAGGAGATGTGCATCAAGGTTTTTCAGCTGTCGACGTGTCTGTGCGGCGGCGAGCATTGTTTTTGCGGCGCGAACAAAGGAAACGTTTCGTGTCGGAGCGGCAAAGGCTTGTGTCAAAGTTGTCATGGTGTCTGCCTTTCTGGGCTGAAAATTTTGTATGTGATGTACATGCAAGAAAATCTTGCATTAGTAAAATGAATGTTTATGATTTAATCAATCAAGGATTGTGATGTGATAAGAAATCTCGATATGACAGCACTGCGCGCATTTGTAACTGTTGCCGAAGCAAACGGTGTAACGCGGGCTGCGAGTTATCTTCATTTAACGCAATCTGCGGTGTCGATGCAGCTAAAACGCCTAGAAGAAAGCGTTGATGCACAGCTTTTCCGCCGTTCGAACCGCACGCTCACGTTGACATCCGAAGGCGATAAGCTCTTGGCGTATGCAAAGCGGATCTTGGCGCTGAATGACGAAGCTTTCTCCCGAATGACGGATAAAGCCTATGAAGGCTCCATCGTTTTGGGTGTTCCTCAAGACATTCTTTATCCTGCGATTCCCACCGTGCTTCGGCGGTTTCATCGTGAATTTCCAAGGATGGAGGTTGACCTTGTTTCGTCTTACACCTTTGATTTGCGCGACCGTTTTGCCAAAGGCAAATGTGACGTCATCATCACCACCGAAGATACGCTCGATTGTGGCGGGGAAACCTTGGTTGAGGTGCCGCTTGTTTGGGTCGGTGCGCGTGGTGGCAAAGCATGGACGCGGCAGCCTTTGCCTTTCGCCCATGAGCAACAGTCGATTTTTCGTCATGGCGTGCAAAAGTTATTGGACCAGAATGGCATTGACTGGGAAATGGTGGTGCAATCGCACAATTGGCGCGCGGTTGAGGCCGTGGTGAGCGCGGATCTTGGGGTCAGTACCATTTTGGAGGGCACAGAACGCCCCGATTTCGAACAAATCGATCACGGTGGCGCGCTCCCAACCTTGATGCGAAAGCAAATTAATATGTATGTGGCTGAACATGCCAAAAGCGATGTTTTGGATCGTTTGGCTCTCTTCCTAAGAGAAGCCTTTCGCGAATTTTAATCGCCCATCGTGACCACAACCTTTCCCGTGGATTTGCGCGCTTTGAGAAAATCGAGCGCATCTTGCGCGGCCTCAAGTGGGAAGGTTTTGGAAATATGTGGCGTGATGTGCCCCGCTTCATACCAATTGAAGAGCGTGGCATTCGATGCCGTGATCACATCAGGTTTCACGTCAATATACTTCCCCCAATAGAGGCCCATAACGCTAATATTTTTAACCAAAAGATGGTTGGCTGGAATATTGGGAACCTCGCCTGAGGCAAAGCCGATCGTCAACATCCGCCCATCCACATTGGTTGCGCGCATGGCGTCTTTGAATTGTGCGCCGCCCACGGCATCATAAACCACATCGGCCCCGCCCAAGGCTTTTACGACCTCGCGGATATCTTCGGTGGTGCTATCGATGACATGATCCGCGCCAGCGGCTTTGCAAATTTTGAGTTTCTCTGGCCCGCGCGCACATGCAATGACCGTCGCGCCCATCAATTTGCCGATTTCCACCGCCGTGAGCCCAACACCGCCAGCCGCCCCCAAGACCAAAAGAGTTTCACCAGGTTGAAGCTTGGCTTTGTAATCAAGCGCGACTTGCGAGGTGCCGTAGGCCACCTGAAACGCGGCGGCGTGTTCATAGGACATGACATCTGGAATTTTGATGGCGCGCGCGGCTTTAAACACACCCGATTGCGCCAACCCACCAGAGCCTGCCATGATTGCCACGCGGTCGCCGACATTTATATGGGTCACGTCTTGGCTGGTTTCGATGACCCGACCGGCCAATTCCATACCCAATGTAAACGGCAAATCAGGGGTGTCTTGGTAGCTGCCTTTGATCATCAAGAGATCGGCAAAATTCAATCCGCAGGCTTTGATATCCACACGAATGTCGCCTGCGTTCAAAGGCGCGGCAGCAAGGTCTTCAAACGCGGGCGCTTTGCCCGCTTCGGTTACGCGCAGGGATTTCATGTGTTCTCCTAAAATTCGTTCACAGCGTGGTGGTGTTTGCGACTATAAGAAATGATCCGACGGTGGAAAAGGTGCGATAGGTGCTATGCGGCATTTTCGCATAGGCGGGTGCTTGCCCCGCTCATGAAACCCCTTCATAAAGGCAAAAAAGAGGGCCTGACATGCAACGTTCCAAAACGATTGAAGATGACATTCGCGCTACGGCACATGCGTTGGCTGATGCCGCACGTGCGGCCATTTTGCCGTTTTTTCGGGGTCAGGATCTGGGCATTGAAAATAAAATTGTGGGGGATTTTGATCCCGTGACCAAAGGTGACCGTGCAGCTGAAACCGCAATGCGGGAAATTTTGGCAAAACGGCGACCAGAGGATGCGATTTTAGGCGAAGAGTTCGGCCAAAAATCAGGAACGACGGGGCTTACATGGGTGCTGGATCCAATTGATGGGACGCGTGGATTTATGTCTGGCACGCCGACATGGGGTGTTTTGATTTCAGTCGCAGATGAGACGGGGCCGTTTTATGGGCTGATCGATCAACCCTATACCCAAGAGCGGTTCGAAGGTGGGCTGGGACAGGCCATGATGGTGGGACCGCATGGGGATGTGGCGTTGAAAGCGCGCGCGACGGATCAGCTTTCGGAGGCGATTTTATTCACGACATTCCCAGAAGTGGGGTCCGCAGAAGACCGCGCAGGTTTTGAAACTGTGCGTGATGAAGTGCGCCTCACCCGGTATGGTATGGATTGTTATGCCTATGCGCTTTTGGCCTTGGGGCAAATTGATCTGGTGATTGAAGCGGGTTTACAAGCCTATGACATCCAAGCTCCGATCGCGGTGATCGAAGCCGCTGGCGGTATTGTTACGGATTGGACTGGTGCGCCTGCACATGAGGGGGGGCGTGTTTTGGCCGCCGCGAATGCTGTGATTCATAGAAAGGCGTTGGCGTTACTTGCGCCTTACGTGTGATTTGCTATTCTGAGGGTGCGGGTCTTGCCCTTTTCCCCCGCGCGTCATTGGACTGAGGGGGTCTTTAAGGAGACCCTATGTCAGAAATTTTACTGAAAAATTGCGAAACCGTGCTCACCATGGATGATGCGGCGCGTGAATTGTCAAACGTTGATATTCGTCTTAAAGACGGTGTGATTGCGGAAATTGGCACAGGCCTGACCACAACGGGTGAAACGGTTTTGGCGGGCAATGCGCTTGTGACGCCAGGCTTGGTTAATACGCATCATCATCTCTATCAAACTCTGACCCGCGCGGTGCCCGGTGGACAAGACGCGCTTCTTTTTGGCTGGCTGCAAACGCTCTACCCGATTTGGGCCAAATTTGGCCCCGAAGAAATGTTCACCTCCACGCAGGTTGGATTGGCTGAATTGGCGCTCTCTGGCTGTACGATGTCATCGGATCATCTGTATCTCTATCCAAATGGTGCGCGCCTTGATGATACAATTGCAGCCGCCCAAGAGGTGGGGTTGCGGTTTCACCCGACCCGCGGTTCTATGTCCATTGGCGAAAGCGACGGGGGGCTTCCGCCCGATCACTTGGTGGAACAAGAACACGCCATTCTAGAAGACTGCATTCGGGTGGTAGATGCGTTTCATGATCCCAAAGAGGGGGCGATGACCCGTGTGGGGATCGCGCCGTGCTCGCCCTTTTCAGTGACGCGGGATTTGATGCGTGATGCCGCAATTCTCGCTCGTGATAAAGGTGTGATGCTACATACACATCTGGCCGAAAATGACGAAGACATTGCCTATTCCTTGGAAAAATTCGGCTGCCGCCCTGGGCAATATGCTGAGGATCTTGGATGGGTTGGCGATGACGTTTGGCACGCCCATTGTGTGAAATTAGACGGGGCTGAGATTGATCTCTTTGCGCATACCCGCACGGGTGTTGCCCATTGCCCATGTTCAAATTGTCGTTTGGGATCTGGCATTGCGCCGCTGCGTGCGATGCGCGATGCGGGTGTGCCTGTGGGGCTTGGCGTGGACGGATCGGCGTCAAATGATGTGGGGAACTTGGTTGCAGAAGCGCGCCAAGCCATGTTGTTGCAGCGGGTGCAAAACGGGGCGGATGCCATGGCCGCGCGTGAGGCGCTCCATATCGCGACACGCGGCGGGGCGGAGGTCCTTGGGCGCACTGACACGGGTCATATTACGGTTGGAAAACGTGCGGACATCGCGATTTGGGACATGAGTGGCATTGAAGCCGCAGGCAGCTGGGACCGCGCGGCACTGTTGCTCGCGGGGCCGCAAAAGGTCCGCGATTTATTTGTCGAAGGACGCCAGATCGTGCGTGATGGCCAGATGAGAACCCTCGATATGAGCAGTGTTATTGCCCGCCAAAATCAATTGGTCGAAGGGGTGATGAGCCGTTAGGTTGTCACGGTTTCTCCCATGACATAAACGGCTTCAACCGCGCGGTCATCCCCCATCATGATCGTGGGGAATAGGGCCTCCCAGAAATCATCTGCGCGGGCATGGCGTTGGGCGATTGCGGGGGTGGATGCGAGGTTGGTGACAACCAAGTCCGCCTCAGACCCTGTGTTGAGATTGCCGATTTTGTCCCCCATATGTAGGGCCTCTGCGGAGCCAACCGTTGCGAGCCACCAGAGTTCAGATGGGTGCAAAGGTGCGCCGTTGAGTTGCCCAACCTCATAGGCAGCGGCCATGGTGCGCAGCATTGAGAAACTTGATCCGCCGCCTGTATCTGTGGCGAGGCCAATACGCTGACCTTCGCCCATCAAGCCTGCCATATCAAAAAGCCCTGAGCCGATAAATGTGTTGGACGTCGGACAGTGGATGAGGCTCGCATCAATTTCCTTGAGCCGTGCGCGTTCGCGCGGCGTGAGGTGAATGGAATGCCCATAGAGCCCACCTTTGCCTAAAAGGCCATAGGCCTCATAGGTGTCGAGGTAGTCACGCGATTTTGGGAAAAGCGATTTGACCCATTCGATTTCATCAAGCTGTTCGGACAAATGCGTTTGCATGAGCACATCGGGATGTTCACCCCAAAGTGTGCCAAGCGCGCGGAGCTGCTCTTCGGTTGAGGTTGGGGAAAATCGCGGGGTGATGGCGTAGCTTGCCCGTCCAACCCCGTGCCATTTTTCCAATAGCATTTTACTGTCATCATAGGCGGATTGCGCCGTATCGGTGAGCCCAGCTGGCGCATTCCGATCCATACAGGTTTTTCCCGTAACGATACGTTGATTGCGCGTGGCCGCCGCAGTGAAAAGCGCATCAACGCTTTCGGGGTGGATGGTGGCAAAGCTGGTCACGGTTGTGGTGCCATGGGCCAGCGTGAGATCAAGATAACGCCGCGCGATGTCGGCTGCAAACGCAGGATCGCCAAAGCGCATTTCTTCGGGGAAGGTATAAGTGTTGAGCCAATCAATGAGCCGCTTACCCCAGCTCGCGATGATGGCGGTTTGTGGGTAATGCACATGGGCATCCACAAACCCCGCCGTGATGAGGTGATCCCCGTGATCGGTGAGTGCAGCATCTGGATGGGCAAGGCGTAGATCATCCGCTTCGCCGACCTCAACGATATGGCCGTCAGAAATCAACACGCCGCCTTGGCGGAGGTGCCGCGCCACACTGAGGCCTTCTTGAAACGGGTTGCCCGTGAACCATAAGACCTGCCCTAAGATCAGCTTTTTCATCGTTTGCTCCTTGTTGCGCAGGCTCCATGCTAACGCGTTTACAAGAATGGGTAAATCGACACTTTGTGCGGTTTCAATTGAAACTGTTCTCGGATATGTTTGTGAAAGCAGTTGAGCGATTTGAGGTGGATTATGAACGATGGGATCATTGAAACAGATCTTCTCGATGATGAAGATTTCGCGCTTAACGATGAATTGGTAGACCAAATCCTCGAGGCGGTTGAAGCCAATGATTCGACCGGCCTTCATGCCCTTCTTGATCCGATGCACTCCGCCGATATCGCGGATATGCTCGAACAAATTGATGCAAAACGGCGTCAGAAAATTCTAGAATTGTGGGAAGGTGGTGTTGAGGCTGAGGTGATCTCAGAACTTGACGAAGGCCTGCGCGAAGAGGTGATCGGGAGCCTCGAACCCCATGAATTGGTGGAGGTCGTGCGCGATCTTGAAACCGATGATGTTGTGGACCTCGTCGAGGATCTCGAACAGCCACAACAGGCTGCGATTTTGGATGCGCTTGATGCGCCTGACCGTGTGGCCGTTGAAAAAGCGCTCTCCTATCCTGAGGAATCGGCCGGTCGCTTAATGCAAAGCGAAGTCGTCATGGTTCCAAACCATTGGAACACGGGCGAAGCGATCGATTTCCTCCGGGATCAAGATGATCTACCTGAACAGTTCTATCACGTGGTCCTTGTGGATCCGCGTATGAAACCGACGGGTTATGTGACGCTTGGGAAATTGCTGGGCACGGGGCGTCCTGTTTTGCTCGAAGATATCGTTGAAGAGAGCTTTCGCACCTTTAATGTTGCCCAAGACGAAGAAGACGTGGCCTACGCCTTTAATCAATATCACCTGATTTCGGCGCCAGTCGTGGACGAAGATGACCGGCTTGTTGGGCAAATCACCATTGATGATGCCATGGTGGTTTTGGATGAAGAACACGAAGAAGACATCTTGCGTCTTGCGGGTGTTGGCGAAGGGTCCCTTGCCGATAAGGTTTATGAAACCACGCGGGCGCGGTTCCCGTGGTTGTTTGTGAACCTCATCACGGCGATTTTGGCGTCTTTGGTGATCGCACAATTTGAAGGCACAATTTCAAGCCTCGTGGCTTTGGCGGTCTTGATGCCGATTGTGGCCTCCATGGGGGGAAATGCAGGGACGCAAGCGCTTACTGTGGCGGTGCGGGCCTTGGCGACCAAGGATTTGACATCATCCAACATGTGGCGCGTGATCCGTCGTGAGGCGCTTGTTGGCTTAGCCAATGGGTTGGTTTTTGCGGTTGTTATGGGGGCGGTTGGCTATTTCTGGTTCGGAAATTTGGAATTGGGATTGGTCATTGCCGTCGCAATGGTGATCAATTTGGTCGTGGCGGGGCTTGCGGGAATTCTGGTGCCGCTTAGCTTAGAAAAGCTGGGCGTAGACCCTGCGTTGGCCTCTGGTGCCTTTGTGACAACTGTTACGGATGTCATTGGTTTTTTTGCATTTTTGGGACTGGCGGCGCTGGTTCTTTTCTAAAGGTGGAACATTTTGGATTTAGCTCTCATCAAAAAAGAGGCGCGCAAGGCCGCGTTTTTGCGCCGTAGCGAAGCCCATACAGAAGAGGCAAGCATCAAAGGCGCTGAACATTTGTTGGAGGTGATCATGCCTTATAAAGGCAAATCGATCGCAGGCTATATGCCGATCCGCACGGAAATTAATCCCGTAGGTGTTATGGCGGCTTTGTCGGCTTTTGGCCCCGTGTCAGTGCCCGTGATCAAGGCCAAAGATACTGCTTTGGAATTCGCGCTCTGGGATCCTGGAACCAAAATGGTTGAAGGTGACTTTGGCGCCTCTATTCCTGAAACCCTGGAATTTGTTGAGCCTGATGTTTTGATCGTGCCGCTTGTGGCGTTTGATCGTAAAGGCGGGCGTTTGGGCTATGGCGGGGGATTTTATGACCGCACGCTGGAACGTTTGCGCGAAAAACGTCCAGCGGTTGCGATTGGCTATGCATATGGCGCGCAAGAGGCGGATGATTTGCCCCTTGAAGATACCGATCAGCCCCTTGATCTGATTGTGACTGAAAAAGAAATCTTGCGCTTTTAGGGTGACGCCCATAGCAACGTCTTTATGAGACTTCTATTTTTAGGTGATGTGGTCGGGCGCGCGGGGCGCGCTGCGATTAAGAACAATATTAAACGGCTTCGTGATGAATGGCGCTTGGATTTCATTGTGGTGAACGGTGAAAACGCGTCTTCGGGTCATGGGCTTAATGCAAAACACGCCAAAGAGTTTTTGGATGTCGGGGTGGATTGTATCACCCTTGGCGATCATGCCTTTGATCAACGCGATATGTTGACGTTTATTGAACAAGAACCGCGCATCATTCGGCCGATGAACTTTGCCAAAACCGCACCTGGCAAAGGGTTTCGCGTCTTTTCCGCACCAGGTGGGCGCAAAGTGTTGGTGGCACAAGTATTAGGCCAAGTGTTCATGAAACGCGCGTTTGATGATCCGTTTTCTGCGGTGGATCAGGTGCTGCGCACTCATGCTTTAGGCAGCCGTGTGAACGCGAGCCTCATCGATGTGCATTGTGAAGCGACCTCAGAAAAAATGGGCATGGGGCATTTTTGTGATGGCCGCGCCTCAGTTGTTGTTGGCACGCATACCCATGTGCCAACGGGGGATGCGCAAATTTTACCAGCAGGTACGGCGTTTCAATCGGATGCAGGCATGTGCGGCGATTATAATTCCGTGATTGGCATGGAGAAAACCGAACCCCTGCGCCGATTTGTGACGGGAATGGTCAAAGGCCGCTTTTCGCCCGCAGAAGGCGAAGCAACCCTATCGGGCCTTTATGTGGAAACCGATGATCGCACCGGCAAAGCCACCCGTGTGAAGATGATCCGTCAGGGTGGCCGCCTCGAAGAAAGCGCACCTTAATGGATCAGCTAAAATCCGGAAAAGCGATGTTTATCGTTGCGCTTTTGGTCTTTGGGATGTTTTGGGGCACATCGGTTCCCCTCAATAAAATGATTGTCGAAACGGGGTATCGCCACTTTGGGATCTTGTTTTGGCAAATGACGATTAGCTTTGGTTTTCTCTCTGGAATTATCCTTTTGGCGGGGGGCAAGCCGCGGATCGAACTGCGTCACTGGCGGGTCTATCTTGCGCTTGCGGCGCTTGGCACGGTGTTGCCAAACATTGCGACCTATGCTGCGGCCCCGCATCTCCAAGGTGGGGTGATGGCCGTGTTGATTTCCCTCGTTCCGATGTTTGCCTTTCCGATGGCTGTGGCTCTTAAAATGGAGCAGTTTTCGTGGCGCCGTTTTATTGGGCTTCTGGTGGGGCTCACGGCCGTTGTCGTATTGATGGCCCCTGAAATATCGAGCGCAGAGGATACAAAACTGGTCTTCATCCTCCTTGCTATGGTGCCTGCTGCATTTTATGCGATGGAGGGAAACTATGTGGCCAAATTGGGGATCGCGGATTTGCGTCCGATTGAGGCGCTGCTCGGTGCGAGCCTTCTTGGCGCGGCCGTGAGCCTGCCTTTGGCCCTCATGACGGGGGAATTTATTTCGCCCATTGGCCCGTATGTGCGGGCGGATTATGCGCTGGTTGCGGCCTCGATGATCAACGTTCTGATCTATGTGGGGTATGTATGGCTCGTCGGGCAGGCGGGGGCGGTTTTCGCCTCACAGGTTGCCTATCTCGTGACAATTTCGGGTGTGATTTGGTCGATTGTCCTTTTGGGGGAACGCTATTCTGGTGAATTGTGGATCGCGCTTTCTTTGGTGCTTGTTGGGGTGTTCCTCGTCCAGCCCAGAGACGAAACCTAAGACGCCGTTTCGCCCCGCTACAAGATCACGCATTGCCCTTTCATGGTGGCTATTGCATTCTTGGGGTAACGAAGAACAAGGTAAGCTATGGACTTTTTTACATTTTCCCCAACCGTTGAGGCCGTCATCTGTTTGATGGTTGTCGCAGGCATGTTTGTGTTGTTTTTGCGCGAAAGCTACCCGACCGAAGTGGTGGCAATTGGCGGCATGGCCGTGTTGCTTGGGCTGGGGTTGTTGCCATATGAAGATGCGCTATCGGTGTTGTCGAACCCTGCGCCTTGGACGATTGCGGCGATGTTTATCGTCATGGGCGCTTTGGTGCGTACGGGCGCCTTGGAATGGTTTACGATCCAAGCGGAAAAGAAGGCCGAAACTAACCCGCATCTCGCGATTGCGGCGCTTATGGTATTTGTTGTGGCCGCCTCTGCGATTGTGTCCAACACGCCCGTTGTGGTTGTGATGATCCCTGTCTTTGTTCAGATCGCCAATAAAATTGGGGTGTCTGCGTCCAAAATGCTAATCCCGTTGTCCTATGCCGCGATTTTGGGCGGGACGCTCACGTTGATTGGGACGTCGACCAACCTTCTCGTGGATGGGGTGGCACGCGCCAATGGTATGGATGCCTTTTCCATTTTTGAGGTCACGCCTCTTGGCATTATTCTTGTTATCTATGGCATGTTTTATCTGCGGTTTGTCGCGCCAAAATTGCTCCCTGATCGTGATAGCATGGCATCGTTATTGGGCAATCAATCGAAGAAAAAATTCTTTGCCGAAGCAGCCATTCCGCCAGAAAGCAACCTCATCGGGCGTGAAGTCACCTCAGTGCAGCTGTTTAAACGCGAAGGCGTGCGTTTGGTGGATGTGGTGCGCGGTGATACATCGTTGCGTCGGAATCTAAAAGACGTGACGCTTGCGGTCGGGGACCGCGTGGTGTTGCGCACGGAAATGACAGAGTTGCTCTCGCTACAAAGCAACAAAAGCCTCAAGCGTGTGGACCAACTTTCTGCTGTTGAAACATCAACGGTTGAGGTGTTGATCACGCCTGGCTGCCGGATGATTGGGCGTGCGCTTGGATCTTTGCGGTTGCGGCGGCGCTATGGTGTTTACACATTGGCGGTGCATCGGCGAAATCAAAACATTGGCCGTCAGTTGGATGACTTGGTGGTGCGCGTCGGGGACACGCTTTTGCTTGAGGGCGCGCCTGAGGATATTCAGCGTTTGGCTGTGGATATGAATATGGTGGATGTTTCGCACCCAACTGCGCGTGCCTTTCGCCGTGGTCATGCGCCAATTGCGATCCTTGCGCTTTTGGGTATCGTTGGCCTAGCAGCCTTTGGGGTGGCACCGATTTTCTTTCTATCGATTTTGGCTGTGGCTGCGATTTTCCTTACACGCTGTATCGACGCGGATGAGGCCTTTTCCTTCATCGATGGGCGATTATTGGCGTTGATTTTCTCAATGTTGGCCATTGGCGCCGCGTTGGAAGCAACAGGGGCCGTGGCCTTAATCGTTGAGGCCATCGCGCCATTGCTTGGGAGGCTCCCGCCATTTTTGATCGTGTGGGCGATTTACCTTTTGACCTCGATTTTGACAGAACTCGTATCAAACAATGCGGTGGCTGTGGTGGTGACCCCCATCGCGATCGGGTTGGCGAGCGCCCTTGGCATTGATGCCCGGCCTTTGGTTGTCGCGGTTATGGTGGCCGCATCGGCGAGTTTCGCAACCCCAATTGGCTATCAGACCAACATGCTGGTCTATGG
>JBMYYE010000045.1:0-18505 GCA_049609065.1 Halocynthiibacter sp.
AAAAAACCGTAGGCCGCGACGGGCCACACCGTTTGGAAACCTTCCAACGCACCATCAACATCAATTTGGTTGGTTCCTTTAACGTTTTGCGTTTGGCGGCCAATGCAATGGCCTCAAACGAACCAAACGAAGACGGCGAACGTGGCGTGTGCATCAACACAGCCTCCATCGCGGCCTTTGACGGCCAAAAAGGCCAGTCCGCTTACGGCGCCTCCAAAGCGGCGGTTGCGGGAATGGGGCTCCCGATTGCGCGGGATTTGTCATCCATCGGTGTACGTGTCATGACCATCGCCCCTGGCATTTTCTTGACGCCAATGCTCGAAGGGTTGGGAGAAGAGATCATCGAAGGCTTGGCCAAGGATGTGACCTTCCCAAAACGCCTTGGCAAGCCAGCCGAATACGGCAAGCTCGCTAAATTCATTGTTGAAAGCCCCTATTTGAATGCGGAAACCATCCGTATCGACGGCGCACTTCGCATGCAATAACGCGCATTATGATGTGGCTTCTGCTTTTTCTTCCAGCAGGAGCCACTCTTCCTCTGCAGCGGCGAGCGCCTGTTGGCGTTCTGCCAACCCCTCAGATGCCTTTTGAAACTTCACAGGCGCCGACGTGAAAAGCTCAGGATCCATAAGGAATTCTTCCAGCTTCGCAATTTCCGCCTCAAGGCGTGCCATCTGAGCAGGCAGCTTTTCTAACTTATCTCGCTCTGAAAACGAAAGACCTTCGGCAGGCTGTGTCTCTTTATCCGCTTTCTTGACCGACTTCGCTTTTGGCACATCACCTTTCGCAGGCTTCGCATCTTCTTTACGTTGCTCTTGGTAATCCGTCCAACCGCCCGCATACATAACCGCGTTGCCGTCGCCTTCCATGGCCACAGTGCTGGCCGCTACACGGTCAAGAAAATCGCGGTCGTGGCTGACTAGCAAAACCGTGCCGTCGTAATCGCCCAATATTTCTTGAAGTAAATCAAGGGTTTCAACATCTAAATCATTGGTCGGTTCATCAAGCACCAAAAGATTGCTTTCGCGCGCCATGATTTTCGCAAGCAATAGCCGTGCCTTTTCCCCACCAGAAAGCGACCGCACAGGTGCGCGCGCTTGGGCTTCATCAAACAAGAAATCCTTGAGATAGCCGACCACATGGCGCGGAACACCGCGCACCATCACCTGATCCGCGCGCCCAGAGACCCGCATATCAGGGTCGCCCGTCAAGCTTTCCCAAAGGTTCATATCAGGATCGAGCTGCGCACGGTTTTGGTCAAAGACCGCGATTTCCAGCTTCGTCCCGAGCTTCACCTCCCCTGAATCTGGTTCCATCTGGCCAATCAGCATGTTCAAAAGCGTGGTTTTCCCCGCCCCGTTTGGACCAACAAAGGCAATACAATCACCGCGGTTAATTTTGATATCAAAGGGACGCAAAATCACGCGGTCCCCGAAAGATTTTGTGATCTCTGTGGCCTCAATGACTTTTTTGCCGGATTTTGGCGCCGCCGATAATTCGAGAGACGCCGTGCCTTGGCGTTTGATTTGGCTTGATTTTTCGGCTCGTAAATCTTGAAGCGCACGTACGCGACCTTGGTTGCGTTTGCGGCGCGCCGAAATGCCTTCGACCGCCCAACGGGATTCGGCTTTGATTTTGCGATTAAGCTTATGGCGCTGCATATCTTCTTCGGCCCAAATCGTATCACGCCACGCTTCGAACCCGTCAAATCCGGTTTCTTGGCGCCGCACAGCCCCACGATCCACCCAAAGGGTTGCCCGCGTCAATGCCCGCAAAAAGGCCCGGTCGTGGGAAATCAACACATAGCCTGCTTTGGTGGTTTTCAAATGATCCTCAAGCCAAGAAATCGCTTCGATATCAAGGTGGTTTGTCGGCTCATCCAAGAGCATAAGCTCAGGTGCTTCGGCCAAAAGCTTCGCCAATGCCGCACGGCGACGTTCCCCACCAGAGGCCGTGGCAACAGGGCGCGCAGGGTCAAATTTCAACCCATCCGCAGCCATTTCAATTTTATAGGCATCCGCTGGATCCAGATCACGCGCGGCAAAATCCCCCAAGGTTTCATAGTCTGAAAGATCGGGATCTTGTTCCATATACCCCGTGGTCACGCCCGCAGGCAGGATGCGTTCGCCTGTGTCAGGTTCCACAAGCCCAGCCATCACCTTCATCAAGGTGGATTTACCTGAGCCGTTGCGCCCGACAAGCGCCAAACGATCCCCCGGTTGCACCACCAAGGAGAGGTTGGAAAATACAGGATCGCCCCCAAAAGTGAGGCTGATATCGGTCAATTGCAAAAGAGGTATACGTGCCATGCTCTGGGGCTACCTTCCTGACAGGCAGGCGTCAAGCGACTTAGGACGCAACCGCCCGCAAAAGCCGTTTTCGCGCAGGCGGAATAGCGCGAATTTCAAGACCTGTGAAGACATGGAGCGTATTCAGGTCCCGATCAATAACCGCATGATCGGACACCCAGCCCCCCATCATAAGATAGGTGCGCAGCAAGGGCGGCATTTTCAACATGGCCAGTTTCAAGTCGGGTTTTTGAGGCAATTTGGACCCAAACCGAAACACATTGGGCGCTTTAATCCGCGGGAGCCAACGCGTAGGCGCTTGGTGCTTGGCCTTCAAAAGCGCAAATGAATCGCGGTATTCCTCCGGATCGATGCCCTGAAAGGACGAACATCCAAAGAGCATTTCAATCCCCGACTGATCAACAAACCGTGTGATCGCCCCCCACGCCACACGGAGCACATCAGGATCCGTGACCTCAGGCGCGATACAAAATCGCCCCATTTCCACCATGGGTCCCTTAAATGATTTCAACGTATCCAGTTCATAATATTGCGCGGAATACGAAGATTTAATATCTGCACCACTTGAGAGCTGAAATATTCGAAAAGTGCAAATTAGATGCCCACTTTTTGCATCATAGACCATTATATGTTGGTAAAATTCATCATAGCGATCCACATCGATCACATCATTTTCGCCTTTTTGAAGGCGAAAGGCCCGCCCACGAAGTGCTTGAACCGCGCGGATGTCTTCGCGCGTTTGTGCAAATCGCACATGGTATCGCCCTTTGGTCAATCCAACCATAATCGCGGCCTTTCTCATTTTTGGTCCGCAGCGGACGATTGCTTGATCGTCCTGCACCACACCCTATATACCGAGCATGCGTAACAAAGATATGATGCCAAGGGGGGTTGTCATGGGGACTTTTAAAATTAATAAATCAGACGCGGACTGGAAAGCCCAGCTTTCGGATCTTGCCTACCGTGTGACACGCAAACATGCAACGGAACGCGCCGGCAGCCACGACAATTTTTCAAAGACCCCTGGTGCGTTTCATTGTGTATGTTGTGATGCCGCCCTCTTCGCACAAGACACAAAATTCGAAAGTGGGACCGGATGGCCCAGCTTCTTTGCTCCGATGGAAAACGCTCCTATTGGTGAAAAAACAGATCGGTCATTTTTTATGAAACGGACCGAAGTGCATTGCAGTGATTGCGGCGCACATCTTGGGCATGTGTTTGCGGACGGGCCCGCGCCAACGGGCCTTCGCTATTGTTTGAACGGTGTGGCGCTTACAAAGAAAGACACCCCGGCGTAAAGCCATAAAAAGGAAAATCCTTTTCGCGGAATTACTGGCGTGACCCGCCAGTATCCGCATCTACAGCGCCACCAAAGCCGCCAAAATTGCCGAGATTACCCAAAAGCTGACCAATGAGGCTGATGCCTTTGATGTTGCTTTCGGTGACGCGGCGGCTCAACACGACAACTTTGCCATCTTCAAGCCCAAACTTTTCGACATTGGTCACGGTGCCTTTGTCATCAAAGCGCACGGCCAAAACAGTGCGTTCGATCGGTTTTGGTTTCTGCCAGCCAAAATGTTTCCAACGGCTGGAGACATAATACCAATCCCCATCGGACAAAACACCACCCGCGCTTGGCACGCCAAGCACATCTTCGATGCTATCGCGCGTATCAACACCAACGGTGACCAATTCGAGGTCTTCTTCGGGAGGCACATAGCCATGATTGCGGTAAACCGCGCTACACGCGCCTAAACTCATCGACAAAACGCCAACAATTGCCAGCTTTTGAAGCTTCGTATTTTGGAAAATCACGTCCAAAGTCCCATTACCCCGTTTTCTTTCTCTTACGAACGGCATAAAGAAGGTTTGCCTTTGGTTCAAGAATGGATACGACCTGATGCCCGAAGATATGAAAAAAAATGCAAAAAACGCGCTTACGCGGCCTGTCTCTGATTTGAAATCAGGGGGGCAGAACCGCTTTGAATTGGTGCCCGATGAAGTCTTGCTGCGCAAATACGCCGCGGATTTGGACCTGTTGGAGATCAGAAAACTCCGATTTGAAGGCACCATAACCGCGATGGGTAAAAATGATTGGCGCGTGCGTGGGAAAATTGGCGCAAGCGTTATTCAACCTTGTAGCGTCACGCTTGAACCTGTGCTCACACGGCTCGACAAAGACATGCACCGGGAATTTATCAAAGGGATGAGCTTCAACATTGACGATGATGAAGAAGAAGTGGAAATGTCAGAGGATGAAAACCGCGATCCATTGGGGACGGAAATCAACCTCGAATCTTTGATGCTTGAAACGCTCGTGCTGAACGTGCCAATTTACCCGCGCAAAGAGGACGCCGAAATCAAAACCGCCGTTTTCACAGAGCCTGGCAAAGCCGCCATGCGCGACGAAGATACACGACCTTTTGCAGGTCTCTCCGCCCTAAAAGAGCAGCTTGAAGGCAATAAAACCAAGGATAATGATGATAAATAACACGTGGGTCACATTGCATGTGCCCGCGCCACGAGGGATATTCGCGAATATTATTTAAAATACCGCGTAAAAACCCTTGCGAAACGCAAAAACCCGTCTATATATCGCCGCTCTGAATAAACTTGGGTTGATAGGTTCCCGCCTTGCGCGTAAAAGGCCTCAAGACTCATTTCGCTTTCATCCTGAAAGCATCCGAAAACTTGGGGCACCTGCCCCCCTAAACCCGAGGTTGTGACATGGCTGTCCCTAAGAGTAAGATCACACGTTCCCGTCGTGGCCAACGACGTTCGCATGATGCATTGGTTGCTGCAAACCCAGCAGAATGCCCAAATTGCGGCGAACTAAAGCGCCCACACCACGTTTGTGGTGCTTGTGGCCACTACGCTGATCGCGAAGTAGTAGCTCTCGCTGATGAAGTTGATCTGGACGACGAAGACGCCGCATAAGGCGCGTTGATCAGATGACCAGCAATGGCAAAGATAGCCCTGTAACGGACCCGATTTCCCCCGCAAACGCGGCGGAGACTGTGACCGATACGGGGCTTTCTTCCGTTGATCCTATCGTCATTTCCGTGGATGCCATGGGTGGTGATCTCGGCCCGAAAGCGGTGATCGAAGCTGTCGCGCGTTCGGCGCGCAAAAATGATCGCATTGCTTTCATTTTACACGGCGACGAAAAGAAGCTCAAAAAATACGTCAAAAAAGCCCGAATCACAGATCGCTGTGAAATTCGTGGAACAGAAGACGTGGTGCGTATGGATGATAAGCCGAGCCAAGTTTTGCGGTCCGGCAAAAACACATCCATGTGGTCCACCATCGAAGCCGTGCGCAATGGCGAAGCCAAAGCCGCCGTGTCATGTGGCAACACCGGCGCCTTGATGGCCATGTCGATGATCCGCCTGCGCAAACTTCCGGGCATTAAGCGCCCTGCGATTTCCTGTCTCTGGCCCTCTCGCAATCCTCAAGGGTCAAATGTGCTCCTTGATGTGGGGGCAGATGTGCGCGCCGATGCTGAGGACCTTATGCAATATGCGCTGATGGGCGCGTCTTATGCACGTAACGGGCTTGGGCTAAGACGCCCGCGCGTTGGGCTTTTAAATGTCGGAAGCGAAGACACCAAAGGGCACTCTGAGCTAAAAGAGGCCCATGAGCTGATCAATCAAGAAGCCGACCATGCCGATATCAACTATATCGGTTTTGTCGAAGGCAATGATTTCGCGTCTTCAAAGGTGGATGTCATCGTCACCGATGGCTTCACCGGCAATATTGCGCTGAAAACCGGCGAAGGCACAGCAATGCAGTTGGCGGAATATATGCGCGAAGCCTTCAAGCATAGCCTCTTGTCTCGCTTGGGTGCGCTTTTTGTGCTATCCTCGCTTAAGCGCTTAAAAAAGCGTATGGATCCGCGCCGCCACAATGGTGGTGTTTTTCTTGGTCTCAACGGAACCGTTGTGAAATCCCATGGGTCCTCTGATGCGCTCGGGACATCGACTGCGATTAAGCTTGCCTTTACTTTGGCTGAGAACCGCTTTGACGAAAAACTTGCCGCACGGGTTGCATCCGTAGAAGCCGCACGGCAAGATGCCAAAACAGACGCCTAAAGGCGCGCACAATACTGGGGTAACAACATGACAATCCGAGCAGTCGTCAAAGGCGTAGGCCATTATCTTCCAGAACGCGTTGTTCCAAATAGCGAATTTGCCGAGAAAATCGACACATCCGATGAATGGATTCGGTCACGCTCGGGCATTCATCAACGCCATTTTGCCGCTGAAGGTGAATTGACATCGGACCTTGGAACCAAAGCCGCGCAAAATGCGCTCACCGATGCAGGATTGGCGCCAGATGATATCGACGCCATCGTTGTCGCCACATCCACACCCGACAACACCTTTCCGTCTGCAGCCACGGTTATTCAACATAAACTTGGCATGACTCAAGGTTTTGCCTTTGATATCCAAGCGGTCTGTGCGGGATTTGTTTTTGCCCTTAACAATGCCAACGCTTTAATCGCCTCTGGCCAAGTAAAACGCGTTTTGGTGATTGGTGCTGAAACATTTTCGCGCATTATGGATTGGGAAGATCGCACGACCTCCGTTCTTTTTGGCGATGGCGCAGGGGCGCTTGTCCTTGAGGCCCAAGGCGGCGCAGGCAGCGCACAAGATCGCGGTATTTTATCCGCTGATCTGAATTCCGATGGCCGTCACCGCGATATTCTTTATGTGGATGGTGGCGTGTCGACCGGGAAAACAGGCTATCTTCGTATGGAAGGCAAAGAAGTTTTCCGTCACGCTGTTGAGAAGCTCGCAAAAACTGCAAATGCCGCGCTCGACAAAGCTGATCTCACCCATGAAGACGTCGACTGGATTGTGCCACATCAGGCAAATATCCGCATCATTCAAGGCACAGCCAAGAAGATGGGGCTTTCGATGGACAATGTTGTTGTCACCGTTCATGAGCACGGAAATACATCCGCTGCATCCATTCCATTGGCGCTCTCTGTGGGCAAAAAACGGGGGCAAATCAAAGAAGGTGATCTCATCGTGACTGAAGCCATCGGCGGCGGTTTGGCATGGGGTGCTGTGGTTTTACGCTGGTAACCCACGAAAATTCTTAAAAAAAACGCTATTTTCCACCAAATTCGCCTATTCAGGTCGTTGAATTCATTGACTCGTAAAAAGTCTTGCCTCTATCATCCTTCCAATCATTGCGGAGGAAAAGATGAGCGAAAAAACATTAACACGATTGGATCTATGTGAAGCCGTTTTTAACGAAGTGGGTCTTTCACGAACGGAATCTGCCGATTTGGTCGAAAGTGTTTTGGATCATGTATCCGACGCCCTTGTCTCTGGTGAAACCGTCAAAATCTCATCCTTTGGCACATTTTCATTGCGCGACAAAGCTGCACGCGTTGGCCGCAATCCGAAAACAGGCGAAGAAGCCACGATTTCCCCACGCCGCGTCTTGTCTTTTCGCCCCTCGCAGGTCATGAAAGACCGCGTTGCAACTGGCAATAAATAACCTTTTTTGGAGCCATAAATGTCGAAATCGGCAGATGCCTTTCGAACCATCTCTGAAGTAGCTGAATGGCTCGACACGCCCGCGCATGTTTTGCGCTTTTGGGAAGCACGATTTAAAGAAATAAGCCCGATTAAACGCGGAGGTGGACGGCGGTTCTACCGCCCCGAAGACATGCTTCTTTTAGGGGGCATCAAGCACCTTCTTCATGAAAAAGGCCTAACAATCAAAGCTGTGCAAGATATCCTTGCCTCAGAAGGCAATGATCATGTGGCCGGCCTATCGCCTCTCTCACTGACAGGGGAAGCCACGCCAAAAGCCCAAAGCACAGCTGAGGAAAAACGAGTGGATGCGCCTACGCCCGCAGTTGAAGTGGCCGATACAGGCGCCGCCGAACATGCGCCTGAAGCTCCATTCATCGAAGCCGAGCCTGAGGATCTTCCTCCTCAAAAATCAGCCGAGATTGTATCACTGAAACCTCCCACCGCTCCTTCTGATCAGCCCCTCGCACCAGAAGAGGCTGCAACGGACGAGATTACAGCGCCAGCAGCCCCAAGTGAGGATCCCGCGCCCACAACGCCGCCCCTACAAGAAACCGCGCCTGCGCCACAAGAGCCAGAACCTCTTGAGGAGCCCGTCGCCATAGACGAAACGCCCGTTGAGCCAGCCCCAGTGGCAAAGGCTCCAGAAGATAGCACAGACATCGCCGCGGAGCCGATTGAAACCGACCCGCCCGCCGAAGATACCCCTTTGCAAAACAAGCGCCCGGCAATTGTCATGACGCCGCCTGATCCGGCGGATGATGCAGATGTTACACCAATTAATTCAGCCCTAGACAGGCTCAAGGCACAGCGACCAACATTTGAAAAATGTCCAGCTCAGGCGCGCGAAACTGCGATTTCCGCACTTCGGGAGTTGAGCAAAAAGCTTGCGGGATAAGCATTTGCACCGCTGTTTGAACCAAGCCTCATTTCGCGCTTGCCCTACTGTAAAAAATCGCTATGTAAGGTGGCAATTCGGGCTATGGCGCAGCCTGGTAGCGCGTCCGTCTGGGGGACGGAAGGTCGCAGGTTCAAGTCCTGCTAGCCCGACCAGAGTTTCAATAACCGCCCACACAGTCACTGTGTTGGGCGGTTTTTGCAAATTAGCATGATGCAATCAGGGAGGTTCGCATGACAACAGGTGTATTGGCCAGTCAAACGCTCAAAGACATGATCGCCAATGGTGAAATTGGCGCAACTCCTGATATTATCGAGGCCCAAATCCAACCCGCATCTATCGATTTGCGTTTGGGAACAGTTGCTTACCGTGTACGTGCGTCATTCCTTACGGGGAGCGGCAAAGCCGTCAAAGACCGCCTTCATGAATTTGAAATGCACCGGATCGACCTCACCAATGGGGCGGTTTTGGAAAAGGGCTGCGTCTATGTGGTGCCTTTGATGGAACATCTTGCGCTTCCTACTGACATTTCGGCGGTGGCGAATGCCAAATCATCCACGGGGCGATTGGACCTTTTGACCCGCACCATCACCGATGGCGGCACCGAATTTGATCGGATCCCTGCCGGGTATAATGGGCCGCTTTATGCGGAAATTTGCCCCCGTAGTTTTTCGGTTTTGGCCCGCCCTGGCATGCGGCTCAATCAAATCCGTTTTCGCCAAGGTCAGGCGCTTATTTCTGATGCAGACCTCATGGCGCGCCATGCCAAAGATCGGCTTGTCGATGGGGATGCGCATATTGATGGCGGGCTTGGATTTTCCGTCGACCTTAAACCCCAAGACGGCGGCACATTGGTTGGGTTTCGGGCAAAACCCCATACAGGCGTAATCGATCTCGATAATATTGGTCATTATGATCCCCAAGAATATTGGGAACCCATCCACAGCTCCGACGGGCGCATTATTTTGGATCCGGGCGCGTTTTACATCCTTGTGAGCCGAGAAGCCGTGCATATCCCCCCCGATTGCGCCGCCGAGATGGCGCCATACCTTGCTATGGTTGGTGAATTTCGCGTGCATTATGCAGGGTTCTTTGATCCGGGCTTTGGCCATGACGCCGCAGGGGGTGCAGGATCGCGCGGTGTGCTGGAAGTGCGCTGTCACGAAAGCCCGTTTGTGCTTGAACATGGGCAAATTGTCGGGCGTCTCGTCTATGAAAAGATGTCTGAGGTGCCTGACCTTCTTTATGGGGCAGACCTGAAATCAAATTACCAAGGCCAAGGCTTAAAGCTTTCCAAGCATTTTAAGCCCCCGACGTCCTAGATTTCACCATGCCAAATCGCATCACTCTTTTGCTCATGGCCTGCGTTGGGGTTGTGGGGGTCAACAGTTTGCTTTTGTCCCCAATCGCGGCAACGGTTGCACGTGATTTAGGCGGAAGCGACTATAAAACAGTGCTTTATGCTGTGTCTGCGTTTGGGGTTGGTGTGGCTATTTCCGCACTTTTGCTTGCGCCTATTTCGGATCGCATTGGCGCGGATCGGGCCATTTCACGCGCCATGCTTGTGTTGATTGTGACCCTCATCAGTTCTGGGCTTGCGCCATCTCTTCTTATTTTGACACTCAGTCAAAGCATCGCCGGCCTTAGTGCAGGTGTTGCCATCCCTGCGCTCTATGGATTGGCGGCCCATGTCGCGCCCAAAGGCAAAGAAGCCCAAGTCGTCGGTTTTGTTCTCTCAGGCTGGATGGTATCGATGATCGCGGGGGTCTCCGTCTCAGCTTATATTGCGCATTATTTTGGCTGGCGCATGATTTATCTGCTGCTGGTGCTGGCCACCGCCTTGTGTTGGCTTGGCCTAAACCGCGCCAATATTCCAGATATTGCACGCAGCACGACCCGCACAAGTCCGTTCACAGCCCTTAACGTACCAGGTGTACGCGGCGGACTTTTTTCAGTCACCATGCTCGGCTTGGGGTTTTATGGGATATACAATTATATCGGTGCGCATCTCGAAGATGTGTTGCTGCGCCCTGTAAAAGATGCGGGGTTGTTTACCCTTCTTTATGGTGTCGGCTTTGGGCTTTCGACGATTTTGGATCCCATTGTCGATCGGATCGGCTTGCGACGGGGTCTGATTTACAGCTTCTTGAGCCTTGGCCTGCTCTATATCCTTTTCGCACAGGTCGTTGACACCTACTGGATGATTGCAGGGTACTTTTTCATCTGGGGCATTTTTCAACATCTGGGGCTCAACATGACTGTGAGCCGCCTCACCCACCTAGATCCAAGCCAGCGCGGCGCGATCATGGGGCTCAATTCAACAATGATGTATCTTTGCGTATTTGGGGCCACATTTGTCTATGCGCCGCTCTTTGAACGTTTTGGCATGGCCGGAAATGCCTATTTTTCCGCTTTGCTTATCCTATTGGGCGCAGGTGAAGCGATCGTGACCCGCCGCCGTACCAAGCGGCTGGCGGAAACACGCGCGTCTTAGAACCGCTTTATACGCCGCGTCATACGCATCGCATCCTTCATGCGCTTTTCGCTTTCTTTTGAAGAGCGTGCCAATTCCACCTGTTCCTCTTGCGTCATAGGTATGCCTTCGGCTTCACGTTTTGCTTTTTTGCGGTTGGCAAATGCACCAATCGCCCAATTTGTGCCGCTATGCATGAGCTTTGCAATAACGATACGCATTGCCATCTGAATTATTCTGTTCATCATTTTTCTCCTGCCTAGTCGTCTTCAAAAAGGGCACTTTGGCTGTCATCGTCTAACGCAACGTCCGCACCAGGTGGTGGACGATTGTCCAAAAGCCCCGCTTGGCGCAATTCTTTCATTCCCGGAAGATCACGCGCAGTTTCAAGGCCAAAGTGATCCATAAATTCCGTTGTCACCACAAAAGTAACAGGTCGTCCAGGCGTTTGTTTGCGGCGCCCAAATTTAATCCACTCTTGATCCAGCAACAAATCAATCGTGCCACGTGATACGGAGACCCCACGAATTTCTTCGATCTCAGCGCGCGTCACAGGTTGATGATAGGCGATAATGGCCAGCGTCTCAATCGCAGCACGTGACAGTTTGCGGGTTTCCACCGTTTCACGTTGCATCAAGAACGCCATGTCCGAGGCCGTACGCAGCGCATAGGCATCTCCGGCTTTCACCACTTGCACCCCTCGACCATCATAGCGCTTTTGCACATGAAGAATGGCCTCATTCACATCACAGCCCTGAGGCATCCGATCAACAAAATCCTTTAACCGCACTGGGTCCGCAGACGCAAATAAGATGGCTTCGACCATGCGTTCTTGCTCCGCCATTGGCGGACCTGCAAAAAGGCTTTCTGAGCGCTCTTCTATAGGTTCATTTTCATCCATGTCCGTGTGATCGGTCATTCTATTTTGCTCCGTATTTCAATTGGGGCGAATGTTTTTTCTTGGCGCAGTTCGATCTTACCGCCTTTGGCGAGCTCGAGGCTCGCGGCAAAATTTGCCGCCGTGGCTGAGCGCCGTCTCTTGGGATCGGCATCCCAGCCATCTGGCAAATAAGTTTCTAAACTGGTCCAGCTTTTGGCATAGCCGATCAACCCGCGCATGCGTTCCAAGGCTTCTTCCATGGTAAAGACGCTTTCGCGGTCAAATACAAAGGGGCGGAACTCATCTTTGGTGCGGATGCGGGCATAGGCTTGCATCACATCCAAAAGTGTGGCCTGAAATGTCGTGCGCCGCGACCGGACCACCGTTTCAGGTGCCCCACGCGGGAAAAAGTCACGGTGCTTTTGATCCCTCGCCATAAGCCGAGCCGCCGATTTTCGCATGGCTTCCAGACGTTCCAGCTGAAACGCCAAATGCGCCGCGAGCTCTTCACCTGATGGGCCTTCTTCGGATGGATCAGGTGGCAACAACAGACGTGATTTTAAAAATGCGAGCCACGCCGCCATCACCAGATAATCCGCCGCAAGTTCAATCCGAAGCTTTTTCGCACGCTCGACAAAACCCAGATATTGCACCGCCAGATCAAGGATCGAAATTTGGCGCAAATCCACCTTTTGTGTCCGCGACAGCATCAGCAACAAATCAAGCGGCCCCTCAAAGCCGTCCACATCGACAATCAATGCCTCTTCGGCCAAACGATCTTCGACCGACTGGGGGGACGCGTCTTGCGCCTGATATTGAAGCGGGATCACATCTGACATGGGACCTAGTGTGTTGTTAAGCGTTCTAACTCAAACTCTAGGGCCTCTCGCGATGTCTCACTAGGGGAAATCCGTTGATCTAAGGCCAAATTCAACCGCTTTTTAGAGATTTCAGACAGTTTTGGGCAATTTTGCGCGATTTTTTCCATCTCGGTCAATGTGCCATTGCAATGCAACACCACATCACACCCCGCCCGAAGCGCCGCTTGGGCGCGGATTTCAATCGTGCCATTCAAAGCTTCCATGGAAATATCGTCGCTCATCAACAGGCCTTCGAACCCGATTTCCGTGCGGATAACACCCATCATTTTGGCGCTGGTTGTGGCAGGTGCATTCGGATCGATCGCATCAAATACGATATGGGCACTCATCCCCATCGGGCAGTCATTCAGCGCCCGAAAAACCGCAAAATCCGTTTCCTGTAAAGTGTCAAAATCCGCCCCAACATGAGGGAGATCCTTATGGCTATCAAGCGTTGCACGCCCATGGCCCGGAATATGTTTTAAAACAGGGAGAACCCCACCATCCAACAAGCCGCGCGCCACTTGACGGGCATTTTCAATCACGGTTTTGGCATCAAACCCACAACACCGGTTGCGTAAAACCGCATGGGTGTCGTCATGGGCGATGTCGGCGCATGGGGCGCAATTCACATCGATCCCCACCGCTTGCAAATCATGTGCAATGATACGGTTTCGAAGATATGCGATACGTCCCGCCTGTACGCCAGCGCGCTGCATTTCGTCCAACATCGGCTGCCAGATGCGCCAATGCGGGGCGCTCATACGTTCCACCCGTCCGCCTTCTTGGTCGATCAAAATCGGGGCATTCCAACCCACGGCATCCCGCAAGCTTGTCGTCAAAGCCAAAAGTTGCGTGGGTGTTTCAATATTGCGGCCAAATAGGATAAAGCCCGCAGGGTCCACAGCCCGAAAAAACGCGGCTTCTTTGGGGGAGAGGGTTAGACCTTCACAGCCAAAAATTGCTGCTGTATTAGACATTTAGCGCGCAACGACCGGAATGCATGCTTGCCCACTTGAGGACAGTTCGGTGCAAAACCGTTCGGCCGCTGCCCGATCAGAAAAGCCCAAAACACGCAGTCGATAAAAGACACCGCCATTGGTGGACGCTTTTTGAATGACGCGTTTTTTGCTATCAAAATACGCATTATATTTTCCTGAAATGCGCGTCCATTCTTTCTGAGCAATCTCAGCGCTTGCGAAGGCGCCAAGCTGCACCAAACGTGTGCCTTTGGCCACGCTTTCAGGCGCCACGTCAATAGAGGACAACGCCGCCAGCACCGCTGCATCTGTGTTTAGGCTTGCGACTTTAATCCCCGTAGGGCGACGGCGTGGACGTAAAGATTGCCCTGGCGCAGAGCCCGCGGTTTCAGTTTCCACAAGAGGTTCGGCCGGCACGGATACGGGGATCGGAGCAATTTCCGATCCTGCCCTGGATGGGGCCACAGCCTCAAGCTTGGTTGCGCCTTGGGTTAAGCTATCAACGAGAGCCAAGAGATCATTTTCCCCCAACGCATCGGGGGCTTGCACCACTTCTGCATCCGTTTTTGCGTCAGACGGGTCCGTGATTTGTGGCGCGGCGTTTGCGGTTACAGTTTCAGGGCGCTTCACGGGGCGAATATCGCCCAAGCGTGTTGGCGCGTCCCCATCAATCACATCAACGGTTTCTGGGGCAAGCATCACTTGCTCAGGGACTGGGGCAGCAGCCCCATTAGATTGGATTTCGTTCACGGCAAGACCCTGGTGGCGCATCACATCCCCGCCAGGATTATCGGGTTGAACCCGCATCGGGCCTTCAAGTGCTTGCACCACAGGAACGCCTGACACATCCCGAGACACGAGTTTCACGCCCCAAACGACAATGGCCGCCGTTAGTAAAAGCGCGGCCCCTGCCCCTGCATAGGCGGTCAATTTTTGCTTATCCATAGAAGAAGTCATGCCTGTCTGTGCCTGTGCGTGATGTGACGCCCCATAATTGGACATCATCCGACCGTCGATCTCAGTCATTGGTTTCGCCTCGTTTATGACGCCTTTGGGGCGTTATTTGCTCGCTCGCGGAGGCTGGCCAATCATTTGCGTTAGCGCATTTCCTCTACGGGTTTGACGCCTAGAATAGCAAGACCCGCAGAAATTACAACGCCCATGGCACGCGCGAGCGCAATTTTTGCCTGTGATGTTGCCAAATCGCCCTCTTGCAAGCTGCGCAAGCTGTTGTCGCTTTTGCCCATATGGTAAAGGCCGTGAAATTCAGCCGCCAAATCATAGAGATAAAACGCAATACGGTGTGGTTCATTTGTCCGCGCCGCGATTTCAATCAAACGCGGCCATTCCGCGATTTTGGCAGCCAAAGCCAGCTCTGCCTCATGTGACACCGCCGTCAAATCCGCATTGATCAGTGCCGCATCGGACACGTCAACGCCCGCTTCTTGGGCTTTCTTCACAATTGAACACATCCGCGCATGGGCATATTGCACATAAAACACGGGATTGTCTTTGGATTGCTCTGTGACTTTCGCAAAGTCAAAATCCAAAGGCGCGTCGTTTTTCCGTGTGAGCATATGAAACCGCGTCACATCTGCGCCCACTTGATCCACAACATCGCGAAGCGTCACAAAGGTACCCGCGCGTTTGGACATCTTGAAAGGTTCGCCATTTTTATAAAGCTTAACAAGTTGCGTGAGCTTCACATCAAGCGGCACCTTGCCATCTGAGAGCGCAGAAACAGCCGCTTTCATCCGTTTGACATAGCCCCCGTGATCCGCCCCAAAAATATCGATCAGTTGATCAAACCCGCGGCTTACTTTGTCATAGTGATAGGCAATGTCAGGTGCAAAATATGTCCAGGCCCCATCCGATTTTTTCACAGGGCGATCCACATCATCCCCGTGTTCCGTGGATTTGAAAAGCGTCTGTTCGCGCGGTTCCCAATCATCAGGTTTCTTACCTTTTGGTGGCTCAAGCACGCCTTCATAGATCAGGCCTTTATTTTCAAGTGATGTGAGCGCCGCTTCGATCTGGCCCGTGCCATACAGGGATTTTTCAGAATAGAACACATCCATTTCAACGCCTAAGGCTTTGAGATCCGCACGGATAAGATCCATCATTTCCGCGGTCGCAAACTCACGGATATCCGCAAGCCACACCTCTTCTGGTTTCCCAACAAGGCTGTCCCCGTATTTTTCCTTCAGGGCCTGCCCAACTGGGATCAAATAATCACCAGGATAGGTGCCATCTTCAAATGCAACATCTTGGCCGTTTGCTTCGAGATACCGCAGATAGCTTGAGCGCGCCAAGACATCCACCTGCGCCCCGCCATCATTGATGTAGTATTCGCGGGTCACTTTGTGGCCAGAGAAATCCAAAAGGGAGGCCAAAGCATCCCCAAAAACCGCACCGCGGGTATGGCCCACATGCAAAGGGCCCGTTGGATTTGCCGAAACATATTCGACATTGACGGATGCCCCGCCCCCCATGTTGGAGCGGCCAAAATCCGTGCCCTGTTCAAGCACCGATTTGATCACCCCGTGCCAGCTTGAGGCCGCCAACCGCAGGTTCAAAAATCCCGGGCCTGCGACGTCGGCCGTCGTGATACGCGCGTCTTCTTGCAATTTCGCGGCCAGAGCCTCCGCAATCATACGCGGGTTCATTTTGGCAGGCTTTGCCAAAACCATCGCCGCATTTGTCGCCATATCCCCATGTGCCGCATCCCGTGGCGGTTCCACGGTGACGTTTTTCATATCAAGATCCGCAGGCAAAACTGCCTCTGCCACAAGGGCATCCAAACTATCAATCACAAGAGTGCGAATATCGGCGAAAAGGTTCATGGGTGTGCTCCAACTGGTGTTCCCTTTCCCATAAGGCGGTTTGGTATTGGTTTCAAGCACTCCGCCCATCGGTGTCATGGCTTTCAAAGGAGATTTGGTTTTTTTTGCCTAAATAGGCCCTTTCTGTGTTATTTTGGGACAAAGAGGAAAAGGATCGACCATGAAACAACTCCTAGCGCATATACTTGCTGTGATGTTCACTTTCAATTTTGGCGTCGCGTCCCTCACCGCGGCGCAGGCCCTAACCGCTGATGACATTGAATGGACCATCACCAACCGCTTTTCCCCGTTCGAAGCCCATGGCGGCGACGCCACGTTTGAGCGCTACAAAATGATCCCTGATGCCACAGGCACACAAGAAAGCACACGCATGTGGCATGAACGGCTCTGGTTGCGTGACGGTAGCGATTTTATTTCGCCTTATGCAGGCGGCATCGTCACCAAAGCAGGCCATTGGAATGCCGATAAAGAACGCCATCAAAACAGCATTCTAAAATACATCAAAAATGAGGATGCCGATGGCACGACCATTGGTGTTGAATTTACGCTGACAGCTGCCAAAAACGCGGCTTGTGCTTGGGACATTGGCCCAAAGAACACGCAAACCGTACCGTGTGAGCATGCGCTCAAAACGCGCATTCCCTTAAAAGGCATTTGGGTCGCCGTTCGCGTTGATGGGGGTGCAGATATTGTACGCTTTGTGAAGCCCCGTCACATGGTGATCGTGGCCATGGGGGACAGCTATGGATCTGGCGAAGGCAATCCAGACATTCCCGCAAAATGGGCCACACAAAAAGGCAATACCCCTATTACGGTTGATCGCCGCCCGGTAAACGCCGATGGGCAGCTCGGGAAAAAAATAGCTCTTGATGACAAAACCTATAATATCCAAGAAGGCAGCACGGATTGGCTTCTTCGGACACGGTTCCTTGAACGTGGAAGTCAATGGCTCGACAATCGCTGCCACCGCAGCTTTTTTAGTTATCAAAGTCTAAGCGCGCTTTCGATTGCTTCCCAAGATCCCCATCTCTTTGTCTCATTTCTCCATTATGCCTGCTCTGGCGCGGAGGTATTTGACGGCCTTCTCACCCGCCAAGAAGACCCCACAACCTTTGATGGAAAAAACGCCCATAGCCAAATTGATCTCGCCACGCGTGAACTCTGTCTTGGGACAGTCCGCGAACACCCTTTCGAAACTATGATCACCGACCGCTATCCTCTCGAACAATTTTTGCGTAAAAACCAGGCAGCCAGCACCCGAAATGCCAGCTGCCGCGGCGCCTTGCGCAGCCCTGATCTGGTGTTTCTATCCATTGGGGGCAATGACATCGGGTTTGCCGACATCTTGCGCTATTTCCTTGTACCCGTGACCTTTGCCATCCCAGATACCGCCAAAATTCTACTCCCTGATATTTGCCCATCCCCCAACAATCAGTATTCCAAGACCAGACATAAGGCCCCCTATAAACACTGCAAAAAGAAACCATATGATGCGGGCACGCTAACCCTTGGGCGCGCGAACAAAGGGGGCATTCAAAAGAAACTCAAATTTACGCTCGCTGTTCTTGAACAAAGCCTAAAAATCAAACCCGAACAGATTATCATGGCGCACTACCCCGATCCCTTGCGCGACACCCCAACGGGAACGCGGGCCTCCTTTGATCCCTGTGCGCCCGCGAACCCTTCGCTATGGACCCGATATGGCGCCCCTGC
>JBMYYE010000046.1:0-18416 GCA_049609065.1 Halocynthiibacter sp.
AGTCAAAGGCCTCTTGCATCAAGGTTGCAGAGATATGACCACCGATGGAGCAGACTGGAAAGCCTTCTTCGACTGTGACGCAACGATTTGTTTTCATGACAGATTTCACAACGGTTTCCGTATCCATCGGGCGGATTGTTCGAAGGTCAATGACCTCAGCCATGATGCCCTCTTCGGCGAGCTTATCCGCCGCCTCAAGCGCATAT
The DNA here is from genome assembly GCA_049609065.1 of Halocynthiibacter sp. Classification (GTDB taxonomy): domain Bacteria; phylum Pseudomonadota; class Alphaproteobacteria; order Rhodobacterales; family Rhodobacteraceae; genus JBMYYE01. Next base: position 207 of record JBMYYE010000046.1, read on the forward strand.
TGCATCCCAATCCCAAAGCTAACGATCGTCACATCGGACCCTTCGCGCCAAATTTTGGCTTTGCCGATAGGCACGGTGTAATCCTCAATGTCAGGCACATCAAATGAACGACCATAAAGGATTTCATTTTCCAAAAACACCACAGGGTTTGGATCACGGATTGCAGATTTAAGTAAGCCTTTTGCGTCTGCCGCGGAATAGGGCTGCACGACTTTCAGGCCTGGGATCTGTGAATACCAAGATGCGTAATCTTGGCTGTGTTGCGCCCCAACGCGGGCCGCCGCACCAGAGGCGCCGCGAAACACCATCGGTGCCCCCATTTGCCCGCCAGACATATAGAGCGTCTTTGCGGCTGAGTTGATGATGTGGTCGATGGCTTGCATGGCGAAGTTAAACGTCATGAATTCGACAATCGGGCGCAAACCAGCAAAGGCTGAGCCTGTTGCGATGCCGGCAAATCCATGTTCGGTGATCGGCGTGTCAATCACGCGGCGTTCGCCAAATTCATCAAGCAAGCCTTGGGATACCTTATAGGCGCCTTGGTATTGCGCGACCTCTTCGCCCATCAAATAGACAGCGTCATCGCGGCGCATTTCTTCGGCCATGGCATCGCGAAGAGCCTCGCGTACGGTGGTGGAGGTGAATGTCGTACCCTCAGGGATGTCAGATTCTGCCGGAATAACCACCGCAGGAGCGGCGGAAATGGGCGCTTCAGGCGCGGGGGCGGCGACTTCCGCTACGGGCGCGGCCGTTGGGGCAGGGGCCGCGTTCACGTCTTCGCCGTCTTCAACCAATACGGCGATGGCGGTGTTGACGGCAACATTTGCGGTGCCTTCTGCGACAAGGATTTTGCCGACGATACCATCATCAACGGCTTCGAATTCCATTGTGGCTTTGTCGGTTTCAATTTCCGCCAATAGATCGCCAGATTGGACGGTATCGCCCTCTTTCACGAGCCATTTGGCGAGTGTGCCTTCTTCCATTGTTGGGGAAAGCGCGGGCATTAGGATTTCAGTGGCCATATTCGTATCCCCTTATTCTGCTGCGTAAATATCTGTGTAGAGCTCATCGACATGTGGCTCGGGGCTCTCTTTTGAGTACTCTGCCGCCTCATTGACGATGGCTTTGATGTCTTTGTCGATCGCCTTTAGATCCTCTTCGGTTGCATGTTTGCCTTGCAACAAAAGATCGCGCACATGTTCGATTGCATCGCGTTCTTCGCGGATCTTTTGCACCTCATCACGGGTGCGGTATTTTGCGGGATCTGACATGGAGTGACCGCGGTAACGGTATGTTTTCATTTCCAAAATGTAAGGTCCATTGCCTGCGCGGCAATGGGCGACGGCTTTTTCAGAGGCGGCTTTGACGGCCAGTACATCCATACCATCGACGGCTTCGCCTGGAATGCCAAAGGCTTGGCCGCGCGTGTAAAGTTCTTCTGTTGAGGACGCGCGTTCAAGCGATGTTCCCATCGCGTAGTGGTTATTTTCGATGACAAAAATCACCGGAAGCTTCCAAAGGGACGCCATGTTGAAGGTTTCGTAAACTTGTCCTTGATTGGCAGCGCCATCGCCGAAATAGGCAAAGCTCACATTGTCCGTGCCGTTATATTTGTCCGCAAAGGCGAGCCCCGCGCCCAACGGCACCTGCGCGCCAACAATTCCATGACCGCCATAGAAATGTTTTTCCTTGGAAAACATGTGCATGGAGCCGCCTTTCCCTTTGGAATAGCCGCCTTCGCGTCCTGTGAGTTCGGCCATGACACCTTTGGGATCCATGCCACATGCAAGCATATGCCCGTGATCGCGGTATGATGTGATGCGCTTGTCGCCTTCTTTGGTTGCGGCCTCCAAGCCAACAACAACGGCTTCTTGGCCGATATAAAGGTGACAGAACCCCCCGATGAGACCCATGCCGTAAAGCTGACCCGCCTTTTCTTCGAATCGTCGAATAAGAAGCATTTCGCGGTAAAACTCTAAGAGTTCCTCACCGGAACTGTTGGATTTTGCAGGCTTTTTCTTTGCGGCCATTTTGGGGAACCTCCTAAAAAACTCTATAGTTTAACGTTAAACTATATCCGTTTTAGACGATATTCGAACAAAAAGCGAGGCTTTTCTACCGAAGGCGGCAACGCCATTTGCAAAGAAAAGGTGCCAAAATAAGGTGACAGATCAGTTGATGACGATTTCATCGGCGCGAAGGTACCCCAAGCGCGACCGTGTGACTTCATCCAAGAGATCAATATCGAGATAGTCATCAGAAAGCCGCTTTGTGAGGTTTTCTTTTTGGCGCATTTCGGTGTCCAAAAGAGCCAGCTCTTGTTTGAGGTCATGGATGTTTGCTTCGATCTGAATGCGATTGAAAAGCCCAAAATCACCTTGAACAGCAGCAAAAACGAAATACCCCCCCATGAGTATACATAGGGAGGTAAACGCCAATACGCCTGTTTTCGGCTTGTATTTTGGTGCCTGCATGAAATGCCTCAATTTGCGCCTCTTTTTGGGCGTCTAACCTATCTATGCCACACGCGAATCGCTTTGTGAATCCCCTTTGATTCGTGTGATTCGCATTTTTTGCGCAATTGGGGTGATTGTGACTCAAAAGACTCACTTTCGCGAGGCGCGCTTTCACCACGCGTTCATATAGGCGGCATCCCGTCAAAACGCGATTTTGAGAGAGGCTTTGCTCTTTTCCTTCTTCTACGAAACGCCTATGGTCGCGGAAAGTATTAACAGAGGACCAAACCATGGTTGAGATCAAAGATCCAGAAAACACAATCCTGATGGAGCTTTCAGGCGGCACAGTAACGATTGAATTGCTTCCTGATGTGGCACCAGAGCATAGCGCGCGGATGAAAGAACTCGCACGCTCAGGCGCGTATGATAACGTGGCGTTTCACCGCGTAATCGAAGGTTTCATGGCGCAAACGGGCGACGTGGCCAACGGCAATATGGAAAAAGATTTCAACCTGCGCATGGCGGGGACGGGCGGTTCTGATCTTCCTGATCTTCCAGCAGAATTTTCCAAACTCCCCCATGATCGTGGGACATTAGGCGCGGCGCGGTCACAAAACCCAAATTCCGCAAATAGCCAGTTTTTTGTGAACTTTAGCGACAATCATTTCCTAAACGGTCAATACACTGTTTACGGGCGCGTGGTTGATGGCATGGAACATGTGGATGCGATCACCCGAGGCGAGCCACCTGCGACGCCTGATCGTATGGTTTCTGTGAAAGTTGCCGCAGATGCGTAAAATGATTGCAGCCGGGCTCATGGTTTTGCTGTCAACGGGTGCAACATTTGCCGCGGGCCTCATGATTGAGGTTGGCGGCGAAGCCAAAGGCGTTGTGAAAATCGACCTCTTTGAGGATGTTGCACCAAACCATGTGCAACAGATCACCAAACTTGCAACAGACGGGGCCTATGACGGGGTGTATTTTCACCGCGTGATTGATGGCTTCATGGCGCAAACCGGCGATGTTGAATTTGCGCGCACTGGCGGCAATATGCAAAAGGCGGGCATGGGCGGATCGCAATATGCTGATCTTAATCAGGAATTTTCTGATATCCCGTTTGAACGTGGTGTGGTTGGCATGGCACGCTCACATGATCCCAACTCTGCCAATAGCCAGTTTTTCATCATGTTTGGCGCGGCCCCTGGCCTAAATGGGGACTATACCGTTGTCGGCAAAGTCACCGAAGGCATGGATATTGTCGATCAGATCAAGCGCGGTCGCGGTCAGAACGGTTCTGTGATTGGCGAGCCTGATCAAATGCTAAAGGTCACGGCAGTGGAGTGATCACAGATCATCAAACCATTGTGAGGGGGGCTATTTTGCCCCCCTTTTTCGTGCGAGCCTTTTAAAAATTGATGAAAGGACGTGCGGATGGCGATGTTGCGACACTGGATGCGGATGATAGGCGTCGTGGGGATTATGGGCCTTGGCATGCCTGCGCTGGCGTCCCCTGAATTTTGGCGTCAAGAATGGCCCAATACTGATTTTTCAAACACATCAATTGAAAACTGGGTTGAGATCCTGTCTGGGGGACCACCCAAAGATGGCATCAGATCAATCGAAGATCCGTCCTTTACATCTGTGGATGCCAAACACGATATTCCCGACCGTGAACCGGTTATTGCGCTGGAAATCGAAGGTGCCCCTGCGCGGGCCTATCCCATCCGTTACCTGATTTGGCATGAGATCGTGAATGATACGATTGGAACGCTGCCTGTATCGGTGACGTTTTGTCCGTTGTGCAATTCCGCGATTGTGTTTGATCGCCGTTTGGGGGGTGAAACCTATGAATTTGGCGTGTCAGGGAAGCTTCGAAATTCAGACATGATCATGTATGACCGCCAAACCGAAAGCTGGTGGCAGCAGGCGTTGGGACAGGGCATTGTCGGGGTGAATACGGGGAAAACGCTCACGCAAATTCCATCTTGGATGGAAAGCTTTGCAACGTTTAAATCTAGAAATCCCAATGGCTTAGTGATGGATAAGCCGACACGTGGTGCGCCATATGGGCGAAACCCTTATGCCAATTACGACAGTAGCTATCGTCCGTTTTTGTTTTCGGGTGAATTACCGCCCCATGACATTCCAGCCACCGCGCGGGTGATCCGCGTCGGTGAGGCGGCTTGGCCAATGGACCGGTTGCGCAAAGAGGGCGCGATCACCGAAAACGGTGTGACACTTTCATGGGTGGATGAGCAGGCTTCAGCGCTTGATCATGGTCAGATTGCCAAAGGAAAATCCGTGGGGGCGATCCGTGTGCGCGACGCCAAGGGCCGCGATGTGGCCCATGACGTGATGTTTGCCTTTGCCTTCCACGCGTTTTACCCCAACGGGGCGTGGATGGTGACCGCGCCTTAGGTAAGCTTCACAAGCGCGTGACGCTTTTTGCCAGCAGAAAGCTTAATCGGGTCTGCCAAATCATCGGCGGTGATCACGATGTTTGTGGCGGTCACATCCACATCATTCATCTTTGCGCCATTTTCCCCGATGAGCCGCTTTGCGTCTTTGCCAGATTTAGAAAGTCCAGATTTAACAAAGAGCTGCACGATGGAAATGCCATCACCAATATCATCCGCCGTCAATGAAAGTGTCGGGAGGTCATCGCCTGCGCCGCCTTTTTCAAACACTTCGCGTGCTGTGGCTTCTGCGGCTTTGGCCGCGTCCGCGCCATGGGCAAGCGTTGTGATTTCATTGGCAAGGATGATTTTTGCATCGTTGATATCTGCGCCCTCAAGCGCGCCCAAACGATCACATTCTGCGATCGGAAGTTCGGTATAAAGCTTTAAGAACCGTCCAACATCCGCATCCGTCGTGTTGCGCCAGAACTGCCAAAATTCGTAAGGCGAACGCATCTCAGGATTGAGCCACACGGCCCCATCTTGGGATTTGCCCATTTTTTTGCCATCTGATGTGGTCAAAAGAGGCGAGGTGAGGCCAAAGATTTGATTGTCCAAAACGCGGCGCGTTAAATCGATACCATTGACGATATTGCCCCATTGGTCAGACCCACCCATTTGTAGCAAACATCCGTAGCGGCGGTTGAGCTCCAAGAAATCATAGGCCTGCAAAATCATGTAGTTAAACTCAAGAAAGCTCAATGATTGTTCCCGATCAAGGCGCGATTTCACGCTCTCAAACGCCAGCATCCGGTTGACGGAAAAATGCCGCCCGATATCGCGCAAAAATTCAAGATAGTTCAGATCATCAAGCCATTCGGCGTTGTTGACCATGACCGCATCAGCATCCCCATCGCCAAATGTCACGTAAGAGGAAAAGACTTTCTTAATGCCAGAAATATTGTCGTCGATTTGTGCGGGTGTCAAAAGCGGGCGCTCATCGGCGCGAAAGCTCGGATCCCCCACTTTTGTGGTGCCGCCCCCCATCAAAACAATCGGTTTATGCCCTGTTTTTTGCAACCAGCGTAGCATCATGATTTGGATCAAAGATCCCACATGCAATGATTTTGCCGTGGCATCAAAGCCGATATAGGCGGGGGTAATGCCCTGAACCAATGCCTCATCAAGCCCTTGATAATCCGTGCAATCGGCAAGGAAACCACGTTCGATCATCACACGCATGAACTCAGATTTAGGGCTGTAAGTCATCTTTTATCTTTTCCTGAATTGGCTTATGGGTTGCATATACCTCGTGCTGCGGGGCGGGCCTAGGGAAAAATGAGATCACAGATGGCAAAATCCACAGAAAAACAAGCAATTTGGGCATTGGGCGCGATGTCGGGCACGTCTTTGGACGGGATTGATGCCGCATTGGTCAAAACCGATGGCATCACGATTGAAGAATTTGGACCGTCTTCCTTTCGGCCTTACACCGATGAAGAACGCGGCGTGATCGCGTCGGGTTTTGGGCTTTGGCAGGGGGACGCAGGCGTTGATGAGGTCGCAGAACTGATCGAAACCACCCATGCGGCGACGCTATCGCCTTTTGGGGACGCGGAACTTATCGGATTTCATGGTCAGACTTTGTCCCATGATCCCCATGGCATGGGAACCCATCAGGCGGGCAATGGGCGCGTCTTGGCGGAGGTGTTGAATACGCCGGTTGTTTGGGATTTTCGTTCGGCAGATATCGAGCTTGGTGGGGAAGGGGCGCCTTTGGCCCCGTTTTATCACTTTGCGCTGGCCAAACTGATCGATGCGGCGGGGCCTGTTGCGTTCTTGAATTTAGGTGGCGTGGGCAATATCACATGGGTGGATCCGTCAAAAAACAATCCCGATGATGAAGGCGCGCTTTTGGCATTTGATACGGGGCCTGCCAATGCGCCGATCAACGATTTGATGCAGATGCGCGTTGGTGTCCCCTATGACAAAGATGGGATTTTGGCCTCAGAAGGTGAAGTCGACGAAGCCATGGTCGAAGACTTCTTACAAGATGGGTATTTCTACCGTATGCCGCCTAAGTCGCTGGACCGAAATGATTTTCACGACATGATTGATCGTGTTGAAATCCTTGATGCCCCAGATGCCTGCGCCACATTAACCGCTATGGCAGCCGCGAGCGCGGCCAAAGCTTTGTCCCATTGCCCATCACTGCCAACGGCGGTTTTGGTCACAGGCGGCGGGCGCAAAAATCAAACCATGATGGATATGTTGTCATTTTTGATGGACTGCCCTGTGGCGCCTGTCGAAGATGTGGGGTTGGATGGGGATATGCTTGAGGCGCAGGCCTTTGCCTTCCTCGCGGTGCGCGTGGCGCGCGGGATGACGACATCTTGCCCATCTACCACAGGCGTGCGTGCAGGGGTTGGCGGCGGCACCCACTCAAAGCCACAAGGGCTTTTGAAACAGAGTTAATCGTAAAATAGACGTAAAAAAACCCGCTCAAAAGGCGGGTTTTCCTTTGGGGTCGTGTGTGCGCTTATTTCAAAATGCTTGCGCCTGCATATTCCGCAGTTTCGCCGAGCATTTCTTCGATGCGGATCAACTGGTTGTATTTCGCCAACCGGTCAGAGCGCGCCAAAGAGCCGGTTTTAATCTGGCCACAGTTGAGCGCCACGGCGAGATCGGCAATCGTTGCGTCCTCTGTTTCGCCTGAGCGGTGTGACATCACGGATGTCATGCGGTTGCGGTGGCAAAGATCCACAGCAGCAATGGTTTCCGTGAGCGTGCCAATTTGGTTCACCTTCACAAGCAATGAGTTGGCTGTGCCTTTTTCGATGCCCATTTGAATGCGCTCAGGGTTGGTCACGAAAAGATCGTCGCCCACGAGCTGAACCTTATCACCCAACGCATCGGTCAACGCCTTCCAGCCATCCCAGTCATCCTCAGAACAGCCATCTTCGATGGAGATAATCGGATAGTCATTCACAAGCTCAGCAAGATAAGTCACGTTTTCATCTGGTGTCAAAGATTTGCCTTCGCCTGAAAACTCATATTTGCCGTCTTTGAAATATTCAGTCGCGGCACAATCCAATGCGAGATAGATATCTTCACCCGCTTTATAGCCGGCTTTTTCGATGGATTTTACAACAAAATCAAGCGCATCACGTGTGGATGCGATATTTGGGGCAAAGCCGCCTTCATCGCCGATCCCAGTGGAAAGGCCTGCATCTTGGAGCTCTTTTTTCAAGGTGTGGAAGACTTCTGCGCCCATGCGCACGGCCTCTTTGATGGAGGTCGCGGATACTGGCATGATCATGAATTCTTGGATGTCGATCGGGTTATCCGCATGTTCGCCGCCATTGATGATGTTCATCATTGGAACGGGCAAAACCCGTGCGGATGTGCCGCCGATATAGCGGTAAAGAGGCTGCATGGTGGCGTCTGCTGCGGCTTTGGCTGTGGCCATGGACACACCTAAAATCGCGTTCGCACCAAGGCGGCCTTTGTTGGCAGTGCCGTCCAATTCGATCATTGCCGCATCGATGGCCATTTGTTCGGTTGCGTCCATCCCGAGGAGTTCTTCTGCGATTTCGCCATTTACAAAATCCACGGCTTTTTGCACGCCTTTGCCCATGTAACGGGATGCGTCGCCATCGCGCAGCTCAACTGCCTCATAGGCCCCTGTGGACGCACCTGATGGCACAGCCGCGCGGCCCATTGTGCCGTCTTCTAATGTGACATCAACTTCAACGGTTGGGTTGCCTCGGCTGTCGAGGATTTCACGGGCGAAAATATCGATAATAGCGGTCATGTGCCTAAGATCCTTTGGCATAGATTTTGCAGATTTATCGCGGTTTAACCCGATCACGCGTGAGAATAAAGGCCTGTTGGCGCTCACAGTTGGGATTAAGTCGCTTTTTGACCCCGAAACATGAGGTAAAGCCCAGATCCAAGGATCACCACCACCCCCCATAGCATCAGCGCATTGGGTTTTTCGCCAAAAATGCTAATGCCAATGATAAGTGCAAAGATCAGCCGAAAATACCGAAAGGGTGTCACAACAGACGCATCGGCAATGCGTGTGGCGGTGACAATGGCGTAATAGCCACTCATCCCCATGGCGGCGGCCCCTAAGACAAAAAGAAATTGCATGGGGCTTGGCATGACTGCGCCGCCTTGGATTAACAAGAGCACAATTCCCACAGGAATGATGGCGGCAAATCCGTAAAACGAAATGAGGGCAGAGTGGGTTTGCGGTGAAACTTTCTTTGTAGCAAGATCCCTGAGCGCCAAGCCAAATACCGCAACAATCCCCATCAAGGAAGCGGGCTGAAAGTCGCTGCCGCCGGGTTGGATCACCATCAAAACCCCAACAAAGCCAACGGCGATGGCGCTCCAACGGCGCCAGCGCACGGTTTCCCCAAAGAAAAGCGCAGCCCCCGCCGTCACGGCCAGAGGCGTGGCTTGTAAAATTGCAGAGGCGGAGGCCAAAGGGATCAGCCAAATCGTGGTGATAAAGCCAGCGGCGCCTGAAAACTCGCCAAATGTGCGTGCAATAAAGGCAGGTTCATAAATCACGGGATCCGTTGGGGAAATCCCATGGCGGATCAAAGATGCGCCAAAGCCTAGGGTGCCAAAGGCCCCTAGCATGATAATCACCAAGCCCATCGGCAGGTTTTCAGCAGAATATTTAACAAGACTGTCTTCGAGCGCAAATCCCAACTGGGACCCGATCATTAAGAAAATTCCTTGGAGGTTTTGCATGGCCTGTCCTCTTTGCAGCCTCTCACACAGATCACAGTTTTCCTTACGAGGAAAGGCCAATTATGTGCCCGTGAAAAGATGTGATATCAGCTTAGGTTTTGTCTTTGTCGCGGTTGCTGCGCCATAGAATATAAAGGCCAGACAAAACAATGAGCGCGCAGCCCACACTCATGGTGAGGGATAGGCGTTCGCCAAAATAAAACGTCCCAAGCATCACCCCAAAAAGAAGCCGCGAGTAGCGAAACGGGGTTACGGTGGCCACATCACCCGTGCGCATGGCGCGCATCAATGCCCCATAGGCCACAACGCCAAATAGGATGGCAACACCCATTGCAAGGCTGACATTTAGGGATAAATCCGCCCACCAGTTTCCGTCCCAAATCCCAAAGAGCACAGCCGCAACAATGATGGATAGAAAGCCATAAAACCCAAGATGCGCGGTGGAGAGAGCGAGGGGCGCCGCGCGGCTCGCCAAATCACGGCCCGCAAAGCCAAGCATTCCCAAAACCGCAAAGATCGAGGCAAAGGTGAATGTATCGCTGGTGGGTTGAAGGACAATAAGCACGCCGATAAAGCCGATGAAAATCGCCGCCCATCTGCGCCAGCCAACCTGTTCACCAAAAAATATCGCAGCCCCAGCCACCACCACCAAAGGGGCGGCCTGTAAAATGGCCGTGGCCGATGATAGGGGCGCTAAAGCAAGGGCCAACACATAGAAAAGGCGACCAGATATTTCAAAAAGCACCCGCACCCGCATCGGGCGGGATGTGACATGAGGTGACCAAAATGCGTGCCCTTTGATGCGAAGTATCGCGGCAAATATAACGGCCCCACCTGCGCCAAAGAGCAGTAAAACCTGTGTCACGGGGATATCGCGGGCGGCATATTTAAGCGCCGTATCCTCAAGCGCAAATCCCGCCATCGCGGCGACCATAAAGAGGCTCCCGATGAGGTTCGCACGGCCAGTGGATGGGGGGCGGTGTGTCACGGACGCTTAATCGGCACGCCATAAAGTTCGAGCTTGTGACCCTTTAACTTAAACCCTAGTTTTTGTGCGATTTTTTCTTGCAACGCTTCAATTTCCGGATCAACAAATTCAATAACTTGACCGGTTGATAGGTCAATAAGGTGATCATGGTGTTCGCGTTCGGCATCTTCGTAACGCGCGCGGCCGTCTTGGAATTCCAGGCGTTCCAAAATGCCGGCTTCTTCGAAAAGCTTCACGGTTCGATAGACCGTGGCGAGAGAAATACGATCATCCACATGAGACGCACGGTTGTAGAGTTCCTCCACATCAGGGTGGTCATCCGCCCCCTCAAGAACCCCCGCGATCACGCGGCGTTGTTCCGTCATGCGAAGCCCTTTTGCCTCACAGCGCGCAATAATTGTATCTGGCATGATTGCCTCCCGTTATTATGGGTGGTTTTACCCCAGTAAAGGGGGAATTGGCTAGCTCAAACCTGTCCCTTATTGGACAGTAAAATCGAAATCCAACGTGTCGGACCGATTGAGGCAAAGATGATCATCAACATGGAGGTCATAGGCACCGCCAAAATCGCGCCTTGAACGCCCCAGATTTTATACCAAAATGTCAACGCAACAAGGACAATGAACGGGCTCATATTTACGGAATTTCCGATGAGGCGCGGCTCAAGGATATTGCCAAAGAATATCTGCGCAGTGGTGAGAACAACCGCCGCCACCGCCGTCATCCAAATCGAACCGAACTGCATCAAAGTGAGCATCACAGGAAACGCCACGCCGATCATCGACCCCACATAGGGGATGTAGTTCAAAAGCGCGATCAAAAGCGCCCAGAAGAAGGCAAAATCAATGCCTAAGATACGCAAAAGAATATAAGATGTCAGCCCGAGCATGATGTTGATGAGGGTCTTCATCGCGAGGTATCGGCGGATCTGACCGTTGACCTGTTCGAAGATGGATGTCACCTGTTCGGCTTTTTCATCTGAGCGAAAGGCGCGGGTTACTTTCTTTGCAAAACCTGTGCGTTCACTCATCAAAAAGGACGCATAGAGAACAATGATAAAGACGGTCGTGCCCACTGTGCGCAGGCTATAGAGCGCCGTTGAGGCCACGTCGGTGATGCGGATTTTGGAGGTGACCCAATCTTGAATTTCATCGCCATTTTGGAATTCTTCAAGCCCAATCATCGCAAAACCACGATTGACGAGCTCAAGAATGGTTTTTTGATATTCGGGTAGTTTTGCGATGAGCTGCTCAATATTGCCAGAAATCATCACGCTTAAAAATGTAATGCCTGTGGCAAATAAAAACCAAACGGCAAACCGGTGCACCCACATGGGCGCTTTGTTGAAAATAGGCAATTTCGAAAGCGCATCGGTTGCACCCAGCAAAATATAAACCGCAATCACCGCCATAATGATGGGCCGAATGATCGCCCCCCCCACGACGAGGATATAGACCACCATAATCGCAAGCGCGGTCGCAAATGTAATGGTCTGAAACTTGACGAGATCATCTTTTGACATGCTTATACCAGCTCTGGGGACCGACCAAGGCGCGTGGCGACGCGCGCAACGGTAAGACCTTGAACAATAATAGAAAAGAGAACCACAATATAGGTGGCAGCAAGGATAATGGGTTTCCATTCCGTGTCAGGGAGGCTCAAAGCCAGTGCAACGGAAATCCCACCTTTCAGGCCACCCCATGTCATGATCGGAATGACGCCTGGGCTAAAATCGCGGAATGGCTTTAAGATAATAACAGGGATCGCAACCGCTGCGAGCCGCGCAATCAGCGCCAAAACAATCGCCAACACACCCGCTATAAACGCGTCACTGGTGAAGGCCACGGCAAAAACCTCAAACCCGATCATTAGGAACAAAACCGCATTGAGGATTTCATCAATGATTTTCCAAAACCCGTCCACATATTGGCGGGTCATTTCGCTCATGCCATGTTTCATGCCGATATCGCCAATGAAAAGCCCCGCAACAACCGCCATGATCGGCGCGGAGAAATGCAACCGCACCGCAAGCGCATAGCCCCCCATGACAAGCCCAAGCGTTAACAAAACCTCAAGCGAATAGTCATCAATGCGGCGCATCAACCGGAAAGTAAGCCAGCCTAAAACAGCGCCCAAAACGGCCCCGCCCACGGCCTCTTGGAAGAAAAGCTTGGCCGCACCTGCGACACCTGATCCATGGGCATCCCCATGGGGGAAGGCCAATCCGACAAGCACCAGAAACACCACATAGCCAACCCCATCATTGAAGAGGCTTTCGCCTGCGATTTTGGTTTCAAGGGTTTTGCGCAAATTTGCCTGACGCAGCACACCCAAAACCGCAACAGGATCCGTTGGTGAAATCAGCGACCCAAACACCAGCGCGATCATCAACGGCATACCCGTAAGCCAGCTAAAGCCAACACCAACAATTGCGGTCGAGAGGGCCACACCCAACGTGGCCATTAAAAACACCAAACGCCATTGCCCACGTAGATCCGATAATTTCACATGAAGCGCCCCTGCAAAAAGCAAAAGGCCAAGCATACCTTCTAAAAGCGCATCTGAAAAATCGATCCCCGTGATGATCGCACGCACCTGATCGGCCATACCAAGAGCAGGCCAGATAAGATCAAGCGCCATCACAACAAGGGATGCCAAAAGCGCAACAATCAAAATGCCGATGGCTGAAGGAAGCTTCAAAAACAGATAGTTAATAGATCCAAAGAGACCGGCCAACACAATAAGAAGGGACGCAATTTCAATGAGATTCATGCTCGTTTTCCTTTTGGGGTGCTTCGTATTTGCCCAAAAAAACGGGCGAAAGTAACAACAGATTTGAAGCGTCTTAACACAAGCGATCATGGCAGAAAAGAAAAAGAGGATGTTTTGGGGCTGGTCAAGGGCAACAGATTGCGAAATACCTCAATGGAGGAGAAAATGTCATGAGTAGAAAAGCACAGATGGATGCGTTTGGCGCGGTGGCTTTGGTGCTTGTGGCGGCGCTTCTTGGCTATAATCAAGTGGTGATTAAGCAAGTCAACGAAGGGTTTCAGCCCGTGTTTTTTGCCGGCCTTCGTTCGGCGGGGGTTGTTGTGTGCCTGTGGCTTTGGATGCGGTTTCGCGGCATTGCGCTTGATCTGAAAACCGCGCGGCTTTGGGGCATCGCAGCCGGGATTGTGTTTTCAATTGAATTTACGCTCTTGTTCCTTGCGCTTGATCTTTCGAGCGTGTCGCGAGTGACGGTGATTTTCAATTCTATGCCTGTCTGGCTTGCGATTGGCTCCCACTATCTTTTACCGGGCGAACGGTTGCACTTTTGGAAAGCGGTCGGGCTTATCCTTGCTATGGCGGGGGTGGTTGTGGCCATGTTTGAACGCGGTTTTGATTTCGAAAACGGTAGTTTTATCGGCGATATCTGCGCCCTTGGGGCGGCATTTGGCTGGGCGGGGATTACGCTTATGATGCGGGCGACACCGCTCCAAACATTGCGCCCTGAAACTCAGCTTTTCTGGCAAGTTTTGGGATCTGCCGTGCTTTTATTGTTGATTTCTCCATTATTTGGCCCGCTGATGCGTGATTTTCAAATGGTTCACCTTTGGGGTGTGGCGTTTCAAATTGTCATTGTGGTGACGGGTGTTTTTCTGTTTTGGTTTTGGCTGTTGACGATTTATCCCGCCAGCGCCGTTGCCAGCTTTGGCTTTTTGGCGCCGGTGTTTGGGGTGATGTTTGGCTGGTTGATATTGGGCGAAAGCCTTGGATTTGGTATTGTGTTTGCTTTGGTCTTGGTGGCGATTGGGGTCTATTTAATCAACCGTCCGCCAAAATTGCGGGACTGATCCCTAGCTGTGCTCAAACACAGTCACGCTTGCGTGAAAATCGCGTAATACCCCTTGTTTCTCCTCCGTCTCACCCTCAGGTTGTGGGGGAAGAGCGAAAAATGAGGCCCCCATGCCAGTAGAACGGATCCGTTTCCAAGGACATAATCAAACGATGCTTGCCGCGCGGCTGGATCATCCAGAAGGCCCGCATCTCTCAACGGCGATCTTTGCCCATTGTTTCACCTGTTCCAAAGACATCACCGCCGCACGGCGCATCGCCGCACGGCTATCAGCAATGGGAATTGCGGTGTTGCGCTTTGATTTCACGGGGCTTGGGCATTCGGATGGGGAATTTGCCAACACGTCCTTTTCCTCCAATGTGGAGGACCTCTTGGCGGCGGATCGCTATCTGAAAAACCGTGGCATGGGGGCTGATTTATTGATCGGGCATTCCTTGGGCGGCGCTGCGGTTTTGAAGGCGGCGGCGACATTGCCGACGGTGAAGGCCGTGGTCACATTGGGCGCGCCTGCAAATCCAGAACATGTGGTTGAAAATTTTGCCACCGCATTGCCTGAGATTGACAAAACGGGTGTGGCGAATGTGCACCTTGGCGGGCGGCCATTTCAGATTAAAAAACAATTCATTGATGATCTGCGTGCCACATCCATGCAAGACGCGATTGCCCATTTGAAATCCGCACTTTTAGTGATGCATGCCCCCCTTGATGATGTGGTGGATATTCATAACGCCACGGATATTTTTGTGCAGGCCAAACACCCCAAAAGCTTTGTCACATTGGATGATGCGGATCATTTAATTTCTGATCCCGCTGATGCCGATTACGCGGCTGAGGTGATTGCCGCATGGGCGGCGCGGTACCTCGATTTGCGTCCGCCAGCCCCTGCAATTGGCGCACCAGAAGGCATCGTGCGCGTGTCAGAAGCGGATCCAAACGGGTTCTTACAAGACGTGCAATCCGGGCCGTTTCATCACATTTTGGCCGATGAACCCACGGCTTATGGCGGCACCAATAAGGGCATGACGCCTTATGGGCTGCTTTCTGCGAGTTTGGGCGCCTGCACGTCGATGACGGTGCGCATGTATGCGCGGGCCAAGAAAATCCCGCTTGATCATATTCATGTGGATGTGCGCCACGATAAAATGCACGCCCAAGACGCAGAAGGCGTGCGCTATACCACGGAAAAGTCACCACAGGCCAAAGTGGACCATTTCCACCGCGAAATTTGCCTCGAAGGGGATTTGGATGCGGCGCAAAAGGCCAAGCTTTTAGAGATTGCCGATAAATGCCCCGTTCATAAAACGCTCCATGCGAGTGCCGTGATCACAACGGTTTTAAAAGAGATGGCAGAGGTCTAAGTCCCGCAAAATGTGGCCTGCACCTCTTGTGATGATTTGGGGGGGCGTGTGAAATCGGGTTTCCCGTCAACGGGTGCCATATAGGGCGCCGCAAGGGCATGGTTGAGGGCGGTAAACCGCGTGAAATCCCCTGTGATGGCTTCTGAGATCATCATCTCAATCTGGTGATTGCGCGGGATGAGCGCAGGATTTGCCGCATCGGCCACGCTTTGATCCGCGTCCTTCAACCGCGTGCGATAATGCTGTTTCCAGCCGTCAATCGGATCGAGATCATTACAATCGATCGGGCCATCCGCCAAAAGATGCCGGAATGTGGTGGTAAAATCGGCGCCTGCGGCCTGCATCGCGGTGGAAAGATCGGCAATCATTTGATCATCCTCTGTTCCACCGCCCAAAATCCCAAGTTTGCGCAAAAACACCTGCCGTTTGGCGGTTTGGAAATGTGGGTAAAACCCATCAAGCACATTTTGGAGCATCTTTGCCGTTTCATCGCCTTTTGGCAGCAACGGAAATAGGCACATTCCCAATTGCGCAAGGTTCCAAGCCCCCATCACAGGTTGCTGATTATAGGCATAGCGCCCAAAGCGATCTATCGATGAAAAAGTTTTGTTTTCAATGTGCTGGTCCATGAAAGCGCAGGGGCCATAATCAATGGTTAGCCCTGCGATATGGCAATTATCGGTGTTCATAACCCCATGGATGAACCCAACGCCCATCCATTGCGCAATGAGTTTGGCTTGGTGTTCGATGACGTTTGCATAGAAGTCCATGGGCGTGGCCGCGTCTGGGTAGTGGCGCTCTTGCACGTGGTGATAAAGCGCCTCTAAGGCCGCGACATCGCCGCTTTGGGCGAAATGTTGAAAACTACCGACGCGAATGTGGCTTTCGGCGATCCGGGTGAGCACGGCACCGGGCTTTGGGCCCTCGCGGTGTATGTTATCACCCGTTAAGGCCGCGCCTAAGGCCCGCGTCGTGGGAATGCCCAAGGCATGCATCGCCTCAGACACAACATATTCGCGCAACACCGGACCAAGCCAGGCGCGCCCATCCCCGCCACGTGAATAGGGCGTGCGACCAGATCCTTTGAGCTGATAGTCAAAACGTGCCCCATCTGGCGTGATGATTTCACCCATCAAATGCGCGCGCCCATCCCCCAACTGTCCCGCCCAATTGCCAAATTGATGCCCTGAATACACCGTGGCAATGGGATCCATCCCCTCGAACATTGCGGCGCCTGTGAGGATTTCCGCCGTTAGCGTGGCAGGATCAATTCCAAGCACCGCAGCCAAAGATGTGTTAACAGCTATGGTTTGCGGGGCGGGCGCGCCTGCAGGCTGTGTGCGGCTGAAAAACCGATCGGGCAGGCGGGCATATGAATTGTCAAAACGTGTCATAGGGTGGCAATGCGATCACGGAGCAAGGTGAAAAATCCATCTGCATCCAAATCCCCAATGAAAAGCGCGTTTTTCGGGCGATCCGTCACATACCACCAATCCGCCACGGTCATCCCACGGGTGAGATCCGATTGCGTTTCAATTTCAACATTGACATGGCGTCCTGTGAAAAGCTCCGGCTTGATTAAATAGGCCGTCACACATGGATCATGCAGCGGTGCCCCAAGGGATCCATATTTTTCCCGATCGTAGCGTTCAAAAAACTCGGTCATTTGCGCCACGGCAATGCCGACCTTATTTCCACAGGCCCGAAAGGCGTCGTTGCGCTCTTTCGTGACCAAGGCTTTGTGGGTCACATCAAGAGGCATCACCACAATCGGGGCGCCTGCGCCAAACACGATTTTTGCCGCCTCGGGATCCACATAGATATTAAATTCCGCCGCAGGTGTCATATTGCCGACTTCAAAATAGGCCCCGCCCATGAGGACAATTTCTTGCACCCGTTCGACAATGTCAGGGGCTTTTTCAAAGGCTGTGGCAATATTTGTCAGCGGCCCAAGTGGGCAGAGTGTGACGGTTCCTGAGGGTTCGGACCGCAATGTTTCAATAATAAAATCAACGGCGTGCATTTCTTCGAGCGGCATCGTCGGTGCGGGCAAATCAGGGCCATCAAGCCCCGTTGCCCCATGCACATGTTCCGCCGTTTCAAGCGTATGGGCGAGCGGACGATCACAGCCCGAAAACACCCGCATATCGGGGCGACCGGCCAATTCGCAGACCATGCGTGCGTTTTTTTGTGTCAGCTCTAGAGGTACATTTCCCGCAACCGCTGTGAGCCCTAAAACATCAAGTTCAGGGCTGGCGAGGGCCAGTAAAATAGCAACGGCGTCGTCTTGGCCGGGATCGGTGTCGATGATGATTTTACGTGCGCTCATGGGAACCTCAGCAGGATAGGGAAGGTCAACATTGGCGTGTTTTAGATGCGAGCGCAATAAAAAAGGCGCCCCAAAGGG
>JBMYYE010000047.1:0-17964 GCA_049609065.1 Halocynthiibacter sp.
GGTGACCTTGACCAATTGCGGCCCGATGAGTGCGCTCACCAATCCCCCTGCCATAACATAGGAAATAGCCTTGGGGCGGAATGTGTCGCTCGCGGTGTCTGCGGCGGCAAAACGGTAAAACCCATGGGCGGACATATAGCCCCCCGTTAAGAAGGACCCAATCAAGAACACCGGAAAGGACGATAGGTAAAGCCCATAGGCCGCAACCGTTGCGCCAAGCGTCCCAAAGAGCGCGCCGAGTATGAAGCCGGCGCGCCGGCCGAATTTTTGCATGAAGAGCGACAAAGGCGTTGCCGCAAACATCGATCCCAAAACGATGAGAGAAATCGGAAGAGTAGCAAAACACGCATTTGACGCCAAGGATTGCCCCGCAAGCCCACCAATGGTGAAAATGATCGGCATTTGCGCCCCCAAAAACGCCTGTGCCATCACCAAGATGACGACGTTTCGGGTTTGGTGCGATGTATCGACGGATGTCATGGCGCGTTCCTTTTGCTCATTTGACATGGGTATCGGGGATTTTTCGGATTGAAAACCCCCTGAAGGGAGGGTGCGGCAAAACAGGCCCAAAGTTTTTATCGGTATAGCGTGTTTCGCGCTGGTTATTTGCACAGCTGCGCGGCATGATTGTGATATGTTGACGACACCACAAAAAAGAGCACCGTCTTTACTGCTCATTGGAGGCGCAGGACAGGCGCGTGTCTTAAGCCATCTCATTTCTGAGATCCCCGATCTGGCTGTGACATTGGTTTTGGGCACCGCCCCACGTGATGATCGCCCTTATGGCCTTCAGGTTGAGGTGCATGATCTCACACAAAAAACGGTCGTAGAAACGCTTGTGAAGCGGCATGAGATTACCCATGTTTTAGATGTGTCTCACCCGTATGATACGGCGGTTTCCTCCCTTTTTTGGACCATGTTGGAGGGATCACATATTTCCTTTATGCAACTTGTTCGCCCGTTATGGTTGCAATCACCGGGTGATGTTTGGCATTATTGCGATAATGTTGACGAATTGCGTGATATTGTGCAACCACAGAAAAATATCTTTGTGGCCACAGGGCGTGAGATGTTGCATTGGTTCGAACGGTTTACAGATTGCAGTGTTTTCTTTCGCCAGATTGCACATGCGGAGGGGACATACCCTTATGAAAATGGGCAGTTCCTCATTGGGTATCCCCCATTTTCAATTGAAGAAGAAATTGAGCTTTTTAAAGCGCATGACATTGATTTTTTGGTGACGAAAAATGCAGGCGGCGTTGAAAATGCAACCAAGCTCCATGCGGCGCGGGCGTTGGGGATCGAAGTGGTGCTTATCAATCGTCCCGATCCTCTTGGTGCGCCGACTGTGTCATCCGTTGAGGCGGCCATGACATGGGTCACTGAGGAGGTCCTATGCAACAATTGATCACCCACGCGGATGATGTCACGCGAGGCATGGAATGGCTGGCGGCGGAATGCCCGCGCTTTGCTTATGCCTATTCCCTAACCGGGGATCCCGCGCTTAGACGGCGCAAGGATGGCTTCGAAGCCCTCCTACAGGCCATTGTCAGCCAACAAGTTTCCGTCGCATCCGCCGCGGCGATCTGGAAGCGCCTAAAAGACGCCCGCATGACGGGCCCACGCAAAATTAAAGGGGCCAGTGAGGAGGATTTACGGGCTTTGGGGCTGTCACGTCAAAAGGTGCGTTATGCCAAAGCGCTTGCCGCAGAAGGTATTAATTTCAAATCATTACGGGACATGAATAGCGATGAGGTCATCCGCATTTTAACCAATGTCACAGGCATTGGCGTTTGGACAGCGGAAATTTACGCCATGTTTAGCCTTGGTCATGCGGATGTGTTTGCGCCTGGGGATTTGGCGCTCCAAGAGGCGGCAAGGCACCTTTACGACCTGCCAGAACGCCCGAAAGAGCGGGCCTTTCGTGAAATGGCTATGGCATGGTCGCCTTACCGGTCGGTTGCGGCGCGCGGGCTTTGGGCCTATTACCACCACATCAAATCACGCGACGGCGTTTTATAGGGACAGATAACATGACACGAAGTTTAAATGACAACCGCCGCGCCGCGCAATCAGGTGCGGCAAAATCCTTGGTGATTTTTGTGCATGGCTACGGGGCGGATGGCGCCGATTTGTTGGGGCTTGCGGATCCTTTGGGGGCGCATTTGCCGGATACGGCCTTTGTGGCCCCTGATGCGCCTGAAAAATGTGCGGGCAATCCAATGGGCTACCAATGGTTTCCGATCCCTTGGATTGATGGTTCAAGCGAAGAGGCATCCCTCGAAGGAATGGATGCGGCTGCCGATGATCTCAATGCGTATATCGATGGGGTTATGGCGGATCATGGGGTCACAGCCAAAGACACGGTTCTTTTTGGGTTTTCTCAAGGCACGATGATGTCCCTTGAAATTGCGCCACGCCGCGCAGACGCATTTGCCGGCATCGTTGCGTTTTCGGGCCGCTTGATGGAACCTGACGCCTTGGACGGTGAGGTGATTTCAAAGCCGCCTGTCTTGCTTGTGCATGGGGATGCGGATGATGTGGTGCCACCTGCGAGCCTCAATGAGGCAGGGGATGCATTGGGCAAAGCGGGCTTTGATGTCTATGCGCATATCATGAAAGGCACAGGTCACGGTATCGCGCCAGATGGGCTATCGGTGGCCCTGACCTTTATCGCATCGCAGTTGGGTGTGACGTTAAAATAGCGCTTAGGCGGAGCAGCTCGCGCCGCCTAGAACACAAAATTTCGCACAATGGGGGTGGTTGAGGCGCACGTCGCCTTCCGCCTCTTTAAGGGTCTCTCCCATGTCAAATTCCGCCTCATAGGGCAAAAGCGTACAGGCGATGACGCTCGGGCGTTGGGCCCCTTTATGCTTAACGACCATGCGCGATGAGGCACACATGACATCCTTGGGATCTTTGTTTAAGATTCCCCAGCAATCCGTTGTAATTTCGGGAACTTCTACATTTTCATCCATCTCTGGAAACAGCACAGTCATGCCAGGATTATGGGCGTCAATGTCGAACCTATGCGTTTGATAGAGGGCCTCATAGCCCGCCCGCGCTTGGGATTCTGTTTCATCCCAGAGCATCCGACCCGCCGCCGCCATGCGAATACCCGTGTGGGCCAACCACGCCATTCCATCGATTGTGACATCAAATGTGCCTTTGCCGCGGATGCTGTCATGTTCTGCGGCGTGGTGATGATCAAGGGACACTCGAAAGGTCATTTTGCCGGGGAATTCATGTTCTAAGGCTTCAATCCCCGCCTTCATGGATTTGCGCATCATTGGGCGCATGGCATTGGTCAAGACCAAGACATCATAGCCACGTTTGAGGCTCGCGCGGAGCATGTCGATGATGTCTGGATTCATGAAGGGTTCGCCGCCCGTAAACCCGATTTCACGCACATTCCATTTGCGCTCTTCCAGTTGGTCGAGATAGGTTTCGACCTCATCTGCGCTTAAATACAAAAGCGCATCATTGGTGGGCGAACTCAAAATATAGCAATTCACACATTCAATATTACAAAGCGTGCCCGTGTTAAACCAAAGCGTTTCAGGATGGCTCAGCGGCACTGAGGCGCGTGTGGAGCCATCCGCAGTCACCAATGGGTTGATAAATTTTCCATCATTGGCTTTGGCTGCGTCTTTCATGCGGGGGGCATCCTTTTTGCGTAAATGTTTCGTCTTTATAGCGACTTTATGTGGTAAAACTATGAAAACCCTCACCGAATTGGCGGTGGTCACAGAAATGTGAATACTGGACATCTCTTTGGGGGCAACCTAAGGTCCAAGGGACAGAAACAAGTCAGGTGAATCCAATGGTTTCGCGCGTTATTCCAGTTGAAGAATTTGACCTCGTGATTTTTGGCGTGACAGGGGATTTGTCGATGCGAAAAATCCTGCCTGCGCTTTATCGCCGGTATCATGCAGGGCAGCTCCCGAAGGGCGCGCGCATTTTGGGGGCCGCACATTCCCCAATTGACACCGATGAAATCCGACGCCGCGCCAAAGAGGCAATTGAAGCCCATGTTTCAGAGGGTAAACGCGGCGCAGGCGAGGTGGATGAGTTCCTGACCTGTTTGCGCTATGTTTTGGTGGATGCCACAACTGATGATGGATGGGACACCCTTAAATCCTTGGTGCGCACGGATGTCGTGCAGGCGTTTTACTTGTCTGTTGGGCCGTCGCTTTTTGCGGGGATCGCCACGCGGTTGATGCGCTATGACATTGCCCGCCCTGAGGCGCGGATTGTGGTTGAAAAACCGTTTGGTCATGATCTTGAAACGGCGCGCAATTTGAATGCGGTCCTCAAAACCTGTTTTCGCGAAGATCAGATTTACCGTATTGATCATTACCTTGGCAAAGAAACTGTGCAAAACCTCATGGCGGTGCGGTTTGGAAATATGCTGTTTGAACCGCTTTGGAATGCGCAATATGTGGATCACATACAAATCACGGTGGCTGAAACCGTGGGTGTTGATGGGCGCGGGGCCTATTATGACCGCGCAGGCGCGTTGCGAGATATGGTGCAAAACCATTTGATGCAGCTTATCTGCCTTATCGCAATGGAACCGCCATCAACGTTTTCTCCTGATCCAGTGCGCGATGAAAAACTCAAGGTTATCCGTGCTTTAGATCAAGTTAAATTGGAAGATGTTGTGAGGGGGCAGTACCTCGCTGGGTCGAAAACCGCGTCCTATCTTGAGGATTCGGGAAACTTAGAGAGCACACGCGAAAGCTTTGTTGCGCTTAAGCTCAACCTCTCGAACTGGCGCTGGAAAGGCACCCCATTTTATGTGCGCACAGGCAAACGGCTTAAGGCGCGGGCTTCTGAGATTGCTGTCACATTCAAAGATCCACCGCATTCCATTTTTGGCAATGAAACCCCAAGCGGCAATGTGCTTGTTATTCGGCTGCAGCCCGATGAAGGCATGACAATGCATGTGACCATCAAGGAACCAGGACCTGGGGGGATGCGTTTGGTGGGTGTGCCGCTCGATATGAGTTTTGCGGAAGCGCTCGGCGAAACGGGGTCGGACATCCCTGATGCCTACGAACGTCTTATCACTGACGTTATTCGCGGCAACCAGACGCTCTTCATGCGTGGCGATGAGGTTGAAGCCGCATGGGAATGGATTGATCCTCTTTTAGAACAGGTCGAAGACAATCACTTGCGTCCTGCTTCTTATGAGGCTGGGTCCTCGGGGCCAGATGATGCGCTGATGCTTTTGCACAAAGATGGGCGACGCTGGAGAGAGATAAAATAATGGAAAAGATCAAATATTCTGATCGTGAGGCTCTTGAAATGGGGCTGGCGGAACGCATCGCAGATGACCTAAAACAGGCGCTGCATCAAAAGGACCGAGTGACCTTTGCTGTGGCAGGGGGGCAAACCCCACGCCCTGTTTATGAATTGCTTGGCGGGGTCTCCATGGATTGGGACCGCGTTGATGTGGTGTTGACGGATGAGAGATGGGTCCCAGAGACGGATCCAATGTCCAATGCGGCAATGATTAGGGAAAGTTTACTTCAAGGTCACGCTGCTGCGGCTGTGTTTCACCCCATTTACCGTGATGGGGACAAAACGGAGGCCATTCGCGCAGCCGCGACTGATGTGGGGCCATTTTTGCCAATCGATGTTGCGCTTTTGGGCATGGGAACAGACATGCATACGGCGTCTCTTTTCCCAGATGATGTCGGGCTTTCCGAGGCATTTGATCTCACGGGGCCGATTTTTGTGCCGGCGACGTCGCCATCTGGGGATGCTCGTGTTAGCATGGGGGCCGCAACGCTAAATACAGCCAATGAAAAACATTTGATGATTGTTGGTAAATCGAAGAAGAAGGCTTTAAAACAAGCACGTAAAATTACAGATCCAGTAACTGCGCCCATTATGGCGTTGGCGCATGGGTTGGTGGTGCATTGGGCCAAATAGGATTGATATGACCAGTTGGAAAACTGTTTTTGAGCATTTTGAAAGACTAAAACACACACGGATTTCAGACCATTTTGAGGTTAAAGATCGCGCAGAGAATTTCTGCGCGCGCCGTGGGGCGTTCTATTTTGACTACGCCAAGGTGAATATGGATGTGGCGGCGCGCGCTGCGCTTTTTGATTTTGCCCGCGCGCAGGGGGTCGAAGAAAAACGCAATGCGATGTTTTCTGGTGAGCGCCTCAATGAAACAGAGGACCGCGCGGTGCTGCATACGGCACTGCGACGTCAATCTGCATTGGAATTTGAGGGCGAAGACATTGTCAAAACGTCACAAGACATGCGCCTGCGCATGGCCGAATTCGCAGAGAGCATTCGCGCAGGTCGGCTTATGGGAGCAGGGGGGAGCATCACCGATGTCATAAATATCGGCATTGGTGGATCTGACCTTGGACCTCATATGGCTGTGCGGGCGCTCAAACCCTATCATGACGGGCCGAATATCCATTTCTTATCCAATATTGATGCCGCACATTTCGAGGACATTTTTGGGGATCTCGATCCAAGGCGCTGTTTGGTTCTGGTGGCGTCTAAAACATTTACCACCATGGAAACTATGTTGAATGCGCAAACCGCGCGCGACTGGATGGTGCGCGGTGGGGGCGATCCGTTGCGACAATTTGCGGCGATTTCATCGGCGCTTGATGAAACGGCTGCTTTTGGCATTCCAGATGCGCGTGTTTTCGGGTTCGAAAACTGGGTTGGTGGGCGCTATTCGATTTGGGGACCGATTGGCTTATCGTTGATGGTGGCGATCGGGAGCAAACGGTTTGAGATGTTCATCTCGGGCGCTCGGGATATGGATCAACATTTTCGTGACGCACCAATGGATGAAAATATACCAATTTTACATGCGCTTGTGGGGGTTTGGCATCGCCAAGTGGCGGGCTATGCGACACGGGCAGTCCTGCCGTATGATCAGCGTTTGGAACTTTTGCCAGCATATCTTCAGCAGCTGGAAATGGAAAGCAATGGCAAAACGGTCACCATGCAAGGTGAGCCCTTGGATATTGCCTCTGGACCGATTGTTTGGGGGTCTGCGGGCACCAATGGTCAACACGCTTACTATCAGATGATCCATCAAGGCAGCGATATCATTCCATGTGAATTTATGGTGGCTGCCAAAGGCCATGAAGCGTCAATGACGGCGCATCATGATGTGTTGGTGGCCAATTGTTTTGCGCAATCCGAATCCTTGATGATGGGCCGCAATATTGAGGCCACACGCCAGCATCTGGCCGCCCGCGGGGTCCCAGAGGATGTTCTCAAGCGGCAGCTAAAACACCGTGTTTTCGAAGGGAATCGTCCATCTGTGACGTTCTTGTATCCGCAGTTGACGCCATTTGTCCTGGGACAGCTTATCGCGCTATATGAACACCGTGTGTTTGTTGAAGGGGTGATGCTTGGGATCAACTCATTTGATCAATGGGGGGTTGAGCTTGGCAAAGAACTCGCTGTGGATGTCCTTGCGGATTTGAATGCGGATGTCCTAGACAGCAAAAAGCGCGATGGATCAACCACCGCGCTTTTGAGGGAGTGTAGTGATTTGCGTAAACCTTAGTCGCCGCGGATCACATAATTTGTATCAACTGTGCCCAATTGTGGGGTCGCAGAGGCGAAGTTTGACGTGCCTTTGGTGCTGATGACTGCACCTGATGCACCCGATTCAAATGGCTCGAGGTCTGGGCTGTTCATTGCAAAAGCGGAGCCTGCTGTGAGTGTTGCCGCTGCGATAAGAGCTGTAAGTGAGAGTTTCATGTTAGTTCCTTTCTTTGGTATGTCCCGGCATCTGTGTCGGGCTTGTTTTCATACTTAAGATATAGGCGGGTGGCGGGTGGAATGCACATCAAACGCAAACACATAGGTGTGAGGGGGCGTGACCCTTAGTTTGCTGGATTTAAACGAAAAAAACCCTCCAAACAGGGGAGGGTTTTCACGGAAATTCAGCCAGATGTGAGTTTAGCCATCAGATTTCATCATCGTTTCGCCGTCTTTCATCATCTTATCCTCGTCCATCATGCAATCATGCATTTTGCCATCCATTTTTGTATCATCCATTTTCATATCGGATTTCATCTCACCATCTTTTGGCATGGTTTCCATTTTCATGTCGCCACAGTCATGCATGGGCTTCATGGTGTCTGTCGTGGTGCTGTCTGCTGCATAGGCTGGCGCGACAAGTGTGAGAGAAAGGCTAAGTGTTGCAAGTAGATGTTTCATAGGATCGTCCTTTTTAATGATTTGATACGCTTACATTACCGAGGTTTGCCGGTATTTTCATTTCACGCTTCTTCAAGAAACCGTTATGAAAACAGGGGATTAAAAAAAGGCACCCTCAAATGAGGGTGCCTGACTGGATGTATTGGGATCATCCAAAAATGGGGGAATGTTTTACTTCATGCCCATTTTATCTACAGGGGCGTCAGTGGTGAAAATGTAGTTGTCATCACCCGCGTGACAAGCGATGCACCCCTTATCGGCCCCTTTGGCAACACGCCCCGCAAGCGCCATGCCCTTCGGGTTCATATCAAGGCTGCCATCTGGTAAATATTTGGCCCAGAACCAGTCTTGGTTATCTGCGTCATAGCCTGCTTCGCGTTTGAACATCACGGTAATTGCGCCAAGATGTTTGTCTGGGTCTGCAAGGACTTGATCGGCTTCGACACCTTCAGGGCCATAATTGCGTTTCACGATGAGCGCCCCGCTGTGGCCATTGATTTCAGCACTGGAATAGAAGGTTTCCAACATCAACCCATGTGGTTCAATGCCTTCGTAAGGAAGGGCGTGGATTTGATCATCACCTGCGAGCTTTTGCTCCTCCATGATGTCCCAGATGAGGGCGGCATAGGCTTTGTCCTCATCCGTGCCAAATGGGGCCATATCAGCGGCGAGGGTCGGGGTCGAAAGGGCGAAGGCCCCTAAAATCAATGCAGATAAGTGCGTTTTCATAAACTTGGTCCTGTTGGCTAGTGGTTTTGCTATGCCATGAGGATAGAGCGCCCTTTCGAGAAACGCATTTAACGTTCGCACACGTTTTCGCGATCACGCGTGAACGTGGTCTGGTTTACCGACCTTCAGGCCCACTATAACTGCGTTCTACTTTTGCAACGCGAAGCCTGTAATGATCATACCATCTTGTTTTCCCAAGCTTTTGCGCCAAGATATGTTCGCTTTGCGCTTTCCAATTTAAAAGCGCTGCCTCATCACGCCAGTAGCTCACAGTGATGCCAAATCCATGCGCGTCACGGGTGCTTTCAACCCCGATATAGCCATCTTGCTCGGCGGCGCGTTCAACCATGTGAAGGGCCATATCGTCGTAGCCATGGTCGCCATCGTTGCGTGTGTTGCTAAAAATCACAGCATAATACGGCGCGTCGGGTAGGGGGGCAAAGGGGCTCATCCGCAATTCACCGCGGTGATTATATCGTTTTCATCTAGGATGATATTCAAGCGACCACGATCCAACATTTTATCAGAAACACTATTGGGCCCATGGATCACAATACGATCGGCCGCAATGGAACGGGTCGGAAACTGATCTGCGGGTTTACCGATAAAGCGGCTTGCGGTTTTGGCGTCACAACGGGGTGTCCCATTTGACGACGTCATGCTGCTGTCAGGAATGCTTATGCATCCTGCGAGAGCAAAGCCCGTAAGAAGAACAAGAGGGGAGAGTTTCATATTTGGCTCCTTATAAATCACATACAGTCTAACAGGCGCAGGGGGTGAAAACAATTGAAGCGCCGCGCTATGTGGAGACATCAATGATATACGCTTTGGCCCAGTGGTGAGGAGGGCAGGGCTGTGGTAGGGTTCCTTATGGAACACCAGCTGCGGACACAGAAAGCAACGTCATCGGGGATTAGGATGCTCAGCCTGATCGCCATTGGAACCACTGTTTTTGCCTGTGGGGACGCCAATCACCTTGGACATCCTGTTCTTTTGCCAGCTTCTGGAATTTTTACGGGGATCGAAAATGCGTCTTATGCCCATAAGCGTGCGCAGGTAAAAACGTGGATTGTCAAAAATGAACGCGCGTTGCGGCTGGAAGGCTTTGAGGGACCCGTGATGGCGGTTCTGTTGGCCGATGTCCCGGAGGCTGCACAGAAACAAGTGCGCAAGGATTTAAAAGACGCGGCCCGATTTACGGATTTTGCGGAACGTGCAACCCTATCGGTCATGGTGCATCAGCCATAGGCAGGCTTCGGACATGAAAAAGGCCCGCGTGAACGGGCCTTTTCCTATCTGTTATGGGCTATTCTGCTGCGGCGAGCTTGATCACAGGATCCATCGTTGCGAGGACTTCGTCGCTTAGATGACATTTCATCTCATGCCCATCTGCCATGGTACGCATTGGTGGAACTTCTTTTTCACAAAGCCCACCTGGGACCTCTGATTTCCAACGACAGCGCGTTTGGAACGGACAGCCAGGAGGCGGGCTCATCGCGGATGGCACATCCCCTTCGAGAACAATATGCTTCTTCTCAATGGATGTATCCGCAATCGGCACCGCCGAGAGGAGGGCCTCCGTATATGGGTGATAGGGCGGTTGGAAAATCTGATCCGTATCGCCAATTTCAACCACATGGCCGAGATACATGACCATCACGCGGTCGCTCAGGTAGCGCACAATAGAAAGATCGTGGGAAATAAACAAAAGCGTTGTTTTGTTTTCCCGCTGAATTTCCATCAAGAGATCCGTCACAGCCGCCTGCACCGACACATCAAGTGCAGATACGGGTTCATCGGCGATCACGATTTGCGCATCCCCTGCAAAGGCGCGCGCGATGCCCACCCGTTGCTTTTGTCCCCCCGAAAGCTGCCGTGGCATGCGTTTTGCAAACTCACGTGGCAGTTTCACAAGATCGAGAAGCTCTAGCATCCGCTTTTTGCGCGCATCAGGCGTGTCACCCACCCCAAAGATTTCCAAAGCGCGAATGATTTGTGACCCAACCGTCATGGACGGGTTGAGCGTATCAAACGGGTTTTGGAAGACCATTTGAAGGGTCGACACATCCTTGGTTGTGCGCTTTTGGATTTCGGTGGATTGCACCTCTTTGCCGAGCATCTCAATCGTGCCATCGGTGGCGGTTTCAAGCCCCATCAACACTTTGGCAAAGGTGGATTTACCACAGCCGCTTTCGCCAACAATGGCCAAAGTTTCGCTTTCACGTGCTTCAAAAGAAAGGGTTTCGTTGGCTTTCACCACACGGGTTTCCCCCCCACCAAATAGCGCATTGGCGGCGACTTCGTAGTATTTCTTAAGATTGTCCATCTTAAGCACAACTTCGCCAATTTCTGCTTTTTCATTGGTCTCAGGGCGTGCAACAGG
Source organism: Halocynthiibacter sp. (assembly GCA_049609065.1). Taxonomy (GTDB): domain Bacteria; phylum Pseudomonadota; class Alphaproteobacteria; order Rhodobacterales; family Rhodobacteraceae; genus JBMYYE01. The sequence goes on from JBMYYE010000047.1 coordinate 11,330, forward strand.
CGCATTCCAGTCGATTTCATCAAATTTCACGCAGCGTGATACGTGGCGTTCGTTTCCATCAACTTCGGCCATTGCGATATAGCCTTGATCGCATCGCTTTGCTTCGAAATAGTCGCAGCGGGGGCCAAAGTTACAACCATCAGGCCGCTCATGGGGCAAGGGAAAGTTCCCTGGAATTGCCACAAGCGGGGCAGCATTTTTATCCGCGGTCGGCAGCGGAATAGAGCGAAACAAAGCTTGAGTGTAAGGATGGTGCATATCGTCAAACACGTCCTCAATGGAGCCGCGTTCAACCGCTTCGCCTGAATACATCACACAAAGCCGGTCACAGGTTTCAAGCACAAGCCCAAGGTTATGGGAAATAAACAGCATCGCAGTGCCGTATTTTTTCCCAAGGTCCTTTACCAATTCCACGATGCCCGCCTCAACCGTCACATCAAGCGCGGTTGTTGGTTCATCAAGGATCAAAAGCGCAGGCTTTGACATCAGTGCCATCGCGATCACGATGCGCTGTTGTTGGCCGCCTGACAATTGGTGCGGATAGGAATTGAGCATGCGCTCAGGGTCTGGGAGCTTCACATCCGTGACCACTTCTAAGGCCATTTTATAGGCCTCTTCTTTGCTCACATTGTCATGAAGGATCGGAACCTCCATGAGCTGCTTGCCGATTTTCATGGCAGGGTTCAAAGACGCCATCGGTTCTTGATAAATCATGGCAATTTCGTTGCCTCGAATATCGCGAAGCTCCTTATCGCTCATCTCGGCCATATCGCGGCCTTTGAACTTAATGGAGCCGCCGACAATGGCGCCGTTTACGCCCAAATCGCGCATCACCCCAAGGGCAACGGTGGATTTACCACAGCCGCTTTCACCGACGAGCCCAACGGCTTCGCCGGGTTGAACGCGCACGGTGAAATCCATCACCGCTGGAATTTCGCGTAAACGGGTGAAAAAGCTGATGGACAGTTTGTCGATCTCTAGGACGGGGCCGTCATATTCTCTTTTCATATCTGTTCTCCCTTAGTCCTTGAGGCTTTCTTCGCGCAGACCATCTGCGAGAAGGTTGAGGCCAAGTACGAGGCTCAAAAGAGCCATCGCAGGCGGTAGGGCCCCGTGTGGGTAGATCGATAGAAGTTTCCGACCCGCGTTAATTGTCGATCCCCAATCGGGGCTCTCAGGTGGGAGACCGAGGCCAAAGAAGCCCAAAGTTCCCAAAAGGATCGTGGTGTAGCCAATCCGAAGACAGAAATCGACGATCAATGGACCACGTGCATTTGGCAAAATTTCCCAAAGCATGATGTACCATGGACCTTCGCCACGGGTTTGCGCTGCGGCCACATAGTCGCGGGTTTTGATATCAAGCGCGAGGCCGCGCACGATCCGAAACACAGTGGGGGAGTTCACGAACACAACCGATACAAACACCACCAAGATGCCGCCAGAGACATTAAAGAGGTCCAAAGCTTCTGGCAAAAACGCCAAGGCGGATCCTTTGGCTGAGATGGTTGAGAGATAGAGCCAACCGCCGATGAACAAGACAACCGCAATGAGCGCGGTGCGCAATGTCGGCTGTGTGAACCAGCGTGAGTTGATCAAAATCGTCAAGAACACCAATGGGAAGATGAACAACACAACCGCCATATAAACCGGAATGCCTGTTTCAACGATTTCTGGTGTCACCAAGAGGTAGAACAACAAAATCACAGGGAAGGCGAGGATCAAGTTCGCAAGGAAGCTTAGGAATGTATCCAATTTTCCGCCGTAATAGCCCGCGGGAAGCCCCAACGTGATGCCGACCATAAAGGCAAACAAGGTTGCGAGCGGTGCAATGGTCATCACAACGGATGAGCCTTTTACCATGCGGCTAAAGATATCGCGCGCAAGGTTGTCGCCGCCCAAAAGGTAGTAGGCGTCTTCTGTGCCACGTACCGGTGTGCCGGGGAGCTTGTTTTTCATGCCTGACACCTGCGTGAGCGGGTCTGTTGTTGAAATCAGGTCAAAGAGGGATGTGTAAACCGCAGTGAAAACCCAAAACATCACAAGCGCAAAGCCGATCATACCGACGGTGCTGTCAAAGAGCTTCCCGTAGAGGCCGAGTTTACGTTTGAACGTGATTGAAATGGCAAAGAGTGCGATGATTGAAATCCATACAGGTGAAAACTGGATGAACATTTGGCCAAGTATTTGACCCCAAGATAATGGTTCCATGATCGGGGCCCCTTATGAAATACGAATGCGTGGGTTGAGGAATGCATAGCCGATGTCAGAAATCAGCTGCGTCAACAACACAACAACAACAGAGACAACAGACACACCCAGCAACAATTCGATATCGTTGTTTGATGCGGCCTGCACGAGGGTCCAGCCGAAGCCTTTGTAGTTAAACAAAGTTTCGACGATCACAACCCCATTGAGGAGCCAAGGGATCTGAAGCATGATGACCGTAAATGGCGCGATAAGCGCATTGCGCAAAGCGTGTTTCATCACGATTGTCGGGAAACTCACACCTTTTAGGCGCGCCGTGCGGATATATTGCGCGGTCATCACTTCGGTCATAGAGGCACGTGTCATCCGTGCGATATAGCCCATGCCGTAAAGTGAAATCGTCAAAACCGGCAAGAAGAAGTTTTTGAAATTTGCGTCATCCATTGCGGATGTGGCCGTGCCTTTGAAAAGCGTGCGTCCGTCAATCCAACCCCATTCCGCCAAAATTGGGCTTAACCCATATTTGGAAGAGGCGAGGAGGGCGATGAAAATCACACCAGACACATATTCAGGGGTCGCCGTTGAAAGGATCGAAACCGAAGATAGCGAACGATCAAGCTTTGATCCTTCGCGCATCCCTGCCAATACCCCGATAACCAACGCGGATGTGACCATCACCAACATGACAAGGCCCATAAGCTTCCCCGTGAGGGCGAGACGTTTACCAACAATACCGCTCACATTGTCCTTAAAGACGGTGGACCAGCCCCAATTGCCTTGCAAAATCCCACAAAAATTGGCGGTGTCTTCTTTGGAAACGCCTGGGCGTGTGCAACGGCCAACTGGATTTCCAGAACTGTCTTCGCCAAGATAGCTCGGCACTACACCAAGCCATTCGCCATACCGTTTGACGAGAGGCTGAGTGTAGCCACGATCATCAAGCCAGCTTGCGACCGCTTCGTCAGACATCCGAAAGTTGCCTTGGGTTTTTGTGAGTTTTTCGAGGTTGGGGTAGAGATTGGTTAGCCAGAAAACGATAAATGTCAGGCAAATTGCCGTCACGATCATCATCCCGGAGCGCCGGAGTAAAAAGAGTAACATATGGGTCCCTGTGCCCTGGGGGCGTAAGTGGTGCCTAAATGCTCTGAGGTTTTTTATTTATTGTAGCAGAGCAGCAGATATAAAAAAGCCGCACCCGATTGGATGCGGCTTTGGTTCTTAAAATTTAGGCTTTTAGGCCCATTTTGTAGAGCTGTGGAAGATACGCGATATGCATATCACAGCCCACAACATTTTCCGCATGGTGACGGAAGAGCGAACGCCAGTATGGCTGAATTGTAACGCCTTCGTCGACCATGATGGCCTGCAATTTGCCCATAACCTCGGAGCGTTTGCCCGCATCCGCGATGGAGTTTGCTTCATCCAAGAGCGCATCGAACTCCGCATTGGCAAAGCCTGCTTCGTTCCATGCTTCGCCAGTGCGATAGGCAAGGCCCAAAATCTGCGTGCCCAATGGACGGTGGTTCCAGTTGGTGGAGCTGAATGGATATTTTGTCCAATCGTTCCAGAATGTGGAACCCGGAAGCAATGTACGCTTCACGTTGAAGCCTGCGTCACGCAATTGTGCCGCCACCGCATCGGTGGTGTTTTTGCGCCAGTCATCATCAATGGAGTGAATTTCCATTTCAAAATCAAGCATGCCTGCTTCTTCCATCAAAGCTTTGGCTTTTACAGGATCATAAGGTAAACGATTTGCGTCCGCGTTATGTTCAGGGTGAACAGGGCTCACGTGATGGTTTTCAGCAGCTGTCCCGCGGCTTGCATAGCCAAGTTCGAGACATACATTGTTGTCCACCGCCATTGCGATTGCTTGGCGTACGCGTTTGTCTGCGTATGGTTTTTTGCCGTCAACTTCAGCCAATTGGTTCGGGCGAATAACGATTGTAGACGCTGTGACAACTTCGGATTTTGACCAGCCAATGCCATCGATGACGTCGATGAATTCGCCAACAGTTTCATAAAGCGCATCTACTTCTTCAGATTCGATCGCAGCAACCCAAGCAGCTGGATCCGTGCCGTAGTCGATATATTCGATACGATCAAGCGACGCAGCACCCATGATGCCTTTGCCCCACCAGTCGTGATCGGTGTTCTTCACGAGAACCGCTTTCACACCAACTTCGATGCTTTCGAGCTTATATGGGCCTGTGCCCACAGCGCCGACACCCATGTTTGCTGGATCGTGGGAGCTATGCGTGATCGCTGCTGGATAGTCCGACATGCCAGGAATGATTGTGATGTCTGGTTTTGGCAAGTTGAGACGCACAGTGTGACTGTCCACAACTTCAATTGCACCTGCAATCGCTTTGCCTGAATCTGCATCAACCAACGTCGCCATCCGGCCCGCCATGGAGTTGCCTTCAACGGATTTGTCACACCAACCTTCGATATTGCGCGCAACATCTTCGGCTGTGAAATCATCACCATTGTTCCATTTCACGCCTTTACGAACGTTCAATGTGTATGTTTTTGCGTCTTCTGAGACATCCCAGCTTTCAAGTAGGTAGCCTTTGAAGGAGCCGTCTGAGTTATACTCAACGAGATATTCGAGCCAACCTGCTGTGACATACGCAATTTGCGTCCAGTCAAATGTGCGTGGGTCTTTAAGGGCGCGAACTTCCATTTGCATGCGAAGCGTGCCGCCATCTTTCATATGGCCGTCTGCTTTTGCCGCAGGCGCAGCCATCCCAATCAAGCCATAAGCGGCCGTCGCAGTGAGACCCAAAGCGGTTGTGCGCGTGAGGAATTCACGGCGATCCATTTGGCCGTCTTTATGCTCTTTCGCATACATATGGGCCGCTGAATGGAATGGTTTTTTAGATTGCGTCATCTTGTTCTCCCTGTGACACATGAAGTTATTCGTAAGGTGGATTTGTGAGCTATGATACCTAAATGGGACCGACCAACATTGTGCTGTTGATGGATTGATCTGTTAATCCACAGACCGCATTTATGTGGTGATGCCAATTGTTCAGCATACGCGCAGCACATTCCCCCTTGATTATGAAGACAGCTTGACAAGATTATGAGTCAAGATCAACATTCATATAAGGCATGTTATGACCCAAAAGCGACATCGTAAAGCCGTTTTTTTACCATGCGCGGTAATTCGGAAGATAACCTATTAAAGTTCGCGACAAATTATTCGTCCCTTTTGGGGGTAAAAATTGTAATTATATTTTACGAAGCGCCAGTGATGTTATGCGGTTGTTTTCACGGGTCAAAACTTTGAAGTGGTGCCCATGAAAGCGAAATTCCTGGCCTTCTGTGGGGATAAGCTGGGCCTCGTGGATCACCAGGCCGGCAATGGTATGGGCTTCCTCATCAGGGAGGTCCCAGTCCAGCGCACGGTTCAAATCGCGAATGGTTGCGGCCCCTTCGACAAGGAAACTGCCATCATCAAGTGTGGCGATGTGGCTCATATCTTCATCGTCAAATTCATCGGTGATTTCGCCAACGATTTCTTCGAGGATATCTTCGAGCGTGATTAAACCTTGCAAGGCGCCATATTCGTCCACAACAAGCGCAAAATGCGTGTGGCGTTTCAAAAAATGCCGCATCTGATCATCAAGGGTGGTGGTTTCTGGCACGAAATAGGGCTTCATCGCCACATCCATAACTTGGAAAATGGCGCGTGCCGCTTCTGAGGCCTCTGGCCCACGGCTCAGCTTATGCATCGCCCGCAGGAGGTCTTTGGCGTGCACAACCCCTACAATATTTTCGGGGTCATCTTTGAAAACGGGCAGGCGGGTGAAAGAGGAATTCAAACATTGCTCAAGCACCTTTTCAGGATCATCATTCGCATCAATCATTTCAATGGCAGAGCGATGAAGCATGATTTCTTCAACCGTGCGATCGTTTAAATCAAGCGCCCCGATGAGGCGATCTCGGTCTTCTTTTTGAACGGTGCCTTCCGAATGCCCAAGCGTGAGCGCGCCTTTGATTTCATCATGCACGGCTGTGAGCTGATGATCAGGATCGGTTTGCACACCAAATAGCCCCAACACGCCGCGCACAAGTGCACGGATTGCCATGACGATGGGCGATAACACAAAGATCACTTTGGAAATAATGGGGGACACTTTGGCCGCGGCGGTTTCGGGATTGGTGATGGCATAGGTTTTGGGCAAGACTTCGGCAAAGACCAAAACCAAAAAGGTCATAACCAAAGTGGCAAGCGCCACGCCGCTTTCGCCAAAGATACGTGTGAAAAGCGCCGTGGCCAGGGATGCCGCCAAAATATTAACGAGGTTATTGCCAAAAAGCACCGCCCCGATGAGCCGCTCGCTGTCATCGGTGACATCAAGCGCCACTTGGGCGGCTTTTTCACCTTTATCCGCCTTGGCGCGCAGTTTCCCACGCGATGCCGC
>JBMYYE010000048.1:0-17869 GCA_049609065.1 Halocynthiibacter sp.
AACCCGATATCGAGAGGATCCTCACGGCGTTTCCAGCCTGTTATAAAATCCGAGCCCCGCAGCCCCGCAGCGGCCAAGGCGCCCGGGATAGATTTGTTTTTCTCATAGAACGCCTTTGCCCGCTCAAGCGCCAAATCCGTCAGGCCTTCGATTTCAGGGCGTTCCCCATTTCCCGCCAGCCATTCCGCGATTTTTTCATATTCAGGGTCATAGACAGGCGTATATAAAATCCGGTGGATGGTTGTTGCCGGCACACCGCGATTGCGCAAAACAGACGCCGCTTTGTTTGTCGGGGCAAGGATCGCGAGCGTGCGTTTGTCTTTGCGCGCTTTGCTTTCATAATCGCCAGAGATGACTTCAACGCCTGCCTCATCCAAGGCCTCATAGAGCTTTGCCAGCAAAAGCGTTTTGCCTGAGCCCGCTTTGCCCGTTACAGCAAAAACGGAGCCTTTTCCATCCGCTTGCGGTGTGATGAGGCCTTCGTCGATATCAACGCCAATCGCGCGCAAAAGGGTGGCGATTTCATCATGGGCGGCAGCCTGATCTTCGGAATATGTGAGCAGCATCTTGGTCATGACGCGAGACTACCGAGGCGCGCGGATGATGACCAGCGCGAAAGGTCATAGATGCAAAAAAGGGACCCCTGAAGGCCCCTTTTCGCGGTTCATATTTTGCAAAAGCTTAGCTGTCGAGCGCGTCTTCGAATGTCCGAAGACCCGTGCGCGGTGCTTGAACCAAAACCGCCATGTTGCCCGGTTTATGTTCGTTGTTGAGCATTTTTGTATGCGCCGCAGGGATTTCATCCCATGGAAACACTTCGGACATACAAGGATCGATGCGGCGTTCAACCATCATACGGTTTGCAGAGGCCGCTTGTTTCAAATGCGCGAAGTGAGACCCTTGAAGACGCTTTTGGTGCATCCACATATACCGCACGTCAAAGGTACAGTTAAACCCAGAGGTCCCCGCACAGATCACAACCATGCCGCCTTTTTTACAAACGAATGTGGACACTGGGAAGGTTGCTTCGCCTGGATGTTCAAAGACCATGTCAACATTGTTGCCTTTGCCCGTGATGTCCCAAATTGCTTTGCCGAATTTGCGCGTTTCTTTGAACCACTCGGCGTATTCAGGTGTGTTCACCGTTGGAAGCTGACCCCAGCATTTGAAATCTTTGCGGTTCAAAACACCTTTGGCGCCAAGGCCCATCACGAATTCGCGTTTGTCTTCGTCAGAAATCACGCCAATCGCATTGGCACCCGCCGCATTGATCAACTGGATCGCGAAAGACCCAAGACCACCAGATGCACCCCAAACAAGAACGTTTTGACCTGGCTTCAACTCATGTGGCGCGTGGCCAAAGAGCATCCGATACGCCGTGGCAAGCGTCAATGTATAACATGCGCTTTCTTCCCAAGTGAGGTGCTTTGGACGTGGCAACAATTGTTGGGCCTGAACCCGTGTGAATTGCGCAAATGACCCATCAGGTGTTTCATAGCCCCAGATGCGTTGGCTTGGGGAAAACATCGGATCACCACCGTTACATTCCTCATCATCGCCATCATCTTGGTTACAGTGAATGACAACTTCATCGCCCACTTTCCAGTTTTTAACCTTATCGCCAACAGCCCAAACAATGCCAGATGCATCAGAGCCCGCGATGTGATAATCCGCGCCATGGCCGTCAAACGGAGAAATTGGCACACCAAGACCCGCCCAAACCCCATTGTAGTTCACACCCGCCGCCATCACGAGGACCAACACTTCGTGGCTATCAAGAACAGGTGTATCCACCACTTCTACTTGGAATGATTTATCCGGGTTGCCGTGACGTTCACGGCGAATGGCCCATGCGTACATTTGTTTTGGCACATGCCCCAAAGGTGGCATTTCGCCAACGTCATAGAGATCCTTTTTGGGAGCGTCATATTCCGCAATTGCCGCGTCTGTATCCAATGCCATGATGGCCTCCTTATCGAGATGGTCGTCAATCTACTTGCCGCATCGCAGAATCAACACGGCTTTGGGTAGAAATATGCCTGAAGAAGTAACTTTTGCAACCCAAATGAGGCCATATTGTAATTTTATAACCTCGCAGCCGCAGAAAAAACGTTACGTAAACGTCAACTAAGCGGATTTTGGCAATAAATGCGCAATAGAATTTGCATAATAGGCCACCTGAGCGCGATTTTCTTTTGCGATTTGGTAGATCGGATCGTTTGCATCCCCCGTTTCAGATACAAAATGCCGCAGTCGCAACATCCGCAATCCAACGGTCGTCGCATAGCTCGTATTGTCACGTGGGAGATGCACATGCGCCTTAGTCGCCCGAAGCGTTGCCACCATATCAACAAGCTGGGCTTCGATTTCAGATTTCTTAAGACCCTGCTCTGCGCCCATCAAAATATGCGCAACAAGCGGCACGGGCAAAACCGGCACCACGTCTTTGATCCGCGTCATGAGTTCTCGGCCGATGGCTTCATTTCGCAAATTTGGATTCGCCGCTTGGAACGCGTTCACCGACAAAGGATTACCAAAACTCACGGCCGCATAGCCAAACCGGTGATAGCGCCCCATGAGTTTGAATTTGATCTGCCGCCCGATAAAGCCCAGCATGGCAAAGATATGGAATTTAAATTTTCGTTCGCCCAGCTCAGCCGCCTCAATCAACACCCGATCCTCAAGCACACGGTCATAGTTCACCGCCACGGGCACAAATACAACATCCCCCTCAGGGTTGTCCTCAGCCGCAGTCAAAACGTAGCTCAAGATCCCAAGCTTGGGCGGTTTTACCGACCCATCAAGGCTTAAGCCCCCTTCAGGGAAAACCGCTTGGGTCACGCCCCCTTTGGTGGCCATTTGCACATAGCGCGCAAGCACTCGTCGATAAAGCATATTACGGCTCTTGCGTCTGATAAAATAGGCGCCCATTGCCCGAATGAAACTTTTCAACGGCCAAACACGGGCCCATTCCCCCACCGCATAAGACAGCGCGGAACGCTCAGCCGCGAGGTACGTCACAAGGAAATAGTCCATGTTTGAACGGTGATTGATCACAAAAACAACGGTCGCATCTTTGTCGATCGCTTTAATCGCGGCTTCGTCATAATGGCCAAGGCGCACGCGGTAAAGCATCGTTGACACCGCCCGTGCAAGCTTAATCGCAAAGCCAAAATAAAGAGACGCAGAGAAGCTCGGAACAATTTCGCGCGCATAGCGATGGGCCATTTCAAACGCAACATTTTCTGGCACACCTTCTTCATGCGCATGATCTTGGATGGCTTCAAAGACTGCCGGATCATAAATCAGCCGCTGGATCATGTCATGACGCCGATAAAGCTTGAATGGCTCAATCGGGCGCTCAAGTCGATCATTGAGCTTTGACACCACCTTTTCCATACGGCGGCGCAAATACCAGCGCATAGAAGGCAGTAAGAAGCGCTCAAGCGCGGCAATCGCGGCCAGAACCCCAACTAGGATTAAAACCCAAACGGGAATTTCGACACTGTTCATCATGGCCGTCACGCTTACAGGAAACAGGCTTTGGGTAAAGGTGAAAATGAGAAATATGAAAATGCCGCAACGCAGCGAATTGACATTGTCACAATATTTCACGTATCTACGGAATAACGGAATAAAGTTTCAAAACCGATTCACGATCGATCAATGAGGGACCCCATGACAGAGACCCAAAAATCACGCCCTTGGCTATTTCGCACCTATGCAGGCCATTCCACAGCCAAAGCATCCAACGCCCTCTATCGGACGAACCTGAAAAAGGGGCAAACGGGCCTTTCTGTTGCCTTCGACCTGCCAACCCAAACGGGCTATGATAGCGATCACGAACTGGCCCGCGGCGAAGTGGGTAAAGTGGGCGTCCCCGTGAGCCATATTGGCGACATGCGTGCCCTTTTTAATGATATCCCGCTTGAACAAATGAACACATCGATGACGATCAATGCCACCGCGCCGTGGCTTTTGTCGCTTTATATCGCAGTGGCCGAAGAACAAGGCGCCGATGTGTCAAAGCTACAAGGCACGGTTCAAAACGACATCATCAAAGAATATCTATCGCGCGGCACCTATGTTTGCCCGCCCAAACCCAGCCTTCGGATGATCACAGATGTGGCGGCTTATACCCGCGAACATTTGCCAAAATGGAACCCGATGAACATTTGTTCGTACCACCTACAAGAAGCAGGCGCGACACCCGAAGAAGAACTCGCCTTTGCGCTTGCGACCGCAACGGCCGTTTTGGATGACCTTAAGGAAAAAGTCCCGGCCGAACATTTCCCAGCCATGGTTGGGCGCATTTCATTTTTCGTGAATGCCGGCATTCGTTTTGTTACTGAAATGTGCAAAATGCGCGCGTTTGTGGAATTGTGGGACGAAATTTGCCTCGAACGTTACGATGTTCAGGACCCAAAATTTCGTCGGTTCCGCTATGGGGTTCAGGTGAATTCCCTTGGCCTCACGGAACAGCAACCTGAAAACAACGTCTACCGTATTTTGATCGAAATGCTGGCTGTGACATTGTCGAAAAACGCGCGCGCACGTGCCGTGCAGCTTCCTGCTTGGAACGAAGCTTTAGGCCTTCCGCGCCCTTGGGATCAACAATGGTCCCTGCGCATGCAACAAATCATGGCCTATGAAACGGACCTCTTGGAATATGAGGATCTCTTTGATGAAAACCCTGCTGTGACACGTAAGGTAGACGCGCTCAAGGCGGGCACGCGCGCAGAACTCGCGACCATCGATCGCATGGGCGGCGCAGTGGCGGCAATTGAATATATGAAATCACGTCTTGTTGAATCCAACTCCGCGCGGATCGGGCGAATTGAAGCGGGCGAAACCACCGTTGTCGGTGTAAACCGCTGGACCGAAGCGGCCGAAAGCCCGCTCACATCAGGCGATGGCGCAATCATGGTTGTGGATGCCGCCGCCGAACAAGATCAAATCGCACGCCTCACCACATGGCGCAAAACACGCGATGGAGCCGCCGTGCAAAAGGCGCTCTCTGATCTGCGCGATGCGGCCACATCTGGTGCAAATATCATGCCCGCCTCCATCGCAGCCGCCAAAGCGGGGGCCACGACGGGCGAATGGGGCGAAATGGTTCGCACGGCCTTTGGTCAATACCGCGCGCCAACAGGCGTGTCACAGAACCCATCGAACCGCACCGAAGGTTTGGACGAAATCCGCGCGTCTGTGGATGCTGTGTCCGATCGCCTTGGGCGGCGTTTGAAATTCCTCGTGGGCAAACCTGGCCTTGATGGGCATTCAAACGGGGCCGAACAAATCGCGGCTCGCGCCCGCGATTGCGGCATGGACATCACCTATGAAGGCATCCGCCTCACCCCGCGTGAAATTGTTGACGCGGCAAAAGCCGAAGACGCGCATGTTGTCGGGCTTTCGATCCTCTCTGGGTCTCATTTACCACTTATTGAGGAACTCATGGGGCTTATGGGGGATGAAAACCTAGGCCATGTGCCTGTGGTCGTTGGCGGGATCATCCCAGATGATGACGCAGATGCATTGCGCGCTATGGGTGTGGCCAAAGTCTACACACCAAAAGATTTTGAACTTAACCGCATCATGATCGACCTCGTGGCACTTGTGGATCCAGCCCCGATTGCTGCCGAATAAATTAAAACAATGCACGGGAACGCATTGCGAAAGCTCACCCCCTCATACGGGGTGGGCTTTAATCATCAATTCGCCGTAAAAATGTTAGAAACTCATCATCTGATGGCAATGCGCTTTGGTCGCATTCCTTGTCATGCTCAAGCGGGGGCAGCCAGTGGAAATCCACACGCGTCCGATCCGAAACATTTGAGTGCGCCGCAACTGTAAACGTCTCACCACGGCGCAGGGTCGCGATTTTTTTGTACTGTTCCCCATGGGCGATCCGTGCACTGACATTGCTTTTATTGGTGACCGTAATTTCAAATCGCTTTGAAAATCTGCGTACGCTAAATCCACTTTGCCCCATATTGGCCGCGAAAGACCAAAACTTCGCCATGAATGTTACTTTTTGATCGGGCTTGATCGTCAAGACTGCGGGGACTTCTAAACCAGATTGTGGAATGTTTTTTGGCCCCTGACAGTGGATGACCGTTTCTTCACCGCTCGTTGTTGAAACTTCGATAAGCTCGGCAACGGTGCTTATGTCTGGGTTGCGAATGTCGGGGATAAAACGTGTGGTCATATCCGCGTCAAAGCTGATATCGCCAAACGCATTATGCAGCTCATACGTATTACAAAACTGAAGCTTGTAGGCGCGTAAATAGGTATCGTACCCTTCGATATTGATATGGTGCGAAGAGACCTCAGAATACACACCGTTTTGCCGCACCTGTCCGGAGAAATAATCAATCAGATGGTCATCGACCTTCTGATTTCCAAACAACTTACGCAGCCGTGAGGAATGGTGTTCCCCGCCTGAGGGGGAAAACTGTGCCAAGGCAAGACCCAAGCCAACCAACCCAAAAAAGACAATATCCTCAAGCAAGGACGACAAGAAACCAAGTGAAAACCCAGTGGGGTCCGCCAAAATGGCGCTGCGATACCTAAGACCCAGATAAAGCGCAATCGCCACCGCAATGACAAACCCCATCAACATCCAAAAGCTAAAGCGATTTTTAAATTTAATTTTCTTCAACACTGTCACAATCCCACGCCGCTGTGCACCATCAGTACACATTCCCGAAAACGGGGCTAGACCTTTTAAAGGAGTTGGGACATTTTACCAAAAAAGGAGAATACCGCATGACCGTTCATATTGGTGCCGCAAAAGGCGATATTGCAGAAACTGTTTTGATGCCTGGTGACCCCTACCGCGCGAAATGGGCGGCTGAAAATTTCCTAGATGACGCGCGGCTTGTAAACGAAGTGCGCGGCATGCTTGGCTTTACGGGGACTTATAAAGGCAACCCCGTCACCATCCACGGATCGGGCATGGGCATGCCAAGCTTATCTATTTATGCCAATGAATTGATCAAGGATTTTGGGGCAAAAACATTAATCCGCATTGGATCAGCAGGCGGCATGCAAGCAGATGTAAAAATCCGTGACGTTGTTTTGGCCCTCTCAGCGACCTCGCTTTCAACCCCCTCTTTGGGGATCATGAAAGAAGTGAACTACGCCCCAACCGCGGATTGGAGTTTGCTCCATGCGGCCTTTGAGGCGGCGTCAAAACGTGACTGCGGGTTGCATATGGGGGGCATTTATTCCTCCGATGTGTTTTATGATGAACGCCCTGATTTAACGGAACAAATGACCCGTCACGGGATCCTATGTGTGGAAATGGAAGCGGCCGAACTTTACACAGTCGCGGCGCGTCATGGGGCGCGGGCCTTGGCCATTTTGACGATTTCGGATCATTTGCAAACCGGCGAAGCCTTACCATCAGATGAACGCGAGAAAAGCTTTGGCGACATGGTAGAAATTGCGCTTGAAGCTGCCTTCCCACGCTAAAACCAAAAAAGCCCCCGCAAATGCAGGGGCTTTTGAAATTTTCTTCGCTTAAATTAAAGCGCCCGTTCAACCATCATTTTCTTAATAGACGCAATGGCTTTGGCCGGGTTGAGGCCCTTTGGACATGTATTTGTACAGTTCATAATCGTGTGACACCGATAGAGTTTGAACGGATCTTCCAACTCATCCAAACGCGCGCCCGTGGCTTCGTCACGGCTATCAATGATCCAGCGATACGCATGCAAAAGCGCCGCAGGGCCGAGGTAGCGATCGGAGTTCCACCAATAGGATGGGCAGGATGTAGAGCAAGACGCACACATCACACATTCATACAAGCCATCGAGCTTCTTACGGTCCTCAATGGACTGTTTCCACTCTTTTGCTGGGCGGTTGGTTTTGGTTTCAAGCCACGGCATAATGGAGGCGTGCTGCGCATAGAAATGCGTAAGATCAGGGATCAAATCGCGCACCACTTCCATATGCGGAAGCGGATAGATTTTCACGTCGCCTTTGATTTCATCCATACCATAAATACACGCCAGCGTATTGATACCATCGATGTTCATCGCACAAGAGCCACAAATACCTTCGCGGCAGGACCGGCGGAAGGAAAGCGTTGGATCAATTTCGTTTTTGATCTTGATCAGCGCATCCAATACCATCGGACCACAGTCATCCATGTCCACGAAATACGTGTCGACCCGTGGGTTTTGACCATCATCTGGCGTCCAGCGATAGATCTGAAACTTGCGAAGGTTGGTTGCGCCTTCGGGCTTTGGCCATGTTTTCCCCGTTGTGATGCGGGAATTCTTAGGAAGTGCAAATTCTACCATAATATTTCTCCTTAGAATGTCCGCTCTTTAGGGGCGATTTTCTTGAGGCTGATCCCGCCTTCTTTTTCGTCGGTCAAAGGATCTGTGATCACAGGACGATGGCTCAGCTCAACCTTATTGCCATCCACGCGCGAAATCGTGTGCACGCGCCAGTTTTCATCGTCGCGTGTTGGATAATCTTCGTGGGCATGGGCACCGCGGCTTTCGTGGCGCGCTTCGGCACCAACGATGGTGGCCAACGCGTTTGGCATGAGGTTTGTCAGCTCAAGCGTTTCCATCAAATCAGAGTTCCAAACGAGGCTGCGATCTGTGACTTTCAGGTCGCTGAGTTTCGCAGCCACTTTGGTCATTTTATCAACACCTTGCTTCAAGGTTTCAGCCGTCCGGAATACGGCGGCGTCTTCTTGCATGGTTTTTTGCATCTCAAGGCGAAGGTCCGCCGTTGAAATGTTGCCATCTGCGTTACGAAGCCCATCAAAGCGATCAAAGGCCGCGTCAACAGATGTTTGGTTCAGCTCACGGTTGCGGGTCTTTGGATCCACAACTTCGCCAGCGCGGATCGCAGCCGCGCGACCAAACACAACAAGGTCGATAAGGGAGTTGGACCCAAGACGGTTCGCACCATGCACGGAGGCACAGCCCGCTTCGCCAACAGCCATAAGGCCCGGCACAACCGCATTTGGATCGTCTTTGGTTGGGTTTAGAACCTCACCATAATAGTTCGTCGGAATACCGCCCATATTGTAATGCACGGTTGGCAAAACAGGGATCGGTTCCTTCGTGAGATCCACACCTGCAAAAATGCGCGCGCTTTCGGAAATACCCGGAAGACGTTCAGCCAAAGTTTCAGGTGGCAAGTGGTTCAAATGCAAATGGATGTGGTCTTTGTTTTTGCCCACACCGCGGCCTTCGCGGATTTCCATCGTCATACAGCGCGACACGTAATCGCGCGGTGCGAGGTCCTTATATTGCGGTGCATAGCGTTCCATAAAGCGTTCGCCTTCGGAGTTGGTCAAATAGCCCCCCTCGCCGCGTGCGCCTTCGGTGATCAAACAGCCAGAACCGTAAATCCCCGTTGGGTGGAACTGAACGAATTCCATATCTTGGAGCGCGAGCCCCTGACGCGCAACCATTCCGCCGCCATCACCCGTACATGTATGCGCAGAAGTCGCAGAGAAGAACGCGCGGCCATAGCCACCCGTCGCCAACACAACCATTTTTGCGTTAAACACATGCATCGTGCCGTCATCAAGTTTCCAGCAAACAACGCCTTGGCATTGGCCATCTTCGGTCATGATCAAATCAATTGCGAAATATTCGATGTAAAATTCCGCGTTGTTTTTCAAGGACTGCCCATAAAGCGTGTGCAAAATCGCGTGACCTGTGCGGTCAGCTGCGGCACAGGTCCGCTGAACGGGTGGGCCGTCACCAAATTCGGTTGTGTGGCCCCCAAATGGACGTTGGTAAATTTTGCCTTCTTCCGTGCGAGAGAATGGCACACCATAGTGATCCAATTCATAAACCGCCTTAGGGGCTTCGCGTGCGAGATATTCCATCGCATCCGTGTCGCCCAACCAGTCAGAGCCTTTCACAGTGTCATACATGTGCCACTGCCAATTGTCGGGCCCCATGTTCGACAAAGATGCCGCAATGCCGCCTTGGGCTGCAACTGTGTGGGACCGTGTTGGGAACACTTTGGAGACACAGGCCGTTTTGAGACCCTGTTCCGCCATACCCAATGTTGCACGCAGACCAGCACCGCCGGCACCAACAACCACTACGTCATATTCGTGGGTTTCATATTCATAAGCAGTCATAATGATAGCTCCTTAAAGTGCGATCTTAGCAATGGAAAAGAGGCCAACGGCTGCAAATGCGTAGGCAATGCAGGTGGTCACAATGATGAGAATCTTTGTTTGGATCCCGTGGGTGTAATCTTCGATCACCACTTGGATACCGTGGCGAAAGTGGATCATCGCCACAGAAACCGTCATCGCCGCGATAATCGCAGGATATGGACGCTGGTAATAAGCCATCACCTCTTCATAAGGGGCACCCAAGATGCAGCCAAATGACAAAACGAACAGCGGCACCAAAACCGCGAGGCCAACAGCAGAAATCGTTTGGCCCCAAAACACTTTGGTTCCTTGGCGTGAGGCACCGTTACCAACGGCACGTTTGCGATCTGTATAATAAGACATCGTTTCCCCCTTAAACCGCGATAACAACAAGCGCGGTCAAAACGAACGAGCCAATAACAACACCATAAGCAAGCGTCTTTGCTTGGCTCAATTCAAGCCCACGACCCGTGTCCCACCAAAGGTGACGCAAACCAGAAAGGAAGTGATAACACACCGCCCAAAGCGCCGCTGTCATCACCAGATCACCGAACCAAGAGGTCAAAAACCCATTGGCGACCGCGAAATATTCCGGGCTCGTTGCGGCGGCGCAGAACCACCAGATCACCAAAAAGGCAGCGCCCAAAAGCGCAACGCCGGTGATACGGGCGAAAATTGATGTGATTGAGGTATATTGAGGACGATAAATCGTCAGGTGGGGCGAAAGCGGTCGTTGGACCTTGGATTGCTTCGCATCTGCCATTGGACGCTCCTTCGTATGCAGCATGTGCTGGCTGGAAAAATATTCGCCCTATAAATAACGGATTTTCCCCCAGAGTCACGCGTTCGCGCATAAAAAAGCGTCGCTTTTTGAAGTTTTTGTAGCATTTTTTAGGGAAATTGTCATTTTGTGATCACAGTTTTCATCGTGTGATCACAAAACTATTTTTGTCGGAAATAAACCGGCCTTTAAGCTGGCATGAGCGCCCAATAGTCCAAATCAAGCAAAACGCCAGACTTATACTTGCCGTCCTCTGACTTCAGATCAAACGCCTTAGCCGTTTCATCAACCGCCACCAAACGCAACCGAATGGCCCCCACGCCTGGGGCGTTTGTTTCCGCTTTATCCAAAACCTCAGACCAGGCTTTGATGGTCTTGCCAGAAAAACACGGGTTCGCATGCGCCCCGCCATTCAGCGCCACAATCATCTGCGCATTGGCCAACCCATTAAAGGACAGCGCCCGCGCCATAGAAATCACATGACCACCGTAAATCAACCGTTGGCCATCCGGGCGAAATGTTTTGTCAAAATGTACTTTGGCTGTGTTTTGCCACAACCGCGTTGCGATCATGTGTTCGGCCTCTTCGATGGTGACGCCATCAACATGGTCGATTTTCTCACCGATGTCATAGTCGGCCAAACGATGTGCTTCGCCTGCCAAGGCAAAATCATAGCCTGTGAAATCAAGGCCCTCTGGGATCGCCAAATCCTTGGGGTCCACAACATTTTTCAGCTCAGGGATCACCGTTTCAGGCGCTGGCGCCTCAAGGTTGTTTTTGCGCACCATCACCCAACGCACATATTCCATAACGGTCTCACCCCGCTGGTTGAGCCCACGCGTGTGCACATAGACAACACCCGATTTTCCGTTGGAATTTTGTTTAAGACCAATCACTTCGCTTTCTGATCGAAGGGTATCCCCTTCATATACAGGTGTGATCCAACGACCTTCAGCATAGCCAAGATTGGCCACCGCATTCAAAGAAATATCCGGCACCGATTTGCCAAACACAATATGAAACGCAATCAAATCATCCACAGGGCTTTGCGGCAAACCAGACGCACGGGCAAATTCATCAGATGAATAGAGCCCGTGACGTGCCGGATACAGCGCATGATACATCGCGCGTTCCCCACCTGATACCGTGCGTGGCACCGCATGCACGATCACATCCCCGATGGAATAATCTTCGAAAAAGCGGCCTGTGTTGGTCTTTGCCATTACTGTTCTCCTAATTTCATGTCCGCGTGATACGCTGCATTTACGTCTTTTATAACGGCCTGCGCACAACGCATGACTTGGGCCTTTTCATCAAACGCATATGAGGGCGTGCCATACAGCACCCAGCCATTGGCCAGCGCGAGCGATACCTTATGACAAAAAGCCGACGTATCTTCTTCGGTGAGTAAACGGTAAATTTGCGACATATCACACGCCCCCAAACGGGTTCGGCCCGAGCCAAATATGAAGCCCCGCAACCACGGCAAAAACAAGGGTCCCGATCACGATGGTTTTAAAATCATTGGCAATGGAACCCCCATCAGGGGCGGTCCAGTTCGGTTCGCTTTTGTTGATCATAATCATTTGGATCACCGCCCATGCAAGCAGTCCGCCAAAGAGGATCATTGAAGCAACGTCCCCGTTCACCATGAGATGCCCAAAGGCCCAAACTTTTACCCCAGCCAACATCGGATGGCGCATTTTGCGAAATAGGACGCCTTGGCTTTTGCCCGCGCCGAGCAAAATAAAGGCGAACAATATCAATAGATTATTGATATGACCAAAGAAGGAAGGAGGTGACCACACTTGGATGAAATCCATGGCGCGGTACCCCACGACCATCAACACAATACCCAGCACCATCACGAGGGCCATAGCGCCTTTGCCACGATCCCCCATGCGCGCCCGTGCATCAGGCGCAATACGTTTAAAGAAATGTGCGCCGCTCCAAAGCAGCAGTCCGAGAATGAGAAAAACCATGATGGCGTCCTTTTAGGTGGCTAGCGTTTTTATGGCGCCATCATGGCGATTGCATCCGCCTTCGCAAGGATATTATTCGCCGTCACAACATGGAGGTTTTCAACGATTTTACCATCCACAACGGCAACGCCGCCACCTGCTTTTTCAGTTTCTTCAAAGGCTTCAATTTGGCGTTTCGCAAGATCAATTTCCGCCTCAGACGGTGCAAATGCCGCATTTGCAACGGCCAATTGCGCAGGATGGATCAGCGTTTTGCCATCAAAGCCCATATCGCGGCCTTGGGTGCATTCGACTTCAAGTCCCGCGTCATCTTTAAAGGCATTATAAACACCATCGATGGCCACAACCCCATGGGCGCGTGCCGCAAGCAAGCAAAGCCCAAGTCCCGTGATCATCGGTTCACGATCCGCACGGAACCGGCAATTCAATTCTTTGGCCAAATCATTGGTGCCCATGACGAAGCCCTCAAGCCGTGGATGCGCCGCGATTTCAAGCGCATTCAACATGCCCAACGGCGTTTCCATCATTGCCCAAAATGGCAAATCCGGCACAAGTTTGGCCAATGCGTCCAAATGTGCAGCACCATCAACCTTCGGAAGCAAAATCGCATCCGCGTCCATGGAATTGACCGCTTTGGCGTCATCTTCGCCCCATTGCGTATCGAGACCGTTGATCCGCACGATTTTCAACCGTGGCCCATAGTCGCCTTTGAGCGCGTCTGCCAAAATGGCGCGCGCTTCGATTTTAGCATCGGGTGCGACCGCATCCTCAAGATCAAAAATGATGGCGTCTGCGGCCAGCGTTTTGGCCTTTTCCAAAGCCCGCTCTTTGGAGCCAGGGATATAAAGAACCGAACGAAGTGGGCGAAGTGACGCGCTCATATTTTTTCCTCTCGTAATAATCTTGCGTTATCAGCCATGCTTTTGCATGATTTGACAAGAGGGAAAATGCTGCACTGCGACATAAACGCAGCGTTAGAGGAACATCTCAGGATCAACGTCGTGTTTTTCACAAAGCTGCGCCAAAAGGCTATTCGCCCGCGGAATACCGCCGCATAGTTCCGTGAGAATTTTTCGCGTGTTGGATGTGTAAAAATGAATTGAAATTGCCTCAGACGAAATATCTAACTTGTGTCGGTTTGGCCAACGAAGGTTTCTGCGAATTTCAGATCCGAACACCGGATACAAAAGCACTTTGGGCAGCGCATGAACAACTTCACCAGATTTTTTAAGAAAATAGCTAATGGCATAAGGGCCAAATGTTTCCCAAGCACATTCTGAAATGTGCAGACGCTGGCTTTCGTCACCCGTTTCTAGATAGGCATCATGGCGCCGCCTTTCCTCTCCGTGAAGAAACGGCCAGTCATCGGGGAATGGTGGGTACTCAGAATCGCAAAATTCAACCAAATTCGCAAGAGCTGGCGAATTTTTGGGCAACTTAAGCACCCCGTTTGCGACCTGATCCTTGTAATGTATTCCAAACAGATATTCAAAATTTTGAAACGGCCGCACGCAATAGGCATCCGTATCGACCCAGATCACATCTTCTTTTTGCAACAATAAATAGCGGAACTTATCGGAATGTGCGCCTGGCTCTCTATTTCGACCACTGGTTAGGATCGTCTCCAATGGCAAAATGTCATTGGCATCTTTCATTGTCACACCGTCAGGCACGTGTTCTACAGGCTCATAGGTATAGAGCCATGTCTCATGCCCATTATCGACAAAAGACTTTAGACAAAGGTGTTCAATCAAGCCCAGCTTTGGCCCGGCCCAAAAAGAAGCGATTGTCGGAAGAGAGAGTGCCATATGTTACCTGCGTCGTTTTATTTGCCGTATCTAGCCAAGTGCCGCGGCAGCGCACAAGTGAAAATCCGCAAATTGTCGGCCTGCACGTGACATATGGCCGCGAACAGCCCTGTTTTTTGAATATTTGCGGCGCTCCCTTGTCAGCTCGCTGCGCCTGCAGTAGAAAGATCTCGATTTTTACATGACGAAGGATAAACCTCATGGCTCGACCCAAAATCGCCCTTATCGGCGCTGGTAACATCGGCGGCACGCTTGCCCACCTCGCAGCAATCAAAGAACTCGGTGATGTTGTTCTCTTTGACATCGCAGATGGCCTACCACAGGGTAAGGCGTTGGATATCGCAGAATCTGGTCCGTCCGAAGGTTTCGACGCTGCAATGTCTGGCTCTAGCGATTACGCAGATATCGCAGGCGCGGACGTTTGCATCGTGACAGCTGGTGTTGCACGTAAACCAGGCATGAGCCGTGATGATCTTTTGGGGATCAACCTTAAGGTTATGAAATCCGTTGGCGAAGGCATCGCAGCCCACGCGCCAAACGCATTCGTGATCTGTATCACAAACCCATTGGACGCCATGGTTTGGGCGCTTCGCGAATTCTCTGGCCTTCCGCACAACAAAGTTGTCGGCATGGCTGGCGTTTTGGACAGCGCACGTTTCCGTCACTTCCTTTCAACTGAATTTGACGTGTCTATGCGCGACGTTACTGCGTTTGTTTTGGGCGGCCACGGTGACACAATGGTGCCTTTGGCGCGCTATTCCACAGTGGGCGGTATTCCATTGCCTGACCTCGTATCAATGGGCTGGACCACACAAGATAAACTCGACAGCATCATTCAGCGCACGCGCGATGGTGGTGCGGAAATCGTTGGCCTCTTGAAAACGGGTTCTGCGTTCTACGCCCCTGCGACATCCGCAATTGAGATGGCCGAAGCTTACCTCAAAGACCAAAAACGTTTGTTGCCTTGTGCGGCATGGGTTGATGGCGCGCTTGGCCTCAATGGTATGTATGTTGGTGTTCCAACAGTTATCGGCGCAAACGGCATCGAAAAAGTGGTCGACATCAAGCTCAACAAAGATGAGCAAGCCATGTTCGACAACTCTGTCAATGCGGTTCAGGGCCTCGTAGACGCCTGTAAGGCCATTGATCCTTCTTTGAAGTAATGCCGACGCCGTATAAATATTTAGGGGTGGCCGCAATTTTTGCGGCCACATCTGTTTTTGCCCAACCCGTTATTGATACGGCACTCTTCCCAAAACCACGGCAGGTTTTGATGTTGGATGTCAACGGCAATGGCCAGCTTGATCGCCTTTCGATTACGCCGCTGAATTCTACATTTGATGTTTTGACATATGACAACGGTCCTCCTCCTGATTTTTGGGATGAATCCGCCTTCATCGTGCCGATCAACCTAACGGATTCCGATAGCCTTGTGGCCGGCCAGAACGGGACCTTTACGCTTAACTGGGGGTGCTTTGCCTGTGGCCGATACCATAGCCATGAAGCGCTCACCCTGCGGTTACAAGAAAAGAAAATCCACGTCATTGGCTATGATTACCACTACGCCGATCGGTTTTACGCCGCGGTGATGTCTTGTTCTGTGAATTTTCTCACGGGCGACGCCATCGTCACCGCAGATGATGTTGAAACGATCACGCTCACCACAGCAGAACGTGCGCTGCCCTTGTCGGAGTATGCCTTCGAAACCACGCCCGAGGCCTGCAAGGCCCTAGATCAATTTGACGATGCGTTTCTAAAGAAGCATTTTGATCATTAGCTTGAGACCTCGCACAATTTCCCCGTGGCACATGTGGAATGAATCACATCAAGAATCCCTCGATTTTAATGGAAATTTGGACAAGCTGCTTTTTTTTGTGATCACACGTTAAAATCTGTGATCACAAAAAACCACTAATGTTCTTTTTTCTGAGTTTTTCACAATATTTAACTTTTCTATCGTCTGCAATCTGGGTTTACTGGATGAAATCGCAGCAAGATGGGAAAGCTCAATGAACATTCATGAGTATCAAGCGAAGGCTCTTCTTCGCACATACGGCGTACCAGTTTCTGACGGACGCGCCGTACTCAAAGCCGAAGATGCTAAATCAGCAGCAGGTGAAATGGACGGCCCGCTTTGGGTTGTTAAAGCACAGATCCACGCAGGTGGACGCGGCAAAGGCACATTCAAAGAAGCCGATGCAGGCGAAAAAGGCGGTGTACGCCTTACGAAATCTGTAGAAGAAGCCGCTGAAGAAGCCAAAAAGATGTTGGGCCGCACATTGGTCACGCATCAAACCGGCCCTGCTGGTAAACAAGTGAACCGCATCTACATCGAAGATGGCTCCGACATTGAGCGCGAACTTTACCTCGCACTTCTCGTGGATCGTCAAACATCTCGCGTGTCATTCGTATGTTCCACCGAAGGCGGCATGGACATCGAAGAAGTTGCAGCGTCTACACCAGAAAAAATTCTGAGCTTCTCAGTCGATCCGGCCACGGGCTACCAAGCCTTTCACGGCCGTCGCATCGCATTTTCTTTGGGCCTCGAAGGCGCACAAGTGAAACAATGCGTTAAATTGATGGGTAACCTTTATCGTGCTTTCGTTGAGAAAGACATGGAGATGCTGGAAATCAACCCATTGATCGTTATGCCGGGCGGTGATTTGAAATGTCTCGACGCCAAAGTTGGCTTTGACGGCAACGCGCTTTACCGTCATCCAGACGTGGTTGAGCTCCGTGATGAAACCGAAGAAGATCCAAAAGAGCTCGAGGCGTCTAAATACGACCTCAACTATATCGCGCTTGATGGTGAAATCGGTTGTATGGTGAACGGTGCTGGCCTCGCGATGGCGACGATGGACATCATCAAACTTTACGGTGCTGAACCTGCGAACTTCTTGGATGTTGGTGGCGGTGCGACCAAAGAAAAAGTAACGGAAGCATTCAAAATCATCACATCTGATCCAAACGTTAAAGGGATCCTCGTGAACATCTTTGGCGGTATCATGCGCTGTGATGTGATCGCAGAAGGCGTTGTTGCAGCCGTGAAAGAAGTGGGCCTTCAGGTTCCATTGGTTGTGCGTCTCGAAGGCACAAACGTGGAAGCCGGCAAAGACATCATCAACAACTCAGACGTTGATGTGATCGCCGC
>JBMYYE010000049.1:0-17786 GCA_049609065.1 Halocynthiibacter sp.
AGCAGCTTGGCTGGACAGCGGAAGATTACGCGCGCCAGCAAATAGCTGATGAAGGTTGGTGTGGACGCGATTTTGACGCCAACCACGCCGTCTGCAGCGTTTGGGCTTGGGGAAATGTCAAATGCCGACCCGATTGAGATGTATCTCAATGATGTGTTTACCGTGACGGTGAACCTTGCGGGTCTTCCTGGGATTTCTGTTCCAACGGGCGTCGATAAAAACGGCCTTCCGCTTGGTCTGCAGCTCATCGGGCGCCCTTGGGAAGAGGGGGATTTGCTAAATACTGCCTATGCGCTGGAAAATGCGGCGGGCTTTGTTTCAAAACCTGCAAAATGGTGGTAAGAATACCGCAAAACAAATAATCCATGAGGTTATCGATGCGGTATTTAATGTTTCCTCTTTTGACGGCTTTCGGGCTGTCGGCATGTATGACACCTGTCCCTGATAGTGGGGCAGGCGCTGGTTTTGATGATTACGAGACATATGCCAACCGACAACAGGCCAAGCGGGATGCGATGCGTCCCGCGCCACAAAATGTGCAGCTTTCAGAGAGCAAACCTCTTGAGGCTAAACCAGAGCCCGCACCTGTTTCGACCGCCGCCCCTGTTGTGGCTGAAAAACCAAGTGGCTTGTCGGATGAACAGAATTTTGACGCGGTAGCAGGTCGAGAAACCATCGAAAGCGACAAAGCGCGCCTCGAACGGATTGCCGCAGGCTATCAAGAAGTGACGCCAGAGGCGCTCCCGACCCGTGGGGACCAGAGCGGCGTCAGCATCGTATCTTATGCCCTTTCTACGACCAATAATGTGGGGGAGCCGATCTATAAACGGTTTACCTTTGGCAATACGGGGCGCTTTGGGCGCAATTGTAAAAAATATCCATCCCCTGATTTGGCGCAGATCGCGTTTCTTGAAGGTGGCGGACCACAGCGCAATCACAAAGGTCTTGATCCTGATGGGGATGGATTTGCCTGCGGTTGGGATCCCCGCCCATTTCGCAACGCTAAGGCCCAATGATCCCGGATATCGTGTCCCATCCGTCGCCCAATTTTGGGCCGCGTAAGGACGGGGGCACACCGCGCTATATCATATTGCACTACACGGCTATGAAAACAGCACAGGCCGCGCTCGATCGGCTCTGTGATCCCTCTGTTGAAGTGTCCGCGCATTATCTCATTTCTCAAAATGGAACGTGTTTTCAGTTGGTTGAGGATGAGATGCGCGCATGGCACGCAGGCGCTGGTCGTTGGGGCGATATTACGGATATGAATTCCAATTCCATTGGGGTTGAGATGGATAATCTCGGTCACACCCCGTTTTCAGAGCCTCTTATGACGCGGCTTGAAACGCTGCTCAGGCAGCTTATACAAAAATGGAATATCCCACCCCAAAACGTGATTGGCCATTCGGATATGGCGCCTGGTCGCAAAA
This sequence comes from Halocynthiibacter sp., assembly GCA_049609065.1. Taxonomy (GTDB): domain Bacteria; phylum Pseudomonadota; class Alphaproteobacteria; order Rhodobacterales; family Rhodobacteraceae; genus JBMYYE01. The sequence goes on from JBMYYE010000049.1 coordinate 1,431, forward strand.
TTGATCCGGGTCTTCATTTTGATTGGCTCCGGCTGGCAAAACAGGGGCTGGCCATTGCGCCAATGGGCGCTCCCGTGGCACCGCAAGAGTTTTGGACTGCCCTAAGTGAGATTGGCTATGACATTGCGGATGCGGATGCTGCGCTGGTGGCTTTTCGGTTGCGGTACCGACCGTGGGGCGCTGGTGATGTGTGTGAGGCTGATTTGGCCATTGCATCTGACATTGCTGCCCATTTCCCCGTTGACCGCACTTCAAACGAAGCCTAGATGAAAGAAGCGCGGAAGGCTGGATGGCTGCGTGGGGGCTTGCCCCCCGCGAGGAAAGTCCGGACTTCGCTAAGCAACGGTGCCGGTTAATGGCCGGCTGGGGTAACCCAAGGGATAGCGCCACAGAAATGAAACCGCCTGTGTTTACGCAGGTAAGGGTGAAACGGTGAGGTAAGAGCTCACCGCGTTTTTGGCAACAAAAACGGCACGGCAAGCCCCACCGGAAGCAATGTCAAATAGGCCCCCGGGGTGCGTTCGCGCACTAGGATCGCTTTATCTGGGTGGGGCGGGTTGGCAGCTAGATCTGATTGGTAACAATCAGGGCAGATGAATGGTCATCCAGAGGGTTCGCCCTTGGACAAAATCCGGCTTATAGGCCTTCCGCGCATATTCAAATAAAACCCCATAAACCGCCCCAGAATTTGGGTGGCATACTGTGACATGTGGGGGGATTGAAATGGCAGTCCCTAGGGGAATCGAACCCCTCTTTCCAGGTTGAAAACCTGGCGTCCTAACCGATAGACGAAGGGACCGCGCTTTCGTGAGGGGTATTTAGGGAAACTCGGCGCGACTCGCAAGAGGCTTTTTCACTTCCCAAACATTTTTATTGGGTGAGGGGGCCAAAGGCATCTTCGAGTTTGAGTTGTGCGCGTTTGCGCCCGCCCCAAATATTGACCTCAAGACGCCCTGCAAGGTGAAACCGCCCGCCTTGATGATTGAGAAGGGTATCACCAAGCGGCGTTTCAAAAGCGCCAAAGGCAATGGCATCAATTTTGGGTCCTGTTCCGTCGCCAAAGCTGATTTTTAGGTGCTTTTCCCCAACATGTTTTGCGAAATGGATTTGCTGGCTGGCAAAGGCAAAGCGTGGTGACGGGGCACTCGCGCCAAAGGGGCCAGCGGTGTCGAGTTTTTCGATCAAATCCACATGGGCCGCGGTTGGCATCAACACTTGGGTGATGGCCAGCTCACGGGGCGGGCGGTTGCCCGCTCCTTGACGATTGAGAAGCATGGACAGTTTTTCCATCGCTGGTTCAAGCTGCGCACGGCTTAGGCTAAGGCCTGCAGCCATTTTATGACCGCCGCCTTTTTCGATATCGCCTTCGCGCTGAAGTTTTTGGATCGCAGCCCCAAGATCAACACCGGAAATAGAGCGGCCGGATCCTTTGCCTGCATCGCCTTCAAAGCCAATGACAATGGATGGGCGGTTGGTTTTTTCCTTAAGGCGTGAGGCGACGATCCCCACAACCCCTGGATGCCAACCATCGCCTGCCGCCCAGACGAGGGGGGCATCGACGCCGCGTGCTTGGGCTTGCGCCAAAGCATCTTCGACGACTTGGGCTTCGATTTCGCGGCGTTCTGCGTTCACGGCGTCCAGTTTTGCGGCTAGCTTTTGGGCCTCGGCCAATGTGGTTGCCGCCAAAAGCCGCGCGCCCATATCCGCCGCGCCAATACGTCCGCCGGCATTGATCCGTGGGCCAAGCACATAGCCTAGATGATAGGCGGAGGGGGCGGTTTCGACTTTGGCTTGATCCAAAAGTGCCGCAATCCCAAATCGCGCGCGCCGCGCCATGATGGTCAAACCTTGGCGCACAAATGCGCGGTTGACCCCAATAAGAGGCGCAACATCGGCAACGGTTGCCAGTCCGACAAGATCCAGCATTCCCATGAGGTCGGGCTGCGTCCCCCCCAGATCACGAGATTGGCGGTTGGCTTCTACCAGCACCAAAAACACTACCGCCGCGGCACAAAGATGGCCCAATTCGGAGGTTTCGTCTTGGCGGTTTGGGTTCACGACTGCATGACAGTCAGGCACGGTTTCGCCCCCCAAATGGTGGTCGATCACAACAACATCTGCGCCCTTGGCGGCGGCAATTGGCCCGTGGGATAAAGTGCCACAATCCACGCAAATGATGAGGTCATGATCCTCCGCCAGCATCGCCATTGCCGTGTCATTGGGGCCGTAACCTTCGACAATCCGATCGGGCACATAAAGGGTGGCATCGTGATTTTGCTGGCGCAACCAGTCGAGTATTAGCGCCGCTGATGATCCGCCATCCACATCATAATCGGCAAAAATTGCGATACGTTCCTTGGATGTGAGCGCCTGCAAAAGCCGCGTTGCCGCCGTTTCACAATCAAGGAGGTTTCGAGGATTGGGCAAAAGCGTGCGCAGGGAGGGCGCGAGGAAGGCATCGGCTTCTTCTGATGGCACATCGCGCATCGCAAGCAGCGTTGCAAGCGCCGGCGCAAGCCCTGTATCTTGGGTCAAGCGTTCAGCGCGGCGGGTCACATCATTGTTCGGACCCGTCCAGCATTGACCTAAAATCGACTGTTCCACATCGAGGAAAGCCACGGCGTCCTCCTTTACCTGCATGGGTGCAGGTTATACGTTTTCGATCCGCAAAGACACAGGCGTATCCACAAGCACATCGGTTTTGTGCATTGCTTCAAGCGCATTATCAAGGGATCCGCGTGTTGTTTTATGGGTCACGATGAGCACAGGGGCGGTCGGTTCCGCGTGGCTATATTGACGCATACGATCAATAGAAACACCCGCATCGCCCAAAAGTGTCGCGATTTTCGCAAGCGCGCCTGGCTTATCTTTGAGTTGCATCCGTAGGTAATACGGCGCGGCTGTGTCCATTTGGGCCGCAGGCGCATCATCCAAGCGATCCGCAGGAATGCCAAAGGTTGAAAGCCGCGTGCCGCGTGCGATATCCATGACATCGGACATGACCGCGCTTGCGGTTGGGCCTTCGCCAGCACCAGCACCACGTAAAACCACTTGGCCGACTTGGTCGCCTTCAAGAACCACCATGTTCATAGCGTTTTCAAGTTGCCCCAATGGGGAAGTGAGCGGCACAAGGCATGGGGACATGCGTTGAACGAGCCCACGGCCCGTCATCTGTGCCACACCCAAAAGCTTAATCGCGTAGCCCATATCCCGCGCTTGGTCGATGTCTTCGATGGTGATGCGTTCAATCCCTTCAAGGACCATGCCATCAAAATTAACTTTTGTGCCAAAGGCAATGGAGGCCAAAATAGCAAGCTTATGCCCCGCATCAATCCCACCAACATCCAAAGTTGGATCAGCCTCAAGATAGCCGAGATCATTGGCCTCTTTGAAGACGTCCTCATAAGGGAGGCCTGCCGTTTCCATGCGTGTCAAAATGTAATTACAGGTGCCGTTCATGACGCCCAAAACGCGGTCAATCCCATTGCCAGCAAGCCCTTCGGTCAGGGATTTTACAACAGGAATGCCGCCTGCAACGGCCGCTTCAAACCGCAAAACAGCATTGGTCGTTTCGGCCAATTCTGCGAGCTCTTGTCCATGAATGGCAAGCATTGCTTTGTTGGCGGTGACCACGTCTTTGCCGGCCTTAAGTGCGGCTTCGGTGGCGGCTTTGGCGGGGCCATCAGCACCGCCCATGAGTTCCAAAAACACGTCCACATCGTCACGTTTGGCAAGGGCCACGGGATCGTCTTCCCATGCGAATTTTGAGAGATCAACACCGCGGTCTTTGTCTTTCGAGCGTGCAGAAACAGCGGTGATTTCAATTTTCAGACCGGAGCGCATGGCCAAAAGATTGGCTTTCTGCGTCACGATTTTGATCACCCCGACGCCTACGGTTCCAAGGCCTGCGATCCCTAAACGGAGTGTCTTTGACATGATTATTCTTTCCTGTCTGAGTGAATTATTCGGTGCCGAAAACGGCTGGTTTTTCCATATCCTGCCTGCGGTGGATTTGCAACAAACGAAGCTTCTTGGGGTTATCTACTGCGGGATAATTTTCGCCGGGTTGCATCATCGGCTTGGCCTGCGCGCAAAATGGCGGCACGCCGCTGAAGGCGGGCCCGCCGTGCGGCGAGCGTTTCAAGGGCGGTTTCGCTCCTTTTGCCCAATTCTGGGTCCGCGGGGGAAATCGGCATGAGGGTCGGATAGGGCGCGTTTTTGGCATCTGCGCTGAATTTATCATCCAGCTCAGGGGGCGTTGCGCAGGCGGTGAGCCCGATAAATGAAAACAACATGAGACGTTTCACTGGGTAGGATCCTTTTCCTCTTTATTGGGTTTTAGCAAGGTTTTGAAAAAGAACAAGCGGGGCTATCAAATGAACAATTGTTCAGTTAGGGTTCGCACATGGCACGCAAAACGGGTTCACATTCGGAAATCACAGGGCCGCGTATTCGCGCGGCGGCGCTTGAGCTGTTTGCAAAGCATGGCTATGCGGCTGTGTCGATGCGCCAAATTGCCAAAGAGGTTGGTGTTCAGGCTGGCGCGCTCTATCTTTATACGGCAGATAAGCAAAGTTTGCTCTGTGAGCTGATGATCGACCACATGACGGGTTTGATTGCAAAATGGGATGCTTTGCCAAAGGGCACGGACCCCATGTCACAGCTTGAGGCGTTTTGTAAGTTCCACATCCGCTATCACGTGGATCGCCCGAATGAGGTGTTTATCGCGTATATGGAGTTGCGCAACCTAACGCCTGACAATTTTGAACGGGTTGAGGCGCTGCGGAAAACCTATGAGACCAAGCTCGAAGAAATATTACAACAAGGCAAGGCTGATGGGCTTTTTGTCTTTGAAGATAGTAAGCTCACGATGATGGCGATTATCGCAATGATCACAGGTGTGAACACGTGGTTTCGCGAAGGTGGGCGGCTCAGTCGTGAACATGTTGAAAATATCTATTGGGAAATGGTCAGTAAAGTCGTATGTGCGTAGCCACGCATAAAAGGACAGACATATGACATCGCCTAAGACATCTGAGAAACTTGCAGAAATTTCGGTTCCGTTCGGGCGGCGCATGATTGGGGTGATCATGTTGGTCGGGTTGGGGTCTTTGTTGGTCTATGCAGGGGCGGGGGCGCCAAATGCTGCGCTTGGTCCTATGTTTATTTTGATGCTGGCAGGGGGCTTTTCGATCTTTATTGGCTACCGTTTGTATCAAGCCACAGCGCATCAGATTTATCTATCGGAAGATGCGCTTTGGTGTTCTGATGGGACGCATATTTGTGATGTGGCGGATATTGAAGCGCTCAATCGTGGGGTGTTCGCGATGAAACCGTCAAACGGGTTCACGATTGTTTTAAAAACAAAAGCATCCGCGCTTTTCTACCCGGGTCTTTTTTGGCGTGTGGGGCGCCGTATTGGGGTTGGTGGCGTTGTGCGTGGCGCCGAAGCAAAACCAATGGCTGAAATGATCGAAACAATGATGCATGCCGCACGTTAATGCGGCTGGCTTAACACGTTCCGAGGATGTTACCGCCACCTGCTGTATTGCTGAGCGTGCCGCCGCGCGGCTCAATGGCCCAAAGGTTGGTCCATTTTTTATCCCATAACGCATCAGGGAGCAAAAGCAGGCTTGGAAAGCGGCTTTTGTATTCGGCGTATGTTTCCACCACATAGAATTGAACGCCATTTGCATCAATGGGGAAACGCTTTGTCATGCTCTCTGGGATTGGCTCTGTGAGCTTAACAAAAGTTGCGCCATTGTTTGCTTTGCCGCAGGACCAATGCACAATGTAACGGTTTTTGCTGGCACTCCAGCTGACAACTGAAACACGCAGGCGTGATGGGCTTGGGCGGCTGACGTTAAAATCAAAAACCATTTTCAGCCCATCAATCTGGGCTTGGGTCCGCGGCACCCCGTCATTTGGAAGGCGCGCAAGAGCATCCGCAACGGTATAACTCGCCTTCATGTTGCGGTTTCGCGCTTTGAAAATATCAAAAATAAGCGCAGTCCCAAGGTATGCCCATAAAAGTACAGGCACGAGAAGAATGAATTCAATCGTGAAGGCCCCGCGGTTTTCGCGTATGAAATCACGGGCGGATTGGGATATAAGTTTGAGATAGAGGCGCATTTTTATTCCACCACAAATGCTGATCTGGCGACGAGGTTATAGTCACCGTTTGAATCAAGTTTCATGCCAGCCCCGATCCCAGAGAAGGGGAAAATCACATCCACGGTTGTGCACGCCCGTATGAGCATAACTTGGCCAGAAGACCCCGTTTCATTGTTGGTCATTTTTACGGCTGGATCTGCACGGTTTTGGCAAATGCGCGCCCCAGACATTGGGTTGCTCCACGCGGGCTGTGGAACAATACGCATTTCTAACAAAAGTGATGTGTTGCAGTCTTTGATCATGGTCCAGCGGCTGCAAAAATGCGCGAGAATGGCATCGTGATCTGCGGGGAGCTTGCTCATCCGTAAATCACGCACGGTTTTGTTGAGGTTGCGCTCGAGCATCATACTGCGAATGGACAGTAAGGTGGTTTCAAGGCTTGTGAAAAAAATCATCACGATAGCAGGGAAAATAATCACAAACTCAACGGTTAGACCGCCCGTTTCATCCCGCCAAAAGCGGCGCATAGAGGTAAGGATCCGCGGATGCATCATGGTTACTCAATCAGTTGTAGTTTGCGCACTTCTTGCGCGATGGAGCTAAAGGCTTCTTTGAGGTCTAGCCCAACAGCTTCATAGTAATGCGCATTGGATGTGGCGCAGTTCTTCAAAAGCGTTTTGGCTTTTGAAGAGGGCTGGAAACCGATTGCGTAGATGATCATGTTATAGGGCGAAGATTTGAGCTTCGTGCAAAGGTCGGTTGATCGCTTGTCAACCGTTGACGTGCTGACATAATTTCGCATGTAATTTTCATAATAGACAGTCTGATTGTATTCAGAATAGTACCATGGATATTCTGGCAAATAGCCTACATAGCGAATGATCCCCATTTTTAAGAGCTCTTCCTGGTGCACGGCTTTGGCATATTTTTCTTTCAGGGTATAATATCCATTATTGTCCCCGTCTGTCATGAGAACCATAACTTTGCGTACACCACTGTCATAATCATAAGGGCGTCCGAGCGTATAGTTATCCATTTTCTGGCCGCCAGTGGATGAGGCGCTTCGCAACTCTTTCGCGACAGGGCGAAAGCTTGGTGATAGCATAATGTCGGCCCATTTGATGCCAGGCGCCAAATTGGTGCCGCCCTTCGCCGTTAGTTTTCCGACCCGCTTCTTAAGTTGCGTTGCATTCTTAGATGGTGGGATCATCTTGCGTGAGTTTGAGATGGTCTTCTCACTTGATGTTGACGACGATGTATAACAGCCGTGGGAATATGTCGGAGCGCTGCTGCTATAACTTTCGCGGTAAAACGGTGTGCGCCGGTAGCCATGCCCAGTTTTAAGTCCGACATATTTGTAATCGCCATTTTCGAAGGTGACGCAGGTACTCTTCTCGTGGGCTGTTTTGATCTTAGCTGGGCGCATTGCCTCAGGAAGACCCGCTGCCTGGTTATGAACGGCATTAACGGCATCAATCATGTCTTCGCCTGCGTAAACGGCGCGTGCATAAGGGGCAATCGCAATGGATGTGTTGCCCGTATTGTCTTTTGGAATCAAAATATCGATGAAATCATTGGTGGCTTCTTTGAGGACTTTGATACGTGATTTGCTGGACCCAGAGACAGACCAGCCCATGGAACCCGATACATCGAGCACCATTGCCACTTCTAGGCTGCTGCTGCTTTGGGCAACACGCGAATTCACCTTCGAGACAAGTTCATCCACCCCAAGCAAGAAATGGGCTTTGGTTGTGACTGTGGTTTTGGCGGTGATGTCTGTGCCCAAGATAGAGCGCGCGTTCAACGTAACTGTAACACTGTCTTTGGGGAGGCCTGCCGCAATGAGGTATTTGTTGAATAGATCTTCAACGACTTTTTTGGCTTCGGCATCGGTGCTGTAACCTGTTAGGTCAAGAGCCCCCGCAGCAAGATTGGCTTGGTCAATGACATTTTGGGTCCGAAGGCGTTCTGCGTCAGAGCGCATAAAATTCACCGCAATCGCCGCGATGACCAACATGCTCATGATGAGGAAAACGGAAAACATTGTGATGGCACCGCGTTCGTCTTTGACAAAAGAAGACGAAATGCGCGACCGCATTTTTTTCTGAAGGACAGGTCGATTTGAAAGGAAGTGCATGGTGCCATCTTTCGGTTGTTTCATCAGCTGAAATGCGAATCGTCTTTGGTAAAGACAGTCGAATCCAAGTTTTTCTTAGATATGTCTTATGGCCAAAATAGGGCATTTGGGAGCAAAAATAATAAAAACGACCATAAAACCTATCTAAAAAGACAGGTTAGCGGGGGATTTATACGATTTATTCATGTTCTAAGTGCCTTATTCCACCGTATAACTGATTCTTTTTATGCAAATGCCTATGCGCGTCTCTGATGATAAAAATAGGAGCTTTCACGTGCCCGAACGTGCATTTCCTGTTGCAAGATGTGGCGTATTGACGCAGATTGTACCTGACACTTAAACAGGAGAATTCCATGTCCCCCGCAAATGAGCCAAGTTTTAGAGAGTCCGTCGACATTATGTTCAATCGCGCGATTGCACTGATGGATTTGCCGGATGGGTTGGTCGAAAAAATCCGCGTCTGCAATGCCACTTATACGGTGCGATTTGGTGTGCGTTTGCGTGGTGAGATGAAAACATTCACGGGGTACCGCTCGGTTCATTCGGAACATATGGAGCCTGTAAAAGGCGGAATTCGCTATGCCAGTGCGGTGAACCAAGACGAAGTTGAAGCTTTGGCTGCATTGATGACATATAAATGCGCTTTGGTCGAAGCGCCCTTTGGCGGTTCCAAAGGTGGCCTTTGCATCAACCCGCGCGATTACGAAGAACATGAGCTTGAGTTGATCACCCGTCGTTTCGCCTATGAACTTGCAAAACGCGACTTGATCCACCCTGCGCAAAATGTGCCGGCCCCTGACATGGGGACGGGTGAACGTGAAATGGCGTGGATCGCGGATCAATACGCCCGCATGAACACTACGGACATCAATGCGCGCGCCTGTGTGACGGGTAAACCTCTCAACAGTGGTGGTATTTCCGGCCGCGTAGAAGCCACAGGGCGTGGCGTCCAATACGCGCTTCGGGAATTTTTCCGTCACCCAGAAGACATCGCAAAGGCGGGTCTGGAAGGGAAACTCAAAGACAAACGCATCATTGTGCAAGGCCTTGGGAATGTGGGATATCACGCCGCGAAGTTTTTGGCCGAAGAAGATGGCGCGATTATCACGGGCATTGTGGAGCGCGACGGTGCGCTTGTGAATGACGCGGGCATCAATGTCGATGCTGTCTCTGAATACATTCGTGAACACGGCGGTGTTAAGGGATGTTCCGAAGGGACCTATGTTGAAAATGGTGGCACGGTTCTTGAGAAAGAAGCAGACATTTTAATTCCTGCCGCGCTTGAAGGTGTGATTACACTTGAAAATGCGGACCGGATCAATGCGCCGCTTATTATTGAGGCTGCGAACGGGCCGGTTACGGCGGGTGCGGACGAAATTCTGCGCGACAAAGGCGTGGTGATTATACCCGACATGTATGCCAATGCAGGTGGTGTGACGGTGTCTTATTTTGAATGGGTCAAAAACCTAAGCCACATTCGATTTGGCCGTATGCAGCGCCGCCAAGAAGAAGCACGCCATCAGTTGGTTGTTGATGAACTAGAACGCTTGGATCGCTATCTCGGGGATGCATGGTCGATGACGCCTGCCTTTAAGGATAAATATCTCAAAGGGGCGGATGAATTGGAATTGGTGCGCTCTGGCCTCGATGATACGATGCGCATTGCCTATCAATCGATGCGCGAAGTCTGGCATACACGTGATGAAGTCAAAGATCTTCGCACCGCAGCTTATATCGTTTCGATTGAAAAGGTTGTGAAAAGTTATCGAAGCAAAGGGCTTTAAGCCTTTCGAGTTTCTTAAAAGGCGGCCTACGGGCCGCCTTTTTTATGATCCCTTGTGGAACCGACACCAAATGTCGGAAATTGGCTTTCTTGATTTACCTCTCCTCTTGTAATCTCTGCGCAAGGCTGGTTTCCTGCCCGTAATGTTAGGGGAGAGCGACATGCGCTACGCAGGTTGGAATGTCATAAAAGAGGGATTTCGCGGGAACAAAGGGTGGAAACCCGTTTGGCGCGACCCTGAACCTAAGGCAGAATATGATCTCATCATTATCGGCGGCGGGGGGCATGGGTTATCTACGGCCTATTATCTCGCAAAAAACCACGGGATCACAAATGTGGCGGTCTTGGAAAAAGGCTACCTCGGGGGGGGCAATGTCGGCCGCAACACCACAATTGTCCGCGCCAATTATTTCTTGGATGGGAACGCTGAATTTTATTCCCACTCTTTAAAGCTGTGGGAAGGCCTGTCCTCTGACCTCAATTACAACGTCATGCATTCGCAGCGCGGGTTGATTAACCTTTTCCATTCGGATGGCCAGCGGGACGCGTTTGCACGCCGCGGGAATTCTATGATCAACGAAGGCGATGATGCGGTGCTTTTGGACCGTGATGGCGTGCGTGACATGGTGCCATATCTTGATTTTGAGCAAACGCGCTTTCCGATTTATGGCGGGCTTTTGCACCCGCGTGGCGGGACGGCGCGCCATGATGCGGTTGCGTGGGGCTATGCAAGAGGCGCGGATCAACGGGGCGTTGATTTGATCCAAAACTGCGAAGTGACAGGCATCGACAGCACAGGCGGTAAAGTCACCGGCGTGCAAACAACCCGTGGGGCCATTCGTGCGAAAAAAGTGGCTATTGTTACGGCTGGACGTTCGGGGCAGGTTGCGGCGATGGCTGGCATGCGGCTCCCGATTGAAAGCCATGTCTTACAGGCCTTCGTGACCGAAGGGCTTAAACCAACGATTGATCACGTGATCAGCTTTGGTATGGGGCATTTTTATATTAGCCAGTCCGATAAAGGTGGCTTGGTCTTTGGTGGGGATCTCGATTTTTATGCGTCTTATGCGCAGCGCGGCAATCTCCCGATGAAAGAACATGTCATGGAAGCTGGCATGACGCTCATGCCGATGATTGGAAAATCCAAGGTCCTGCGCTCATGGGGGGGGATCATGGACATGACGCCGGATGGGTCGCCGATCATCGATAAAACCCATATCGATGGGCTCTATCTTGATTGCGGCTGGTGCTATGGCGGATTTAAGGCTGTGCCGGCTTCGGGCTTTGCCCTTGCGCATTTGATGGCGACGGACACCCCGCATCCCACTGCGGAAAAATTCCGCCTCGATCGGTTTCGCACAGGGCATCTTCTTGATGAAGAAGGCACCGGCAGCCAGCATAATCTGCATTAGGGGAGAGAAAAATGAGACTAAGATGCCCTTTATGCGGGGAGCGTGATCGCCGCGAATTTTATTATGTCGGGGATGCCGTGGCCCTAAACCGACCTTCTGAAAACGCAGGCGATGACGCGTGGGATGACTACCTTCATCTGCGTGATAACCCTGCGGGTGTGACGCGCGATTTGTGGCACCATGAACAAGGCTGCGGCGCATGGGTCGTTGTGGAACGGAACACGGTGACCCATGAGGTGATTAAAACAACGCTTGCGCGTGATGTGAAAAAAGGGGGCAAGTGATGCGGATTAGATCCTACGGGCGTATCAATCGCAAAGCGCCAGTGACATTTACATTTGATGGCAAATCCTATGAGGGATTTGAAGGGGATACGGTGGCGTCCGCCCTTTTGGCGCATGGTGTGAAATTTGTCGGGCGATCCTTTAAATATCACCGTCCGCGCGGTGTACTGACTGCGGGGTCTGAGGAACCAAATGCGCTGATTGAAGTCGGCACAGGGGCGGGGCAAACACCAAATACACGCGCGACGGAGCAAGAAATCTTTACTGGTCTCATGGCCCGAAGCCAAAACCGCTGGCCGAATTTAAAATTGGATGTGCTGGGGCTTAATGACTTTGTAGCGCCTTTTTTGGGGGCAGGGTTTTATTATAAAACCTTCATGTGGCCGAAAGCGTTTTGGAAAACCATTTACGAACCGATTATTCGCCGTGCCGCGGGCCTTGGGGCCTTATCAGGGGCGCATGATACGCAAAAGAATGAAAAAGCGTTCGCCTATTGTGACCTTCTGGTTGTGGGATCGGGCCCAACGGGGTTAATGGCGGCGCTGACTGCTGCGCGTGCCGGTGCCGATGTGATTTTGGCGGAAGAGCGCGCCGAATTTGGCGGGCGTTTGATTGATGATCAACGTGAAATTGATGGCATTGCCTCCCCTCTTTGGGTGGACCATGTGATCGAGGAACTCTCGCAACTGCCAAATGTGCGGCTCATGGCGCGAACAACGGTGACGGGGGCCTATGATCAAGGCACCTTCGGGGCGTTGGAACGCGTGAACCATCACCGGGCCGTAAACTCAAACGAGGCCCCGCTTGAATGTTTTTGGCGGATCGTGGCACAGAAAACCATCTTGGCGGCAGGGGCACTTGAACGCCCGATCGCGTTTGAAAACAATGACCGTCCAGGCGTGATGATGTCATCGGCGTTGCGCAGCTATCTTAACCGATATGGTGTGGCCGCGGGGCAAAATGTTGTTTTGTTTGGCAATAATGATGATATCTATCGCACGGCGGATGAATTGCACCACGCGGGTGTTACCGTCGTGGCGGTGGTTGATGCGCGCAAAGGTGAAGAAAAACCACATCCCTATCCGGTGATGCAAAATGCGCAGGTGATCAACACCAAAGGCTATTTTGGGCTTTCGGCTGTGTTGGTCCGAGAAAAGGGCGAAGACCGCTGGATTGAGGCTGATTGCCTTGGCATATCGGGTGGCTGGAACCCGAGTTTGCACCTCACATGCCATATGAATGGGCGCCCGAAATGGGATGAAACAATTGCCGCTTTCGTGCCACAAGAAAACGCGGTCCCAAACTTGACTGCGGCAGGGGCGGCACGTGGAGAGTTTTCGGACGCGGCGTGTTTAATGGATGGGATTTTTGCGGCGCAGGCCGCGCTTGCAGCACTTGAACGCACAGCAAAAACTGTTGAGTGCCCCAAAGCGGATGACACCCCATATACGATTTTGCCTTTGTGGGAAACGCCCCATGAAAAACGTGCGTGGCTTGATTTTCAAAACGACGTCACCACCAAAGATGTGCGTGGTGCTGCGCAAGAAAACTATCGCTCTGTGGAGCATATGAAACGCTTCACAACCCAAGGCATGGCGCCAGATCAGGGGAAAAATTCCAACGTGAATGCTTTGGCGATTTTGGCGGATGCAACGGGGCGCACTGTGTCCGAAACGGGGATCACCACGTACCGGCCACCTTATGTACCGGTGTCTATTTCGGCGATGGGGGCAGGGGGTCGCGGCAAAGGTTTCGCGCCAGAACGGTTTATGACATCCCATATGGCGTCACTGCAGCGGGGGGCGCCGATGATTGAAGCAGGGCTTTGGTATCGGCCGTCTTATTTCCCACAACAAGGCGAAAGCACGTGGCGAGAGGCCTGCGATCGGGAGGTCACCATGGTGCGCAATAGCGTGGGCATTTGCGACGTGAGCACCCTTGGGAAAATCGATATTCAAGGTCCTGATGCAGGGGCATTTTTGGATTTCATCTATACCAATGTGTTTTCAACCTTACCCGTTGGTAAAACGCGCTATGGGTTAATGCTACGGGAGGATGGCCATGTCATGGATGATGGCACGACGGCGCGTCTTGGTGAACATCACTATCTGATGACCACCACAACCGCCGCCGCAGGGACGGTCATGCGCCACCTTGAGTTTGTCCATCAATGCCTGATGCCGAACGCCAATGTGCGATTTACCTCGGTCACGGATCAGTGGGCACAATTCGCGGTCGCGGGGCCAAAATCACGCGACCTTTTGAACACGATTTTAGATAAACCGATTGAGGAGGCGACATGGCCCTTTATGGCATGTGGGGAAATCGGGATTGGTGGCGTGCGCGGTCGGTTGTTCCGCATTTCGTTTTCAGGCGAACAAGCCTATGAAATTGCGGTGCCTGCACGTTACGGAAATGCGCTTTTTCGCGATCTTCTGGCACGGGCGGAAACCATGGATGGCGGGCCCTATGGGATGGAAGCCTTAAACGTGTTGCGGATTGAAAAAGGCTTTATCACCCATTCGGAAATTCACGGGCGGATCACTGTGGCGGATCTTGGTTTAAGCGGACTGATGTCGAAGAAAAAGGACTTCATCGGCAAAACGGCGGCGGGGCGTCCGGGCCTTTTGGACCCAATGAGAGAGCAGCTCGTCGGGCTGAAACCCGTTGATCCAGAAGACGAATTTGGCGCAGGGGCCTATCTTTTTAATGTTGGTGATGCCGCCATCAGTGCCCATAGCCAAGGATATGTGACCTCGGTTGGGTATTCGCCCACCTTGTCGAGCTATCTAGGGTTGGGCTTTGTGAAAAACGGGTTGGCGCGTCATGGGGATAGGCTCACCTTACGGGATCATCTTCGTGGAACGGATATTACCGTTGAGCTGGTTTCGCCTGTCTTTTTTGACCCAAAAGGAGGGCGCGCACGTGGCTAAATTAATTGCAACATCCAGCGTACAAGGCCTGTTGCCCGTTTCGGCGGGACATGTCCGTTTGCACGCGCGTGAATTTGACTGTTTGACGCTTATTCAACCCTTTAAGGGGAAAACCACGGCAGTAGGAAAATGCCTAAAGTCCGACATAGGTTTGGGAATGCCTAAAACCAACCATGTGTTGAGCGCGGCGCAGGGGGACTGTGTGTGGTTTGGTGTGGATCAAGCTTTGCTCATGGGGCCTGCGGTTCCAATGGGCGTTCAAGGCCTCGCGGCGCTGACGGATCAATCCGATGGCTATGTGGTGTTGCGTCTTGATGGGGAGGGGGCGCGCGATGTTTTGGCACGGTTGAGCACGCTGGATCTACGCCCCTCGGTGTTTAAGGTTGGGCATGCCGCGCGAACGGGGCTTGGCCATATGAGTGTGAGCCTCAGTCAGCCAGAAACCGGATGTTATGACATTGTGGTCATGCGGTCGTTTGCCAAAACCGCGATCCATGAAATTTATGACGCGATGAAGTCTGTGGCCACGCGTAGTGAGACGTAGTTAGGCGTCTGCGATAACAGTTTGCCGTTGTGCGCCCAAGCCTTCGATCGAAAGATCCACGCGGTCCCCTGCTTTTAGGAAAGAAGGGGGGGATAGCCCCATGCCAACGCCTTTCGGGGTGCCCGTTGCAATCACGTCCCCAGGCTCAAGGGTCATGAAATCGCTCAGATGTGCAATGATTTCAGCAACGCTAAAGATCATGTTGGCGGTTGTGCCATCTTGCATGAGGGTCCCGTTCACCGACAGCTGTAGCCGTAGCTTTTGCGGATCCCCAACCTCATCGGGGGTGACGATCCATGGGCCAATGGGCCCAAACCCATCACATGATTTGCCTTTGGTCCACTGGCCGCCACGTTCAATTTGGAACGCGCGTTCTGACACGTCATGGGCGATACAGTAGCCTGCGACATGCTCAAGCGCCTCTTCGACGCTGACATGTTTTGCCCGCTGACCTATGACGACACCAAGCTCTACTTCCCAGTCGGTTTTTTCGGAGCCGCGCGGCAAAGGAAGTGCATCATTTGGCCCGGCAATTGCGGAGGTGGCTTTCATGAACACAATGGGTTCTTCTGGTGCGTCCATTCCGGCTTCTTTTGCGTGATCGGAATAGTTTAGGCCAATGCAGATGAATTTTCCGACATGCCCAACACAAGGCCCAATGCGCGGTGATCCTTCGACCACGGGAAGGTTGGCGGTTGAAATCGTGTCAAGTTTTCCAAGCACATCGCCTGAGATATCCGTAATCCGATCCGAGAGATCATAGATCCGCCCATCTTCGAGCATAACGCCCGGTTTTTCTTGGCCTTTTGGTCCGAAACGTAGAAAACGCATGATAATTCCTTAATGCAATATCTCATGGTGACAGGTTTCTTATGGATATTCGAGCGAAAAGCGTGGGTTTTTTTCGCCTGTTGCTTGTTCCTTCCTTAGAGGCCGCTTAAGTGTAGTGTGAATTAGATAAGAGGTTTCCCATGCGCTTTGAAGCATTTACAGTCCCGCAGCCGGTTTTCGGATCCGAAGAAAACACCCAAAGCGAGACACCCTTTCATGATCTTCCTGAATGGGATTTGAGCGACCTTTATAAGGCGCCTGACGCGCCTGAGGTGGCGGCTGATTTGAAATGGGCAGAAGAAAATTGCGCTAAATTTG
>JBMYYE010000050.1:0-17381 GCA_049609065.1 Halocynthiibacter sp.
TCGCCTGGTTCCATGGCCCATTCGCGGATGTCCATGCCTTCATCATCGGGATCGGGAACAGGCATATAGATGTCTTCGCCCGCGTAAAAATCATCTTGGGATACCCATCGAATGGGCAAAACGGGTTTTGGCCATTTATGGCTGCCTGCAACCGAACGCAATGTGGCGGTTGTCACGGGATCCATTGGGGACCAAAAACTCACTGTTTGCGTGCCCTCTACAAAATAATACGGCCCATCTTGGTGCCAGGGGGTGGCTTTGGATGTGCCGGGTTCTTTCACCAAAACATGGTCATGGAAGACTTGTGCAGTCTGCGACTCCATTAGATTCGCCGCCACTTCGAGCGCAGGTGAGTTCCGGATCACGTCTTCGAATTCATCAATGCGGGTCCAGTTGCAATAATCATCGAAAAAGCGACCTGTTTCACCACCTGTCACGTTTTCAGCGCCAAACTCCGACGGGTTTTCCATGTTAAACTCAATCCCCTTGCGAAGCGTGTCCACGTGATCCGCAAAAAGCCCTTTGATGAGCACCACACCGTCGCGTTGAATCGGTAATCTCTTTTTGTGTGAGGAGAGCATGCATTAGTTGGTGTCCTTTTCAATGGATTTTGCAGCGTCCCACAGGGCATCCATTTCATCCAAACTGGATGTGGCAGGGGATTTCCCAACGGCCGCGAGGCTGCGTTCAATATGTTCAAAACGGCGGGTGAATTTGCTATTTGCCGCTTTGAGGGCAAATTCAGCATCCACCCCCAAATGACGCCCTAAATTGACCATGACAAAAAGAAGATCCCCGAATTCTTCGGTGATTTCATCTGGGCCAAATGTGTCGCGGGCCTCGATGAGCTCACTTGCCTCTTCTTGCACTTTTTCAACCACATTGCTGATATTTGGCCAGTCAAACCCAACGCGAGCTGCACGTTTCTGCAATTTTTGCGCCCGAAGTAAGGCGGGCAACCCAAGGGCAACGCCCTCAAGGACGCCTGTTTCATCTTTCCCCACACGTTCAGCCGCTTTGAGAGTTTCCCAGTCGTGTGTTTGCTGTTCGGATGACTTATCGCGGCTTTCCTCGCCAAAAACATGGGGGTGGCGGCTCACCATTTTATCGGACATGGTATCAGCCACATCCGCGAATGTGAAAAGCCCACGTTCACTTGCCATTTGCGCATGAAAGACTGATTGAAAGAGCAAATCGCCCAATTCGCCCTTGAGATCGGTCCAATCCTCACGTTCGATCGCATCAGCCACCTCATAGGCTTCTTCGATCGTGTAAGGCGCGATGGAGGCAAAATCCTGTTCAATATCCCACGGGCAGCCGGTTTCAGGATCGCGCAACCGGCGCATGATTTCCAAAAGACGCGGTAGGCCGCCTTTGGGGTCGTGAATGAGGGTATCATTTGATTTTGTCATTGCAGCGCCTCACATTTTGGTAAACTTTGATATGAAATAAGCGCATCCCTCTAAAGGAGTCCAGCCATGCCCGTTTTAAATCGCATTGCCGAGTTTGCCCAAGACATGAAAACATGGCGTCACCACCTTCATCAACGCCCTGAATTGAAGTTCGACTGCCATGAAACGGCAGGGTTCGTAGTGGAGCGTCTGCGTGAATTTGGCATCACCGAGATCCACGAAGGCATCGCGCAATCTGGCGTGGTTGCAATTATTGACGGGCAGGGGGATGGACCAACAATTGGGCTTCGCGCCGATATGGATGCGCTGCCAATTCAAGAGGTTACAGGGCGCGATCACGGTTCCACGCGGGCCGGAAAAATGCATGCCTGCGGCCATGACGGGCATACGGCGATGCTTTTGGGGGCGGCAAAATACTTGGCCGAAACACGCAATTTCAAAGGGCGCGCTGCCCTCATTTTTCAACCTGCAGAAGAAGGCGGCGGCGGCGCTGGCGTTATGGTTGAAGAGGGCATTATGGATCGCTTTGACATTCATCAGGTTTACGCGCTGCATAACCTTCCTGGTGAGGAATTCGGGCGCTTTACCGGCAATTCTGGCCCTGTGATGGCGGCCGTTGATGAGTTTCGGATTGATATCCAAGGCCGCGGGGGGCATGCGGCCTATCCCCATGAAACGGTGGATCCTGTTGTGGCCTGTCTTGGCATTGCCAACGCCATTCAAACCATTGTCAGTCGCAATCACAATTCGTCACAAGAACTTGTCGTGTCGGTCACGCAAATCCATACGGGCAGCGCGGATAATATTGTGCCTGATACGGCTTTTGTCGGCGGCACGGTCCGGAGCTTTGATAAAGAGGTGCGTAAAATGGTGATGCGCCGCATGGCCGAAATTGTTGAGGGGCAATGCCAGTCCTATAATGTGACCGCAAATCTGGAGTTTGTGGATGGGTACCCTGCAACCGTGAATGATGCGCAAAAGACGGATTTTGCCTTTGACGTGGCGCGCGATGTGGTGGGCGATTTGGTGACAACGGACAAGGAGAAGGAAATGGGAGCGGAGGATTTTTCCTTCATGCTTGAGGCGCGCCCAGGGTCATATCTATTTTTGGGATCAGGGGATGGCGCGCATTTGCACCACCCTGAATTTGATTTCAACGATGATATCGCACCGATTGGCGCCAGCTGGTTTGCGCGTTTGGTCGAACAGGCACAGCCGCGTTAATGAATGCCATTGGGGCGATTTCTCACTTTAAGATGCTATCTTAGGGCATTGATAATTTTAGAAAAATCATCAGCCTTGAGCGAAGCACCCCCAACTAGGGCCCCATCAACATTGGGCACATTAAAAATCTCTGCGGCGTTATCTGGCTTCACCGAACCGCCATAAAGAATGCGGGTCGAAAGCCCCACACCATCACCAAAACGGCGGATGAGGCGGTTGCGAATGAAATCATGCACTTCGCCAATTTGCTCCAATGTCGGAACAAGCCCCGTTCCAATGGCCCAGATCGGTTCATAGGCCACGACAAGGTTTTGGCCGGTGACTTCATCAGGGATGGATCCCGCCAATTGCCCGCCGATAATGTCCAATGTGTTGGATGCGTCCCGCTGTGCTTTGCTTTCCCCAAAACAAATAATCGCGGTGAGCCCGGCTTGAATGGCTGCGCGGGCTTTGGCACGCACCGCTTCTGAGCTTTCGCCATGATCTTCGCGACGTTCGGAATGGCCTAAAATCACATGGCTTGCGCCCGCATCTTTGAGCATTTCTGCCGAAAGATCACCCGTATGGGCCCCAGATAGGCTTTCGTGACAGGTTTGTGCGCCAACGGCGATGGGACTGTCTTTTAGGGCATCCGCCATCGGATGAAGAAGTGTCGCTGGCGGGCAAAGCAGGACATCAACGGCGCCATCAGGCTTTGACGCCGCAAGGGCGCGCGCTTCTTCCAATGAGGCACTAAGGCCGTTCATTTTCCAGTTTCCAGCAGCCAGTTTCCGACGCATGCGACATCCCTATCTTATTGTTATTATTTGAGGATACGCTTATTTTACGGCGAGGTTTTCATCAAATTTAATGCTCTCACCGCAACCGCAGGCATCCACTACATTGGGGTTTTTAAACTTGAATCCCGCTTCAAGCAAGCTCACTTCGTAGTCAATCTCAGTGCCAAACAAAAACATTTGGGCCATCGGGGCGATCATAACGCGCGCGCCGTCTTGTTCGATCGTTTCATCCAGCGGATCAATGTCATCCACATAATCCATCGTGTATTCCATCCCCGCACAGCCACCTTTTTTGACCCCAATCCGAAGGCCCTTTGAGCCGCCTTTTGCCATAAGTTTGGCAATCTGCGCCGCAGCGCGGGGGGTCAAATTGACCGCTTGTTTTCCAGGAATGCTAAACATTACATGAATCCCAATTCAAGGCGCGCCTCATCAGACATCATTTCCATGCCCCAAGGCGGTTCCCAAATGAGCGCCACATTGATGGTCCGCACGCCGCCCACGCCAGAGATGGCTTGTTCTACCCAAATGGGCATTTCGCCCGCAACAGGGCAGCCAGGTGCCGTCAAGGACATGAGAACATTCACGTCATTATCGTCATTGACTTCGATCGTGTAAATGAGGCCAAGATCAAAAATATTGACTGGAATTTCAGGGTCATAGACCGACCGACAGGCGGCGGCAATATCAGCGTAAAGCGGGTGATCGACGCTTGATGGTTTGATCAATGGGATGCCTTCCATCGGGGTGTCGGCGGGGGATGTATGTGTGTCGTTCATGGATTTGCCTTTGTGCGCGGAGATATCAAAGACCCACGCCATTTTGAAGTAGTTGAGTAAAGATATAAGGATTAGTTTGGCTGGGGTCCAGAGGGGAAAGGCGAAAACCCTTCATTTGTGATCGGGGATGGGATTGCGCTTCGCTCGGTGCGCTTGTATGTGGGAATTATGACAAAGAACACGCAAAACCGCTTCGAATTTGATCTTCAATCCACGGATGGAAAGGCCCGCCAAGGCGTCATCCATACGCCCAAAGGCGATATTCGCACGCCGGCTTTCATGCCTGTGGGCACGGCCGCCACGGTCAAGGCGATGATGCCTGAAAATGTGCGCGCGACAGGGGCGGATATTTTGCTGGGCAATACCTATCACCTTATGCTGCGTCCAACGGCTGAACGCATTGCGGCATTGGGTGGATTGCATAAATTCATGAATTGGGATCGCCCGATTTTGACCGATAGTGGCGGATTTCAAGTTATGAGCTTGGCCGCCCTTCGAAAAATGACCGAAGAAGGCGTGACGTTTAAGTCCCATATCGATGGCTCAAAACATATGCTGTCACCTGAGCGGTCGATGGAAATTCAACGTCTTCTCGGATCTGATATTGTGATGTGTTTTGATGAATGCACGCCCTATCCAGCCGACGAAGACACCGCGCGTAAATCGATGGAAATGTCCATGCGGTGGGCCAAGCGGTCACGCGACGCATTTGGTGATCGGCCAGGGTATGCGCTCTTTGGTATTCAACAAGGTTCGACATTTGAAGATCAGCGATTGGAAAGCGCGCAGAAGCTTCAAGAGGTTGGGTTCGAAGGTTACGCGGTTGGTGGCCTTGCGGTTGGAGAAGGTCAAGAAATGATGTTCGATACCCTTGATTATGCCCCTGATATGTTGCCAAAAGATAAGCCTAGATATCTCATGGGGGTTGGAAAACCTGACGATTTGGTTGGGGGCGTGGCCCGTGGGATCGATATGTTTGACTGTGTTTTGCCGTCACGTTCTGGACGCACAGGACAGGTGTTTACACGCCTTGGGGTGCTCAATATTAAAAACGCCCGCCATCAAAATGATCCGCGTCCCTTGGATGAAAACTGTAGCTGCCCTGCCTGTCAAAACTACAGCCGGGCCTATTTGCACCACGTGTTCAAATCCCAAGAAATTATTTCCTCGATGCTCATGACGTGGCACAATTTGCAGTATTACCAAGACCTCATGGACGGGATGCGCAAGGCGATTGCGGCTGGCGAATTTGAGAGTTTTGCCCGCGCATTCCACGCAACACGTGAGCAAGGGGATATCGATCCCCTATAGGCCCAGATTGGTGGCCGGTTGAAGTAGGGCGTATTTGAACGTCTGTGTTTCAATTGGGTGAGGATTTTCAAACCCAAATTCCAAGACATGCACAAAAATCCGCTCAAAAAGCATGAAACAGGCGATAAAAAATCGTTTTTTACACAAAAATGCGCGCAAAGGCGCAATCGCGTCTTGCACCTCTAGACGGGCAGGTGCATTCTAATCGCGGTTTGAGAACGTGGGTATACCACGCAATTCGCAAATTATGGGGGGCTTTTGCTATTGGCAAAAGTTAGTAAAGGGAGAAGGGGGATTGAAATTGATACAATCACGCCCAATCTCATTCCTATAACGTGACCAATCCCCCGTCATTTGGGGGCAAAAAGGAATGGTATGACAGAGCAATTAAAAGACAGTTACCCAGTGTTGCCTTTGCGGGACATTGTGGTGTTTCCGAATATGATTGTGCCGCTATTTGTAGGGCGCGAAAAATCGGTAAACGCGCTCGAAGAAGTGATGAAAACCGAAAGCGATATTTTGCTTTCAAGCCAAATTGATCCAAGCATTGATGAACCGAGCATCGACGGGATTTACCGCGTTGGGGTTTTGGCCAATGTTTTGCAGCTTTTGAAGCTGCCTGATGGCACGGTGAAAGTCCTCGTTGAAGGACGTCAGCGGGTGAAATTAACCAATTTTACCGACAATGACGATTATTTTGAAGCGTCAGCAGAATATCTCTCAGAAAGCGAAGGCAACGCGGAGACGGCAGAGGCGCTCATGCGGACCGTGGCGGATGAATTTGAACGCTACGCAAACATTAAAAAAACCACACCAGAAGAAGCACTTGGCCTGATCCGTGAAACCACGGATCCTGCGCGCCTCTCTGACTTGGTGGCGGGGCATTTGGGGATTGATGTCGCCCAAAAGCAAGAGATCTTGGAAATGACCGTGGTATCCGATCGCCTTGAGCGGGTTTACGGCCAAATGCAGGGCGAATTGTCCGTGTTGCGGGTCGAAAAGAAGATCAAAACCCGCGTGAAGTCCCAAATGGAACGCACCCAACGGGAATACTATTTGAATGAGCAAATGAAGGCCATTCAAAAGGAGCTCGGTGATGGGGATGAAGGGCAAAATGAAATCGCGGAGCTTGAAGAGCAAATCACCGCGACAAAATTGTCTAAAGAGGCCCGTGAAAAGGCGGAAGGTGAGCTAAAGAAGCTTAAAAACATGTCCCCGATGTCTGCTGAGGCAACGGTTGTGCGCAATTACCTTGATTGGTTGTTGGGTATTCCGTGGGGTGTGAAATCGCGCGTGAAAAAGGATTTGGACCGTGCGCAAAAGATTTTGGATGATGACCATTATAGCCTTGAAAAGGTGAAAGAACGCATCATTGAATATCTTGCGGTTCAGCAACGTTCGGCAAAGCTAAAAGGCCCGATCATGTGCCTTGTGGGTCCTCCTGGTGTCGGGAAAACATCCCTTGGCAAATCCGTTGCCAAAGCCACAGGGCGCGAATTTATTCGCATTTCTTTGGGTGGGGTACGTGATGAAAGCGAAATTCGCGGTCATCGTCGGACTTATATTGGCTCCATGCCTGGGAAAATCATCCAAGCGCTAAAGAAAGCAAAAACGACCAATCCACTGATTTTACTCGATGAAATCGATAAGATGGGTCAGGATTTCCGTGGCGACCCCGCAAGTGCGATGCTTGAAGTGTTGGATCCTGAGCAAAACGCCACATTTGTCGATCACTATATGGAGGTCGAATATGACCTTTCAAATGTGATGTTTTTGACCACGTCGAATAGCTATAACATGCCGGGTCCTTTGTTGGATCGGATGGAAATTATTCCACTGGCGGGCTATACGGAAGATGAGAAAACGGAAATCGCCAAACGCCATTTGCTTGAAAAACAAGTGAAAAATCATGGGCTTCGCAAAGGCGAGTTTCAGATCGAAGATGATGCGCTTTTGACTGTGATCCGTCGCTATACTCGCGAGGCAGGTGTGCGGAATTTGGAACGCGAATTGGCCAAATTGGCCCGTAAAGCTGTGACGCAGATTGTACGTAAAACCTCTGAGGCGGTGACCGTTACCAAAGACAATCTCGAAGAGTTTCTAGGGGTTGAACGTCACCGTTTTGGCCTGACGGAACAAGAGGATCAAATTGGCGTTGTGACGGGTCTTGCGTGGACGCAAGTCGGCGGCGATCTCTTGCAGATTGAGGCTTTGAAACTCCCTGGTAAGGGGCGGATGAAAACCACAGGGAAGCTTGGTGATGTGATGAAAGAAAGCATCGAAGCCGCGAGCTCCTATGTGCGCTCCATCAGTCCTGAGATTGGGGTGCGCCCACCACGGTTTGAGAAAGTCGATATCCACGTGCACGTGCCAGAAGGCGCCACACCCAAAGATGGCCCATCTGCAGGCGTTGGTATGGTGACGTCAATCGTTTCTGTTCTCACGGAAATCCCTGTGAAAAAAGACGTGGCGATGACGGGCGAAGTGACGCTTCGCGGGAATGTGCTTGCTATTGGCGGATTGAAAGAGAAGCTATTGGCGGCGTTGCGTGGCGGGGTGAAAACCGTGCTTATTCCAGAGGAAAACGTAAAAGACCTCGCGGAAATCCCAGACAATGTAAAAGAGGGATTGGATATTATTCCGGTGTCGCATGTGTCAGAGGTGATCAAGCATGCGCTTGTATCTGCGCCAGAAGCAATTGAGTGGGATCAAGAGGCCGAAGATGCGGCTGCGGCGGCTCTCGTTGCGTCCTCAACAATTGGATCTCCTGTAACGCATTGATCCTATTGATTGATTTGAACTTCAAAGACAGCCTTCGGGCTGTCTTTTTACATCCCATTGCTCTGTTCAAGATTTTTCAGTGGATTTGGCAGGGGTATTTGATAGTGTTAATCTATAATAAAAAAGGGAAATTACCTGTGAGCCGTACAACATCCAAAGGTCCATCATCACGTCGTCCAAAGTCAAAAACGGCGGCAAAGAAAACGGTTGCCAAAGTGCCTAAGCCAGCCACACCGCTAAAAGAGGGCACTGTGAAACCGGTAAACGCGCCAGTTGCAGCCGCTGCAAAGGTACAAGCGCAGCCGTTTAAAGTTGTGACGGACAAAGCAACCAATGCGGATCATGAAAGTGGCATTATCAAGCGCAAAGAGATTTTTGATCTCGTCGCGAAACGAACTGACGTCAACCGGGCCGATACGCGGGCCGTTTTTGATGCTACGTTGGAAACCCTTTCGGAAATGATTGCACAGCACGAAGAAATCGTCGTGCCGCCTTTGGGTAAAATCAAAGTGAAGCGCAAAGAAGAAAAGCCAAACGGAACTCTTGCGATTTTGCGCGTCATGTTGCGAAAACCTAAACCAGATGCCGCAGACGGTGACACTGACGCATAATTTCGACTGTAAATAGCCTATTCCTGCGCCTCCGTTTTCGGGGGCGTTTTTACATGGAGCTGCGCTTGGCGGTTTGCGCGTCGCGTTCGCGCGCCAAGGCCGTGCGTTTTGAAATCAAAGAGGCGATGATGACGCCTAGGGTGACTATGAGGATCATCAAGGTGGACAATGCGTTGATTTCGGGGCTGACGCCGCGGCGGACTTGGGAAAAAATCTGCATCGGAAGGGTGGAGGCCGAGGGGCCAGAAACGAAGCTGGCGATCACCAAATCATCGAGCGAAAGTGTAAAGCCCAAGAGCCAGCCTGAGATGATCGCAGGGGTGATGGCGGGCAAAATCACAAGGCGAAAACAGGTGAATTGACTGGCGCCAAGATCGCGTGCGGCCTCTTCGATCGAACGGTCCAAACTCACCAACCTGGCGGAGACCACAACAGAAACATAGCACATCGTAAAGGTCGCATGGGCCAAAATGATGGTGGTCATGCCGCGGTCAATATCAAGCGCTAGAAAGAGCAGCAAAAGCGAAAGACCAGTGATGACTTCGGGCATGACAAGGGGGGCGTAAATCATCCCTGAGAAAAGCTTTCTCCCCCAAAATTGTCGTTCTCGCACAAGGACATAGGCTGCCATCGTACCCAAAATCGTTGCCAGAAAAGAGGATTTAACCGCCACTAAAAACGACACCCAGGCCGCGTCGAGAAATCTTGGATCAGAAAGGATTTCAACATACCATTTGGTGGAAAACCCCGCCCAGACGGTGACGAGCCGACTTTCGTTGAAGCTAAAGACAATAAGCACCAAAATCGGCAGATATAAGAACGCAAAGCCAAGGGTCAACGTCACAAGATTAAAGGAGGAAAGGGACCGGTTCATGAGTGCCCCTCAGATGTTTCTTGATGCCGTTGGAAGAGCATGATGGGAATGATCAGCAATAAGAGCAAGACAACGGCAACTGCGGATGCCAAGGGCCAGTCGCGGTTCTTGGCAAACTCTTCCCATAGGATTTTCCCAATCATTAAAGTGCGTGATCCGCCCAATAGGGACGGGATGACAAATTCCCCGATGGCCGGAATAAAGACGAGGAAACATCCCGCGACAACACCCGATTTCGAAAGCGGGAATGTGACACGCCAAAAGCCAGATGCGCGGCTACAGCCAAGATCTGTTGCTGCTTCGATAAGGCTTGTGTCGAGCTTTTCCAATGTCGCGTAAATCGGCAAAATCATGAAGGGCAGGTAGGTATAGACAATCCCGATATAGACCGCGGTTGGGGTGTTCATAATCTGAAGTGGGAAGCTTTCGGCAAAGCCAAGGGTCACCAAAAGCGGCCCAAGCCCTGTCCAGTCCAACACAGAATTCAAAAACCCGTTATTTTGTAGGATGCTCATCCACGCATAAACGCGAATAAGAAAGCTGGTCCAGAAGGGCAAAATCACCAAAAGCAACAGCGTTGTTTGCCATTCTTTGGGGGCGCGCGCCATGGCATAGGCGATAGGATAGCCAATGAGAAGCGCCAAAACCGTTGATATGGCTGCGATTTTTAGGGATGATAGATAGGCCCGCCAATATAAGGCGTCTTCGGTCAGCCAAATGAAGTTTTCGAAATCAAACTGACGGAACATGGCCTTGAGTGAGGCCCACGCATTGTCAGGATCAAAAACTGGGAAATAGGGGGGCATTGCGTCGCCGGCATCAGATAGTGCGATTTTGAGCACGATTAGAAACGGCATTAAAAACAATGCAATAAGCCATGCATATGGCATGCCTATGAGGAAAAAGCGTTTCATCAATCGGTGAGAACCACGCCTGAAGTTTCGCTCCATGACACCCATACAATGTCTTCCCATGTAAATTCGGAGCGCGCCAAGCGGCTGCTATTGGTGGTTTGCGCCATGAGGATTTGCCCAGTCGACAGTTCCACATGATAGGTCGATAAATTGCCCAGATACGCAATATCAAGCACGCGGCCTTGCACCAGATTGTGGGCCTGATCGGGTCTTTTGGCGCTGATTTTCACTTTCTCGGGGCGGATCACAAAAAAGGCACGGTCGCCTGCTTGAAATTCACCATCCGTTTTGGCCAGAATGGGCGGATGCATCTCATCATAGGTGAGCGTGATTTCATCCGCTTTTATGTCCGTGACCTGGCCTTCGACTTTGCTAATGTCACCAATAAAATCAGCGACATAGGTGGAGTTTGGTTGCTCATATAGCACAGGCGGGGTTGCGACTTGTTTGATGCGTCCATGGTCCATCACCGCCACACGAGACGCCACAGTCATGGCCTCTTCTTGGTCATGGGTCACGATGAGAAATGTCGTGCCGGTTTTCTCTTGGATATCCATCAATTCAAACTGCGTTTGCTGGCGCAGTTTTTTATCAAGCGCCCCTAAAGGTTCATCCAGAAGTAAAAGCTTTGGCGATTTGGCAAGGGCGCGCGCCAAGGCGACACGTTGTTTTTGGCCGCCTGAAATTTGGTGCGGTTTGCGGCGCTCAAAGCCTTGAAGCTGCACGAGCGAGAGCATTTCATCGACCCGTGCGGCGATGGTGTCCTTGGGGTGACGATCACGTTTCAGCCCAAAGGCAATATTGTCCCAAACCGAAAGATGCGGGAAGAGCGCATAGGATTGAAACATCATATTCACGGAGCGTTTATTGGGCGGAATGCCCGCCATGTTTTGCCCCCCGATGATGATTTCGCCGTCTGTCACGTCCTCAAATCCCGCGAGCATGCGCATCAGCGTGGTTTTTCCACAGCCAGATGGTCCCAAAAGCGCAAAAAATTCGCGTTCATAGATGTTGAGGGTCAAATCATCGATCGCGGTGAACTCATCATAGCGTTTGGTCACGTTTTTGAACTGAATGAGCGGCGTTTCAGTCGCATCCTCCCAAGGGGCAAAAACGGGTAGGCTTGTGGTGTTCATGACGGATCCCTCAAAGAAACGGCCCCCGCTTACAGGTCTGCAAACGGGGGCCGTGTGGATAGATTAGTAGCCAGATTTAACTTTGGTCCAAGCGCGTGTGACTTTGCGTTGGAACGCGCGCTCATAGGCGGATTTGGTGAAAAGCCGCGCCATTGTTTCATCAGATGGATAGATCGCCGTATCGGTGCGCACCTCTTCTTCTAGAAGCGGTTGGGCGCTCAAATTGCCATTCGGGTAGTAAATGTAGTTTGAGTTTTCGGCCGCGATTTCAGGGCGCATCATGAAATCGATGAATGTATGGGCCGCATCCACATTGGGCGCATCCGCAGGGATTGCCATTTGATCAAACCACATCATGGCGCCTTCGATCGGGGCGGTATAGGTGATTTCAACACCGTTTTCGGCCTCATCCGCGCGGTCACGGGCCTGCAAAAGATCCCCAGACCAGCCAAAGGCCACGCAAATATCACCATTGGCAAGGGCATTGATCATTTCTGAGGAATGGAATTTTTGCACATAAGGTGCAACGGCTTGTAAGGCTTCGGTGGCCTTTTCAAGCTCACCTTCATCGTGGGAATTGGGATCAAACCCAAGATAGGCCATCGCGGCCGGGAAATGTTCGTCAGGGGCATCCAAGAAATGCACACCGCAGGCTTGGAGTTTCTCCATATTCTTTGGGTCCATGATCAAAGCGAGGCTGTCGATCGGTGCGTCATCGCCGAGGATCTCTTTGACCTTTGGAACATTCACGCCAAGGCCCGATGTGCCCCACATATAATTGATGGAATAGCTGTTATCGGGGTCAAAATCAGCGAGCCGCTCTTGGATCAAAGGCCATTGATGCTCTTTATTGGTGAGCTTGGATTGGTCCAGTTTTTGGAAAACCCCCGCTTTGATTTGGCGCGCCATGAAGGACCCTGTTGGGACCACCACGTCATAGCCTGTACCACCTGCCAGAAGCTTACTTTCGAGGATCTCGTTGGAATCAAAGACGTCATAAATGACTTTAATCCCTGTTTCTGCTTCGAATTTTGCAATCACCTCTTCGCCAATATAATCGGACCAGTTGTAAATGCGCACCTCATTTGCTGAGGCAACCGTTGCGGTTAAAAAGAGACCCGCAAGGGCGGTGGTAAGGGTTTTTTCCATCAAACTCTCCGTATGGATTGGTGTCATTAAAGGGGTGTCAATCATCCCGATTCTAGAGGTCTATTTTTCCTATATCCCCTGAAAAAGCAAGTGTTGCCGCATAGGCGGACACGGGAAGGCCCCCATCATAGGGTTTTGTGGATTCTCTGTGCCTCTTGACTTGGACTCCGTGACCCTTAGGTTGGCGAAAGCGGCGCGGGTCGCGGGTGCGATTTTGGGTTTTGAAACCCCACCCTGAAACACCGCATAGTTTCAAAGAGGCGCGGGTCGATTGAGGCCTATGCGATATAAAATGAGCCGTATCAACGCACATAAAACCCCACAAGTGTGGGAAGCCACACTCCCGAGTGAATTTAAAACCTATCAAGGGGATCGCCGCATTGATGAAGTGGAAATCGTCGTGCCCGATATTCCAGGGATTTCGCGGGGCAAAACCATGCCTGCCTATAAATTCAATCCGAACGAAGAATTCTATCTGCCGTCTTCGTTGTTTTATCAAACAATTACGGGTGAATATGTGGATATGGAGATCGCAGATCAATGGATTGAGGCGGATATGACGCTCATCCCTGATATGGGGACGGCAACGGCGGTGCCATGGGCCGAAGATGATGTGACGCTTCAGGTGGTATGTGATCTCAAAAACCGTGACGGTAGCCCTGTTGCCACTGCGCCGCGCAATGTGTTGCGCCATGTGCTTGAGTTATACGATGCCAAGGGCTGGACACCTGTGGTGGCGCCTGAATTGGAATTTTTCCTCACCAAACCGAATGTGGACCCCAATGAACCCATTGAGCCGCCGATTGGACGCACGGGGCGCAAAGGATCGGGCCGGCGGGCCTATTCCATGGTTGCGGTTGATGAATATGGTCCCGTGATTGACACGATCTATGATTTTGCGGAGGCCCAAGGCTTTGCCATCGATACAATCATCCAAGAAGGCGGGGCAGGGCAAATTGAGATCAATCTCATGCATGGGGATCCGCTCCGACTGGCCGATCAGGTGTTTTACTTCAAACGCACCATCCGTGAGGCGGCGCTTAAACATGGGGTTTTTGCCACATTTATGGCCAAGCCTATGCGTGATGAACCAGGCTCTGCTATGCATATTCACCAATCGATTTTGAACAGTAAAACCGGTGAGAATATTTTCTCCAACCCTGATGGTAGCGAAACGGATGCGTTCAAACATTTCCTTGGGGGATCCCAAGACCACTTGATCCAAGTGCTGCCTTTATTGGCGCCTTATGTGAATTCGTATCGACGGTTTAAATCTTATGAAAGCGCGCCATCAAATATTGAATGGGCTATCGATAATCGCTCAACGGGGCTTCGCATTCCACGGTGTGGGCCAGAGGCGCGGCGCGTCGAAAACCGCGTGATTGGCATGGATGTGAACCCTTATATTGCGATTGCCGCATCGCTTGCATGTGGGTATTTGGGTTTGGTGAATAAGATCGCGCCGCGTGCGCCTATGAGCGTCGAAGCCTATGGGATGGGAGAAACAATCCCCGCGCATCTTGAGGATGCGCTCGATTTATTCAAAGAGGCCAAAGAAGTGCGCGCAGTTTTGGGCGAAGAGTTTTGTCAGCTCTACGAGGCCATTAAAATCGAAGAAATGAATGAATTTGCCCGCGAAATTTCACCATGGGAACGTGAGCATCTTCTATTAAATGTCTGATGTTATTTTGTTTTGTGTGGTTTATGTGTATACTATATAGAGTTTCATGTGGCTTGGGGGCTTCCTTAGGCTGCGACGTGTTCCATGAGAAAAAGACCTGACAGAAAGACGATAGCGCCTATGAAACCGCGCGTTTTATTTCATATCCCTCGTCAGCGTCACACGGATTTTCAAAGCTATAAGCATTTGAAACTCTTGGTGGTGCTAAAAGAGGTTCTTGAACGCCATGGGGTTGTGGTTGAGCTTGCCCATCTTCATGGCCCTTATCAAACCGCCAAGGCGCGGAGCTGGCCTTTGACGCATTTTGATGATGGCAATTTACATATTTTACCGAACACAGGCCTAAACCATCCCGCAATTTTAAATTTTGCGTTGGCCTATGTGGACCCCTATTGGCATTTTTCGCCTGAAGGGAGTTTGGCCTTCAGCCCGATTGGGGCGCGCAGCTATGAACCGCAGGAGTTTGGCTTTGCCGTGGCTATGCCATTTTTCCGCAAGCTGCGCCGAAAATGGGTTCTGAAACGCAAATCACGCTATGGGCGCGCTGAAGAAAAGGATCATATCCCTGAAAATTGCATCTCAATTTTCCTTCAAGGTGAGTTTCCTCACATATCGGGCGTGGCCAATATGAGCAACGAAATGATGGTCCGCGAAGTTTTGAAAGGGGCAGGGGAGCATCCCGTCGTCATCAAACAACACCCTTTGGTCAATGGGCTAAAGGACATGAAAATGGTCCAAAAACTCCAAGATGAGGGATATGTCTTTCATATATCTGAGGCCAATGTGCATGATATTGTGGCCAAATCGGCAGCAACAGTATCGTTTAATTCATCTGTCGCGCTCGAAGGGATGATGCAGTGGACGCCTGCGATTTTATTTGGGAAATCGGATTTTCATCATGCGGCGCAAACGGTTGAAAAAGAAGGTGAATTCGCGGCGGCTTTGGCACGGGCCAAAGTGGCCTTCCCGCGGTACAAAAAATACCTGTATTGGTATTTCAACCAATGTCTGGATCTCGATGCAGAAGATGCAGAAACGCAGCTTTTGGCCGTGTTGGAAAACCATGGCTGGCCGCTTTCACGATTAACTGGCTCGGGGGGCTAGTTAGGACATTGTGCAACATTGCGAATAGGATCAAATGAAGCGACATAAGCAAATTTATATCCCACACCTTTTTTGAGGGTAAAGCCACCAAGCTGTTGATATTTATAGGGCGAACCCGTTCCTGCAATGGCATGTCCACCTGACGTTTGATAAAGGTTTTCGCCACCCCCATGGGAAAATACGTAATCTTCATTGCAAGCGATGTAATCCACATAGACGGGCTGTTGGCACTGATTGTCGCCGATGATACCAATGTTCACCATGGGCTGTGATTTATGTGTGCTTGCGGTTTGGGGGGCCTGTCTATCGATGGAAAAACAAGCGTTAATATCTTCGACTATATTGTCCATGTCATCGGATATTTCATTTGTCGTGTTTGTGTCAGCTTCGGGCGCAATCATGGGTGGCGCTGGTTTGGTACAGACGGCATTACGTTGGGCTAAAGCCTCTCGGCGTTGGTTTTTTACTTTTTGCGCCCAGCCAACATTTGTCTTTTGACCGCCTTTTGTTAGGTTGTTTTGAGGTTTTATACATTGATGAAACATATCATAGTGTAATTGGTAATATTCCAATACGATCTCAGCTTGCGGGCATCCTGTCGTGCCTTTCGCTCTTGTGGTGATATCTTGCTCGAGAGCGCTAAAGTGATTGAGGCAACTAAGCGTTGCGTTTGCCATAGCGTGAGATGGGCATAATAAACTCAGCCCTACGACTATATTTTTAACGCCCATAATACATCCATTCTATTCCTGATAAAAAGGCGACCCTCGGGCCGCCTTTTATTTTCTTACTCTTCTGGGATGAGCCCTTTCGGGGCAAATCTTAACATCAGGAGCATCACAAGCCCCATGGTGAACAATCGCATATGGGCGACAGAGTCCATCAAGTGATCTTTGAGCCAATAGCCGTCTGCCATTGGTGCCGTGATTGTTTGCATGATCCACGTGCCGATGGGTTCGACTTCGACCCAGAGGATCCAGATGAGAAAGCCGCCTAAAACCGCGCCCCAATTGTTGCCAGATCCTCCAACGATGACCATCACCCACACAAGGAAGGTAAAGCGCAAGGGTTGGTAGGCGGTTGGGGTAAGTTGGCTGTCCAATGTGGTGATCATCGCGCCTGCGATGCCACAAATGGCAGAGCCTAGGATGAAGATCTGCAAATGGCGCGCTGTGACATTTTTGCCCATGGCACCTGCGGCCACTTCATTGTCGCGGATCGCGCGCATCATGCGGCCCCACGGGGAATTGAGCGCCTTTTGGGCCAACCATAATAGGATGATCAACACCGCCGCAAAAAGCCCCGTATAGGCCAGTTTAACATAAAGCGTGGAGGCCGCCACGGGATCCATCCCGAAGCCCGCCGCGCGTTCGATAAACGCAGGATCCGCTTGCAGGTCCACCTCATAGGCCATAGGCCGTGGGATCCCCACAACGTTTTTCACACCCCGTGAGAGCCAGTCTTCGTTTTTCAAAACTGCGATGATGATTTCTGCAATCCCCAACGTGGCAATGGCAAGATAATCAGAGCGCAACCCCAAGGCGACTTTGCCAATGATCCACGCGGCACCCGCGGCGAAAAGCCCACCAACTGGCCATGCGATCAATACAGGTAAACCCAATCCAC
>JBMYYE010000051.1:0-16800 GCA_049609065.1 Halocynthiibacter sp.
GCATTGATGCCTTAGGCCATAAACCTGATTGATTCTGTATGATGCGAGTCCTTTCCAGATGGGTCAAAAATTCGGGACAGAATGTCGCAATTTTGCGTGGGCTCTTCTGTTATCGCGGGAAAATCACAACGAATTGATGCGAAAAATGTAAAAATCATTTGAATTACGTTTGATTTCGGTCAATGCAGACTATGCAAGACCCGATAAACGTATATTCTTGTTGGAATGTGTTTAAGGATGCATTGCGAGCGCGAACAAAACGGAGGTCCCCACGTGGATTATACGGCAAAGCTAGATCAAGCGATTGAACGACTTCACGAAGAAGGCCGCTATCGCACCTTTATTGATATTGAACGCCGTAAGGGACATTTCCCCCATGCTGTCTGGAGCCGTCCGGATGGGCAAGAGCAAGAGATCACCGTGTGGTGTGGCAATGACTATCTTGGAATGGGGCAACATCCAGTTGTTTTGAACGCGATGCATGAGGCCCTCGATGCGACGGGTGCGGGCTCTGGCGGGACGCGCAATATCTCAGGCACAACCGTTTACCACAAAGAGCTTGAACATGAGCTTGCGGATTTGCATGGCAAAGAAGATGCGCTTGTCTTTACCTCCGCTTACATTGCCAATGATGCAACGCTTTCGACGCTGCCAAAATTATTTCCTGGTTTGATCATCATTTCGGATGAATTGAACCACGCCTCTATGATCAACGGTATCAAAAACGGCAAATGTGAAAAGCATGTTTTCCGCCACAATGATGTTGCGCATTTGCGTGAAATTATGGGCCAGTTGGACCCAGATGCCCCCAAAGTGATTGCATTTGAAAGCGTCTATTCCATGGATGGGGATTTTGGTCCAATCGAAGAGATCATCGAAGTCGCCGAAGAATTTGGCGCCCTGACCTATATTGACGAAGTACACGCGGTTGGCATGTATGGCCCACGTGGTGGTGGTGTGACTGAGCGTGACACGCTTGCGGGACGCATTGATATTATCAACGGTACTTTGGGCAAAGCCTACGGCGTGATGGGGGGCTATATTGCCGCCAGCGCTAAAATGGTGGATGCGATCCGTTCTTATGCGCCTGGTTTTATTTTCACCACCTCCTTGCCGCCTGCAATCGCAGCAGGGGCGGCGGCCTCTATTCGCCATTTGAAATCGGCCCAAGAACTTCGTGATCAGCAACAGACACAGGCCAGCATTTTGAAAATGCGCCTAAAGGGGCTTGGGCTTCCGATTATTGATCATGGCACGCATATTGTGCCTGTGCATGTGGGCGACCCGGTGAAATGCAAAATGATTTCGGATCGGTTGCTTTCTGACTACGGCATTTATGTTCAGCCGATCAACTTTCCAACGGTCCCGCGCGGCACGGAGCGTCTTCGCTTTACGCCGTCTCCTGTGCATGGTCCAAATGAAATGGACAAACTTGTGCGCGCGATGGATGAGCTGTGGTCTCATTGTGCGCTAAGTCGTGCCGAATTATCCGCTTGATCAAAAAAACGCTCACGAATCGTTTTCGGGCATGCTAAGTGTCTCATATGACATGAGGTTTGGGTGACGTCTGGTTAACAAGATGTTGGAATGATCAATATGAAATATACCTCATATTGACCCCATAGTGAGCAAGGGCAGATAAATGATTGGCCGCTTTTTGGCAAAATCAGAAGGTGTGGTGAATGAGCCAGTAAGCTTCGATGATTTCGAGCTTCTTCTGGGGGATGTCATGCGCGGTGAACGTGCCACCTTAGGTAAGACACTTAAAGCTGTTTCCAAAGACCTCCATATCAAAGATAAATATTTAGAAGCCATTGAAAACAAGGATCTTTCTGGCTTCGAAAATCAGAGCATGATTGGCGGTTTCGTGCGTGCATATGCTGAGTATTTGGGGCTTGATCCCGCTTGGGCTTATGAAACCTTCTGCCTTGAAACGGGCTTCGTGTCGCCATCCGCTTTTGGGCAATCGAACAAGCAAAACAAGCGGTCTCTTTCTGGGAACTCTGTGGCCATCGGGTCGTTTTTCCGCTCAGGCACAGGGGCAGGGCACTCAGCCCCGCTTGGCAATGCAGATGCAAAATTCCGCCCGATCGATCATAGTCCGCGCGATCTTCATTTTGCGCCAGGGGCCATTGGCTCCTTTGCGGTTTTGGCACTTGTCGTTGCTGGTTTGGGCTGTGGCGGGTATAATTTTGTGCGTAGCATTCAAACGGTTGAGCTAACGCCTGTTGTCCAAGCCCCGGGCGTTGTCACCGAAGCGCCGCAGCCGAGCATTACGATTTCTGGTATTTCAAGCCCGACAGATGTGGCCTTGCCACGGCGTCCTGCCTCAGGTGATGCGCTGGAACGGCTTTATCGACCAAAGGCGTTGGATGCGCCGATTTTGGTTGCCCGCGACGCGCCCATTGGGGTGATTAATCCGAATACACAAGGTGCGCTTGCGGATGCGGCCGCGCGTGAATTGGTTGAACCAAATTTTGATGCAGCAGCCTCTGTCACGGTTTTGGCAAAGCTTTCAGATATGGCGATTTTTGCCACCAAAGAAAGCTGGGTACGGGTTTCTGCAGGGGATGGCACGGTTGTGTTCGAAAAAGTGATGCAATCGGGTGATCGCTATGATTTGCCACAAGATATCGCAGGGCTGAAGTTGCGCACAGGCAATGCAGGCGCGATTTATTTTGCCGTGGATGGTTCCCCATATGGTCCGGTTGGTGAACAAGGGTCCGTTGCGAAAAATATCGCGCTTTCAGAAACCGACGTGACCGGGACGTATGACGTTGCTGAAATCGTTCCTGATAGCCCGTTGGCAAAGGCCGTCGCGCGTCTTGAAATCGCACAATAACGGGTTCGATTAAAATCCTTGCACCCTGTGTCGGGGCCTTTTAGGAAGGCCTTAGAGAATGAAAGGGTGCCCCCGAAATGGTTCACAATCCGATCCGTCCTTGGCGCAATATTGAGCGCCGCAAATCCCGTCAAATTCATGTGGGTAATGTCCCAATTGGGGGCGATGCGCCGATTGCGGTGCAAACGATGACCAATACGGACAGTTCAGATGTAAAAGCCACTTTGGATCAGATCCTGCGCGCCGCGGATGCGGGCGCGGACCTCGTGCGGGTGTCTATTCCCGATGAAGCGTCGTCAAAAGCGCTAAAGGAAATCACCCGCGAAAGCCCCGTTCCGATTATTGCCGACATTCATTTCCATTATCGCCGCGGCATCGAAGCCGCAGAAGCAGGGGCGGCGTGCCTTCGGATTAATCCGGGAAATATCGGTGATGAAAAGCGCGTCAAAGAGGTTATTCAAGCCGCCAAAGATCATGATTGTGCCATTCGCATCGGTGTAAATGCGGGCTCTTTGGAAAAGCATCTCCTTGATAAATATGGGGAACCTTGCCCCGAAGCCATGATCGAAAGTGGCCTGGAACATATCCGCATTCTCGAAGATAACGATTTTCAGAATTATAAAATTTCGGTCAAAGCGTCAGACGTCTTTTTGACCGCTGCCGCCTATCAAGGCCTGGCTGAGGCCACCGATGCGCCGCTCCATCTTGGGGTGACAGAAGCGGGGGGCCTCATGACTGGGACCATCAAATCTGCGATTGGTTTGGGGCAACTTTTGTGGATGGGGATCGGGGATACGATCCGCGTGAGCCTCTCTGCCGATCCTGTGGAAGAGGTCAAAGTTGGCTTTGACATTCTAAAATCTCTGGGCATTCGCGCCCGTGGGGTGAATATCATTTCCTGTCCGTCATGTGCGCGCCAAGGCTTTGATGTTATTGGGGTTGTGGCCGAACTTGAAAACCGCCTTGCGCATATTATCACGCCGATGAGCCTGTCGATCATTGGCTGTGTGGTGAATGGCCCCGGCGAAGCGCTCATGACGGATGTTGGGTTCACAGGCGGTGGCAAAGACAGCGGCATGGTCTATCTGGCGGGTGCCCAAAGCCACAAGATTTCCAACGAAGAAATGATCGATCATATCGTTGAACAGGTCGAAACCCATGTAGAGAAAATTCAAAAAGAAGCTGAATAAAAAAGGCGGCCAAAGCCGCCTTCTATTATGCCTTTTGGGGGATGCTCAATTTGCGTCGCGTAAGGCGTTCACACGGTTTTGCATTTCTGCGACCGGCAAATAGCCAGGGTTTAAGTCATCACCAAAGATAAAGGCCGGCGTCCCGTTGAGCCCAAGCCGTTGGAACAGTGCCATATCTTCTTCGATTTTTGCGGTGACTTCGGCGCTTTCCATATGGGGCATGAATGCATCAGGATCGAGGTTCTTGCTTTGGGCCAATCGGCGCAGGCTTTCTTCTGACACATTACCGCGCAAGGTGAACAAATCATCCATCACCGCGCCATAAGCGTCATTGCCAAGTTTGAGCCGCGCGGCCACCGCAAAGCGCGATTTAAGTGCGGCATCTTCCCCTTGAAGCGGAATATCTTTGGTGATGAACCGGATGTTTTTGTCCGCCGCAAGAAGGTTTTTGACCTCGGCATGGGCGCGCACGCACCACGGGCACTGAAAATCGACAAATTCAACCACGGTGACGTCGCCGTCTGGATTGCCGCCGACATAGGAGTTGGGGTTTTCAAAAATTTCTTTTGCATTCACTTTGACAAATGCTTTCTGATCGGCGCGCGCTTGGGCCTCTTCGCGGTTTCTGAGCACTTGGATCGCATCGGTGAGGGTCTCTGGGTTTTCAAGCAGATAGGTGCGAACCGCTGCCCCAAATGCGTCTTTTTCGCTTGGTGACATGGCAGAGACGTCAAAGGCCTGCGCAGGGCAAGTAAGGGCCACAGAGGCCATGAGCGCGATAACAGTGGATTTCATCAGATGTCCTTTAAATTCGTTACTTTGCTTGGAGCATATCTTGGGCTCTTTGCCAAGGCACTGATCCCCGCGGGAGTGCATTTGCCGCGCGTTTGGCAAGAGGACGCGCAGATTTCATCTTACCAATAACGGCGTAGGCTTCCGCAGCCATCAATGCGGCCATCGCGTTTTTACCTGAGGCGGAATAGGCGCGCGCAAGGGATCGCAACATGCTGGGGTTATATGGATCCCGCGCGTAGGCCTTTTTCAAAATGGCCGTGGCTTTTTTGGTTTGGCCCGCCGCCAAAAGCGCCGCGCCATACCCTGCAAGGATGAGCGGTTCTTTTGGCGCCAAATTTGCGGCGCGCGCATAGGAGGCAACGGCGGCTTTGGCTTGGCGGCTTTCGAGCAGGATTTGACCTTTTAACTCATGGGCAAACGGATCTTTGGGGCGTCTGCCACCAGTTTATTGATCTCTTTTAAGGCCTTCTTTGGGCTGGGTTGGCGGTGATAGGCCACGGCACGCCGCATAATGGCAAGGTTGCTTTTATCGGTTTTCTTCACCCGTGATAATGTCCAGCGGGCCGGGCGCAAAAAGGCGGATATTTTGCCTTGGACGGTGGCGAATGCGGCCTCTGCGCTGGTATTTGGTTTGAAATTGCTGCTGCTGGCGCTGGCATGGGCTTTGATTGCGCGCAACCGGTCGCGTGACAGCGGATGGGTGAGGACATAGGCATCTTGGCGGTTTGAAGACAGGGCCTCTTGTCCGCGGAAAAGTTCCATCAGGTCAACCATGGCGGTGGTGGGGATCTGCGCGCGCGACATGTAGCGTAAGGCGGCGCGATCGGCGGAGGCTTCTTCGGCGCGGCTATGGGCGAAATAGGCGCGTTGCGCCGCACTTTGTGTGCCGGCTGCAATCCCGATAGCGGCATCACCCGCCCCTGCGGCGGCCACGCCGATGGCCAACAACATCCCAAAGGCGCCAGCGTTGCGCGCGGCCCCGTAATTGCCCTTGCGCCGCGCAATATGGCCATTGGCGATGTGGGCCGCTTCGTGGGCGATCACCGCTTGGAGTTCTCCTGCGGTTTTAAGGCGTCCAATCAGCCCCGTATAGATAAAGATATGTTGGGAATCGATGACAAAGGCATTCATCGCACGATTGTCGACCAACATGATTTTGATACGGTTTGCGGGCAATCCTGCTTGGGATAAAACGGGGGCTGCAAGACGTTTGAGCGCATGTTCGACTTCTGCGTCGCGGATCAGGCGGATGGCCTCAGATGGGGTGCTCCAGATCATAAAGAGGCTGCTCAGTAACGCCAGTCCAAAGCTTCTATATGTGCGCATCGGTGTTTCTTTCTGATTTTCGCCGTTGACCTTTTCCATTTGAGTTGCTTTGTGGGGGACAACGGCGGCATGCCTGTGTTTAAGACAGTTTAAGGATACCAAGATGCGAAATTCAAGCAGAAGTCAGGTTGATCCCTTTATTGTGATGGATGTTATGGAAAAAGCGCGCAAAGCTGAGGAAAGCGGGCGCTCTATCATCCATATGGAAGTGGGTCAGCCAAGCACGGCAGCGCCGCAAACCGCGCGTAAAGCTGTGCAAAAGCTCCTCGATGAGGATGCGATGGGCTATACGGTTGCCCTTGGTCTGCCTGAGCTGCGTGCGCGGATCGCAAAGCTCTACGGGGATTGGTATAATGTGGATCTCAACCCTGAACGTGTGGTGGTGACGACGGGGTCTTCATCTGCGTTTTTGCTGACCTTCACGGCGCTCTTTAATACGGGTGATCGTGTCGGGATCGGCGCGCCGGGCTATCCATCTTATCGCCAGATTTTAAAGGCGCAGGGGCTTACGCCTGTCGACATTCAAACGCGCGCGGAAAACCGCTTACAACCTGTGCCAGATGATATTTTGGGGCGCGATTTGTCGGGCTTGATGCTGGCCAGTCCGGGCAATCCGTCGGGGACGATGTTGTCTAAACCTGCGCTTACGGATTTAATTGATGCGGCCCACGGGGCGGATATGAACGTCATTTCAGACGAAATCTACCATGGCCTTCAATATGAAACGCGGGCGGTGTCCGCGCTTGAGGTGACGGATGATGTCTATGTGATCAATTCCTTTTCGAAGTATTTTTCCATGACGGGTTGGCGCATCGGCTGGATGGTTGTACCAGAGGATCAAACACGTGTGATTGAGCGTTTGGCGCAGAATTTTTTCATTTGTCCGCCGCATGTGTCACAAATTGCCGCCATTCACGCCTTTGATGGGATGGATGAGCTTGATGAAAACCTTGCGATCTATACGGAAAATCGCCGTTTGATGATTGCGGGCCTAAAGGAAGCGGGGTTCGTCGACTTTGCAGCCCCTGATGGGGCGTTTTATATCTATGCGGATGTCTCGGCCTTTACCAAAGATAGCCTCGCGTTTTGTGAAGATATCCTCGAAAAAGCAGGGGTAGCCGTGACGCCTGGGCTCGATTTTGATCCTGTGCGTGGGGCGACGACGCTCCGATTTTCCTATGCGCGCGCCACAGAGGATATCAAAGAGGGGCTCGTGCGCCTTAAAACCTATATGAAAGAGGCTGGGCACAGTGCGAAAGCTTAGAGACAGGCGACGCATTGCCGGCTATGATTGGACTATGATGAACCGCATTGCATTGGTGTTTACAACGGTGAAACGTGCCGCCTGCGCTGCGGTGATGGCGTCTTTAGCTGTGTTTCCCATGGCCAGTTCGGCACAAACTGTATCATCCCCTTTGAAATCTGGTCACGCCACGGCGCTGGCGCGTTTATTGCCCGATGGGGTGCAAACACGGCGCATTCAAAACGGCTTTGAACTCACGTTGAAGCTAAGCCAAGCCGTGCCGTATCGTCTTTTCGCCCTGAGTGATCCATACCGCGCGGTTTTGGAGTTCCAAGAAGTTGACTTTGGCGCGTTTGATCGGAGTGACCTTGAAAATACGAAGTTTTTAGGGGCCGCACAGGCGGGGCGATTTTACCCCGGATGGTCGCGATTGGTGTTGGAACTGGATGCGCCTTTGGCGGTATCTGATGCGGTGATGACCCGCGATGATGCGGGACATGCGCGGCTATCAGTGAAATACCGAAAGCTAAAAGAAGCAGCATATGAAGCCCAATCAGGCGCGCCAGATGATACGTATAACCGCCGTGTGACTGTTCCTGCTGTGTCCGATGCGATTGGGCAGGACCGCTTTGTGCTTGTGATTGATCCAGGCCATGGTGGCATCGATCCCGGCGCGGAAAAAGACGGCCACAAAGAAGCCGACCTTGTGCTAAAATTTGCGCGCGAATTGAAAGACGCCCTGAAGCGGCGGTTGCCGATCGATGTGGTTTTAACCCGTGATGATGACCATTTTGTGCCTCTTGAAACGCGGTTAACCATTGCCAATCAGGTGGGCGCAGACCTATTTCTCTCGCTGCATGCGGATACGCTTTTGGAAGGTATGGCATCTGGGGCTACGGTTTATACGCTTTCAAATAAGGCCTCAAATGCGGCGTCGCAAAAAATTGCCGAGCGCCACGATCGTTTGGATATTTTGGCGGGGGTTGATTTGCGTGGGCAAGATGATCAGGTGGCAAAAATACTCATGGATTTGGCGCGCCGTGATACGGATCCGACATCAAGAAGATTTGCGAAGGCCCTTATTAAAGAACTGTCAGAAAATATTGATAACATTCATAAAAAACCGCATCAAGAGGCCGATTTTTCGGTGTTGAGATCCGCGGATACGCCGTCTGTTCTTTTGGAATTGGGCTTTATGTCTAACCCAACAGATTTGGCGAGTTTGACCTCACCCAATTGGCGCGCGCGCGCGATCTTGGGGGTCATGGCGGCCATTGAGGGATGGATTGAGGATGAAGAAATCCATGCACGCGGGCGTTTGAAATAAGCACCACGTAACATTGCACGTAACATTGGCGGAAAACCCGCGCAAAACAGCAAATGCGTTTTGACGTTTATTCGGCGGGTCTTTATATATGGACAGAACGCATAAAACCAAAGGCGACAATATGATACGTGGTGTGGCTTCTTTTATTGGCTCCATTTTTAGCTGGCTGACGATTTCGCTCGTCGCGGGTGCGCTTTGCGTGGGGGCTGTGCTATGGGCTTATAGCCATGGCTTGCCGGATCATGAACAGCTTGCTCAGTATAAACCGCCAACGATTTCAAGAATTTACAGCAATGAAGGTAAAATCATTGATGAATTCGCCAAAGAGCGCCGTCTTTTCACACCAATCGAAGATATTCCTGATCTGGTGAAATTTGCGTTCATCTCCGCTGAAGATAAAAATTTCTATAGTCATGGTGGATTTGATGCCCGTGGCATTGCCTCAGCCGCATTAGAAGCGGTTAAATCACGTGGCGATAGCGTGCGTGGTGCATCAACAATCACGCAACAGGTGATGAAAAACTTCCTTTTGGGAGGTGAAAAGAAAATTGAACGCAAGATCAAAGAGATTTTGCTCGCGACGCGGCTTGAGGGCACTTTAAACAAAGAACAGATCCTTGAACTTTATTTGAATGAGATTTTTCTTGGTCAAAACAGCTTTGGCGTGACGGCAGCGGCGCAAACGTATCTGAATAAATCCTTAGATGAGCTTGCTCCACATGAGGCGGCCTTTCTCGCGTCTTTGCCGAAAGCCCCAAGCCGCTTTCACCCTGTGCGCAAGAAGGAACGTGTGACCAAACGCCGGAACTATGTGCTCCGGGAGATGTATGAAAACGGGTATATTACGAAGGATGTCTATCAGTCTGAACGCGAAAAGCCGCTTTTATCGGTGCAAAATGGGGATTTTGAAAACCCGCGTTTGGCGTTGCCGCCACGGGATTATTTCACGGATGAAATTCGCCGTCAGCTGAGCCGTGATTTTGGCGCAGGAGAGTTCCACACAGGTGGCTATTCCGTGCGCGCAACGATTGATCCAAAAT
This sequence comes from Halocynthiibacter sp., assembly GCA_049609065.1. Lineage (GTDB taxonomy): Bacteria > Pseudomonadota > Alphaproteobacteria > Rhodobacterales > Rhodobacteraceae > JBMYYE01. The sequence goes on from JBMYYE010000051.1 coordinate 9,764, forward strand.
TGCAATTGATCGCCGCCAAAGCCCTGCGCCGTGGTCTTGAAAAATACGATCGTAACTTGGGTCTATGGCGTGGCACCAAAACCCGCTTGCCTGAAGAGATGCTCGCATCAGAAGAGGCGTGGCGCGCGGGCCTTGCGGCAAGTGAGCTTGCCCGAGATATCGAAGGTTGGCATTTGGCGGTTGTTTTGTCCTTGGATGACAAAAATGCCCGAATTGGCATTGAAGGCGTTGACGAAATCGAAGGGGGGCACATCCTTCCTGCCAAAGACGTGCAATGGGCCCGAAAAGTCCAAGAAGATGGCAGTCGCGGTAAAAAAGCGCGCGTTGCCAGTGATCTATTGTCTGTTGGCGATGTAGTGCATGTGCGTAAAATGGTCAAAGACGCGGATGGGAGTTTCATCCGCTGGACCCTGCGCCAAGTGCCAGAGGTCCAAGGCGGCTTTATGGCGATGGATGTGAATACGGGGCGTGTGATTTCCATGCAGGGCGGTTTTTCCTATCAAGCGTCGGTTTATAATCGTGCGACACAGGCCACCCGCCAGCCAGGATCAAGCTTTAAGCCATTTGTCTATGCTGCAGCGCTAGATAGCGGTTATTCCCCTGCAACAATTGTGATCGATGCGCCAATTGAAGTGTCTACTGGGGCAGGGATTTGGCGCCCTAAAAACGCATCTAAGAAGTTTTATGGACCAACGCCGCTTCGTACGGGGATTGAGCGGTCCCGAAACCTGATGACCATCCGTTTGGCCCAAGAGGTTGGGATGGATACGGTTGCGTCCTACGCCGAAGAGTTTGGCGTTTATGACCGTATGAACCCTTTCCTCGCGAATGCGCTCGGATCACAAGAAACCACATTGTATAAAATGGTGGCGGCCTATGCGATGTTCTCAAATGGTGGTGAGCGGGTTGAGCCGACACTTGTGGACCGCGTTCAGGACCGCGACGGCAAAACCATCTATCGCCATGATCAGCGCACATGCGTGGATTGTGGGCAAGCGGTGCTACCAGATGGGGTGAGCCCAGATATTATATCTGATCGTGAACGGGTGATGGATGCGATCACAGCTTATCAGCTCACATCAATGATGCGTGGTGTTGTGGAACGTGGGACGGCGTCGCGGACGGTGAAATTGCCTGTGCCAACGGCTGGTAAAACGGGGACAACAAACGAAGCCAAAGATGTGTGGTTTGTTGGATTTACCTCAAGCGTGGCTGCGGGCTGTTACATGGGGTATGATCGGCCCAAGCCATTGGGGCGTGGGGCCTCAGGCGGTGGGATGTGTGGTCCTGTCTTTACTGAATTCATGAAAGAGGCCATCAAAACCTACGGCGCGGGGGCATTTGACGTGCCCAAAGGCGGACATTTTCTAAAGATTGATCGCCTAACTGGCGCGCGATTGGCGCCAAATGCAACTGGGGATCATGTTGTGGCGGAGTATTTCCGTGATGGCGAAGATCCACTTTTTGGCATTGCCTTTGACGGGGGGTTTGCCATGGGGTCGAACCTCCCGCTCTTTGGGCGTGGAGATGAAGAGAAAAACGTTGTGAAAACCTCCTCAGGCAAAGTGAAAGACATCGGGAAGAAGGCCACGTTTGGAACGTTGTCTTCAGGCGGTGAATATTAGTCCATGTGGCTTAGGCGATTTGTGCATAACTGGCGTGTTTGAAGAGGCACCACAGCAGCAACCATGCAAGACATATGCCGTTATTTGGCGCAATTTCCTATGCGCAATTCCACACGTCGGAAGCAGCTTGAATGCGGGGCTTAGCTCAGATAAACCAATCTCGTATAATAGAATGAGTAGGCTCCCCCATGCGCGCAGAAGCAGTGAATAATGTGGCGGCGATTGAAAAATCGCTCGACCTTTTGAAACAGCGTATGGACTGGGAAACGGCGCAGTTCCGGCTTGAGGAATTTAACGCCCGTGTTGAAGATCCGGATCTCTGGAATGATGCGGCCAGCGCGCAAAAGCTCATGCGGGATCGTCAGATGTTGGTCGATGCGATTGAAACCTGTGAAAAGCTTGCCCAAGACATGTCCGACAATATTGAGCTTATCGAGCTTGGTGAAATGGAAGACGATGATGAGGTCGTGAAAGAGGCGGAGGACGCATTAGACGCCTTGGCTGCAGTGGCGGCCGAAAAAGAGCTAGAGGCGCTTTTGGATGGCGAAGCGGATGGCAATGACACCTTTCTTGAAATCAATTCAGGTGCTGGGGGCACTGAGAGCTGTGACTGGGCTTCGATGCTCGCGCGCATGTATGTGCGGTGGGCTGAAAAGCGTGGGTTCAAGGTTGAGTTGCAATCTGAAACCGCCGGCGAAGAAGCGGGCCTCAAATCTGCGGCCTATAAAATCAGCGGCAAAAATGCCTATGGTTGGCTGAAATCCGAGAGCGGTGTGCATCGTCTGGTGCGCATTTCGCCCTTTGACAGCTCCGCGCGGCGTCATACGTCCTTTTGTTCGGTGTGGGTGTATCCCGTGGTGGATGACAATATCGAAATTGATGTTAACCCAGCCGATATTCGTATTGATACCTACCGGTCCTCAGGGGCGGGTGGTCAGCACGTGAACACCACCGATTCCGCTGTGCGCATCACGCACCATCCAACCGGTGTTGTCGTCACATCATCGGAAAAATCCCAACACCAAAACCGCGATATCGCCATGAAAGCGTTGAAATCGCGGCTCTATCAGATGGAGCTTGATAAACGGAACGCGGCCATCAACGAAGCCCACGAAAACAAGGGCGATGCAGGTTGGGGCAATCAGATCCGTTCCTATGTGCTACAACCGTACCAAATGGTGAAGGATTTGCGCACAAGCTTTGAAACATCGGACACTCAAGGGGTGCTTGATGGGGATCTGGATGGGCTTATGGCCGCCACATTGGCCATGGATGTTGCCGGGAAATCCCGTGCAGAGGCGCAAGCTGCAGACTAACGCCCCATAAATATGCAAATATTGTAATATTTTTGGGTTTAGATCAAAAAAGTGCTTTGTGATTTTACGCTCCTCGCCAAAGATAGGCGAAGGAGGAACGCAACGCATGACGAACACAGTTGAATTGGAACGCTCACCAGTTCCAGAATTTCATAAAGTAACTTTTGGCACCTTATTGAACGCGGTGCGCCTTGGATGGCGTGATTTCCTACGTTCATTTCGCTGTGGCATATTTTTTGGCGGGTTCTACGTGATCTGTGCATGGATTATGGCCATGGTCACGGTGAAAACGGGGGAAACCTATTGGTTGGTTTTGGCGGCGTTTGGGTTTCCGCTTTTCGCGCCATTCGCAGCGGTGGGGCTTTATGAAATCTCACATCGCTTGGCCGAAGGAACGCCGATTAAAACCAAAGAAATCCTAGGGGTTGTCTACCGTCAAAGAGATCGGCAAATTCCGTCCATTTCTGCGATCATTATCTTCATTTTTCTCTTCTGGTTCTTTATCGCGCATATGATTTTTGCCCTGTTTTTGGGGTTTAGCACCATGACGAATATTTCGTCGTCTCTTGAGGTGTTTTTCACGCCAAACGGGCTTTCTATGTTGGGGATTGGCACCTTGGTTGGTGCTGTTTTGGCATTTTTTGTCTTCTCAATCACGGTTATCACATTGCCGCTTTTGCTGGACCGTGAGTTGGATTTTGTGACTGCGATGCTGACATCAATTGGGTTTGTGAAAGACAACCTATTTATGATGCTTATTTGGGGGGGGATGATTTCGCTGACATGGTTTGCGGCGATGGTGCCGTGGTTCTTGGGCGTTTTGATCGTGTTGCCGGTTTTTGGGCATGCGAGCTGGCATCTTTATAAGACCACAGTGATTGAAGGCACCTAAATCACATAGAAAAAAGGCCCCTAAAATAGGGGCCTTTTTCATGTTCTATATTGAACGTATTCTATGCTTTATCTGAGCCTTTGGCCGCGGCTGTTGCCTTTTTCACGGCCTCTGATGGGGCGGCGGATTTTGGCGCAGTGGGCGCAGGTGGTGGCGTTGGCATGCTCTTATTGCCACCAAGAGGATCATCTTCGCGGCGTACGGAGCCTTCAAAATGCGCCCCCGATTCGATGGCGATTGTTTTATGAATGATGTCGCCTTGCACTTTTGCAGAAGACGTCAAACGTACTTTCAGGCCACGCACGGTGCCTTTCACATGACCGTTTACCACGATGTCATCTGCGATCACTTCACCTTTGATCATGGCGCTTTCACCGATGGTCAAAAGATGCGCGCGGATGTCGCCATCCACTTGGCCTTCGACTTGAATATCGCCTGTTGTTTTCACGTTGCCCTTAATCACAAGGTCAGAAGACAACATAGAGGTCGCTGGTTTGGCGCTATTTGTGGTTGCGCTTTTGATAAACTCTGGCGCCGCAGCCTTGGTTTTAGGGGCTGCTGCAGGCGGCATGCTTGGGGCAGGGGCCGGCTTGGGTGCAGGGGCCGCGTCGGCCGTAGCGGGGGTGGTGCCGCGGTTTGGACCGGGCTCTTTGATTTTGCTTTTAGAAAACATTTCGACCTGCCTTGATATACGTCATAGGGTTAACTGGTTTGCGGGAATTTCCGACCCGCACTTCATAATGTAGATGAACGCCCGTAGATCGTCCAGAGGTTCCCATATCGCCAATCCGATCACCGCGTGAAACGCGCTGTCCTTTTTTGACGCGGATTTTGGACATATGGGCATATGTTGTTTCAATGCCAAAGGCATGTTTGATACGCACCTGACGCCCGTAGCCGCCGGCCCACCCCGCTTGGGTGACGACGCCGTCGCCTGTGGAATAAATTGGCGTGCCAAGAGAGGCTGCAAAATCGGTGCCATTATGCATGCGTCGACCGGCCCCTTTGGGATCCCGGCGCCAGCCAAAAGGGGATGTGAAGCGAAAAGACGACCGCACTGGCATGCCAAAGGGGGCTTTTTCAGCCGCCAAGCGATAAAGGTTCAACTCATCCATTTTCTTTAAAATGCCATTGGCACGCAATGTATCCGCATCAGGTTTTCCACCATAGGTGGAGACAACAAGCGGCGTCAAAGGGCCGCCTTTGCCATCATAGCCACGGCGCACCTGTTGGAGGATCGATTTGGTAGGCATGCCTGCGGCGCGAAACATTTTATCCAACGGAACAAGGGATACGGAAACCGCATCTTCGAGCTGGCTAAAAATCTGATTGTTCTTGGCATCTTTCAATGCCAATTGCGTTTTTAGGCTATCAATCTGTGAGAAACTCTTGACGTATGCTTCCTCGGTGGAGGATTTGTCTTTTGCGGTCTGGGACAGGGCCTTAGTCACGATCTCAAGAGTTTCTTCCATGTCGCTCACATTCGCGAGGCGGCTTTGGGTGTTTTTTTCGTCTGGGGATAAACCATCTGTCGCATCACTGTATTTTGCCCGCGCGGTGTCGCGTTCTTGTAGTGTGCGCCGAAGCGTGCCTTGGATCACGTCAATTCCACGTTCGAGTTCTTTGCGGCGGTTTTCCGACGCCAGAAGCTCCGATTGCATTTTGGAAATTTCATCCATTGCAACGGTAAATCGGTTTAGGGCAAATTCGCTTTCGCGGGCACGGGCGTCACGTTCGCTTGCCAATGCTGAAAGACGAATTTCGTATGTGGTCTTTTGTAGATCCGCAGCTTCACGGCTGCTGTTTGAGCCCACTGAATTGTACATGATGATGGCGGTGGCAATAATGCCCCATGTCATAACAGCCGCACAGGCCCCCCAAATGGCGAGCTGTGTGAACGGGCCGATATGAAGATATCGGGTGTCGTAATCTGATCGTATAAAAACGCGCCGCTCAGGGAAACGTTTTGCAACGAGATCGTGGACGTATTTAAAAGTGTTATATTTCAAAGACTATGCCTCACGCCACTTGGGCCTCACGCCCCTTGGCGAGAATTTTTACGAGATACTAAATCGCCAACTTCTATGACGCAAGTGAATTTGAATATGAGTGCCTCCAAAGATCGGCATATTTACGCCGATCTTTGGAGGTGTAAAATTTTGATATGTTTCAAATCAAAATCAACGCTTTGCTATGGTTTTTTAAGTCGCCGCAAGGGGCCAGTAAAAATCTGGTGGCAATCCGGCTTCGGCGCGTTTTTCTTCGTTGAAAGGTGGTTTGAGCTGTGAATGAAAATAGCGCTGCACAAGGCTATGAAATGTTGCTTTTGGATCCATTTCATGGCGCCCGCACAAAAAATGGAACCATTTTGAACCATAGGCCACATGTCCCACTTCTTCGGCATAGATGATTTGCAGCGCATCCAGTGTTTGCGTGTCGTTGATTTTTTCAAATAGTGCAATCATTGAAGGCGTTACGTCCAATCCGCGCGCCTCAAGCACCATAGGGACAACGGCCAATCGCCCCATGAAATCATCATGGGTATCTTGGGCTGCGCGCCACATTTCCGCATGGGCCGGCAGATCCCCGTAGGCATATCCCTTCGCTTTTAGGCACTCGGTGACAAGGATAAAATGCCGTGCTTCTTCGGAGGCGCTTTTGACCCAATCATCGTAAAATCCTTGGGGCATTTCAACATGTGAAAACCGAGCGATTATATCCCAATGAAGATCAACCGCATTGAGTTCAATATGCGCCACAGCATGGAGCAACGCGGCGCGGCCTTTTTCGGTACCTGGTTTTCGTTTTGGCATGTCACGCGGTGGCAAAAGGTCGGGCTTTGCCGGGCGCGCGGGGCGATCAGGTGGGGACGCCGTGCCAATTTCAAGAGGCATACCCGCCTCAATACTATCGAACCATGCCTTTGAATATTCAGCGGTTTTTGCGGTTTTTTCAAACGGATCTTCGGTGTTTAAAATTTGGCAGGCCATATCGGTTAGGGTCAGTGTCATGCGTGGGCATCCTTTAGGGCACTGAGCACGGTTTGGGCGTGTTCTTTCACGCGGACTTTGCGCCAAACGTTCAAAAGAGTGCCATCTGGAGCAATGAGAAACGTGCTGCGTTCGATGCCCATATAGGTGCGGCCGTAGTTTTTCTTTTCAACCCACACGCCAAAGCTTTCACACAAAGTGCCCTCTATGTCAG
>JBMYYE010000052.1:0-16190 GCA_049609065.1 Halocynthiibacter sp.
CACCAATGTCACTTGATTGGGATGATTTACGAATTTTTCTTGCGGTCTCTCGAAATGAGAGCCTCCTTGGCGCAGGCAAAGCGCTCAAAATTGACCCAGCAACGGTGGGTCGGCGGATCACACGCCTTGAAGAAGCCGTAGGGACAGGACTTTTCCAAAGGTCCCGACGCGGCTACACCCTGACCGAAGAGGGTCAGCGCCTCATCACCCATGCAGAGCGCGTTGAGCAAAGCTTTCAGCAAGGGCTGGAGGAGCTTAAGGGCGAAGCAGGGAAGTTGACCGGATCTATTCGCGTTGGCGCCCCTGATGGCTGCGCAAGCTTTGTGCTGCCCCAAGTTTGCGCGCGCATCTGTGCGGAAAATCCAGGGCTCGATGTTCAGATCATTGCGCTGCCGCGGGTTGTCGATTTGTCGAAACGTGAGGCGGATTTGGCTGTTACGGTATCGGCCCCCACTGCGGGTCGATTGCTGGTTCAAAAAATCACGGATTACCGTCTTCACCTTGTGGCGGCCCATGAATATCTCGCCAAACATACGCCCATCACCACATTGGATAGCGTGTTGTCCCATAAGTTCATTGGATATATCCCAGACATGATTTTTGATAAGGAACTCGATTATCTGCGCGAAGCTGGGGCCGAGCGGGTGGCTTTCGCGTCCAATTCCGTCACGGTCCAACTGAACTGGATCCGCCAAGGGGCAGGGGTGGCGGTGGCCCATGATTTTGTGTTGCCCTTTGCGCCTGAGCTTCGAAAAATATGTGAAACCGAATTTTCCCTGACACGGAGCTTTTATCTCGTGCGTCATGCAAATGACCGCCGGCTGGAGCGGGTCAACCGATTTGCCGCCCTTTTGCGTGATGGAATACGCGTCGAAGTGGCGCGCCTTGAGGGGCGGCTCGCGGAAAGCGGTTGACATAGGTGGGGGGGATGCGCGTAGGCTGAGATATTATCAAAGAAATTAGAAGAGGATAGCCCATGCTCGTAGCCCAAATTTTGAACAGCAAACCGTCCCAAGGTGTTTTGACCATTGAACCTGGTAAAACTGTCGCAGACGCTGCTGCTATGCTGTCTGCCAAACGTATCGGGAGCTTGGTCGTGTCAAAAACGGGCGAAGACGCATTGGGGATTTTATCTGAACGCGACATCGTACGCGAAGTCGGCAAACGTGGCACGACCTGTTTGGCGGATAGTGTGGATGACATGATGACGTCAAAGCTTGTCTCTTGTTCCCCCGATGCCAGCGCAGAGCAAGTGCTCAACGTGATGACCGAAAAGCGGTTTCGCCATATGCCTGTCATGGATGGGGATAAAATGGTGGGCCTTGTGACCCTTGGTGATGTTGTGAAAGCGCAGCTTCAGACCCTTTCGATGGAAAAAGAAGCCCTTGAAGGTATGATCATGGGGTATTAATCCCTATTTTAGGGGTGAAAATCCCCTAAATATGCCGCATTGCAGAAAAAGCTTGCAATTCCTTCTGTAATATTGTTGCGTGCGGGCATCAAAAAGGGAATGAAACATGCGCACTGGGCTTTATGCAGGGACTTTTGATCCAATCCACCTCGGGCATCTCGATATTATCGAACGCTCAACCAAACTTGTTGATCGGCTGGTGATCGGCGTTGCAATCAACCGTGATAAAGGCCCACTTTTTAACCTAGAAGAACGCGTGTCCATGATTGAGGCTGAAATTCAGCCCATTCGCGATCGCAGCGCATGCGATATCATTGTGCACCCGTTTGAAAATCTGCTCATTGATTGTGCAAAAGATGCCAAGGCGGATGTGATCATTCGTGGCCTGCGCGCGATTGCAGATTTTGAATACGAATATCAAATGGTCGGCATGAACCGCGCAATGGATGATAGCATTGAAACGGTGTTCCTCATGGCTGAGCTGCGTCATCAGGCGATTGCTTCAAAGCTTGTGAAGGAAATCGCACGCCTTGGGGGACCGATTTCGAAATTTGTGCCTGATACAGTAGAAAAGGCGCTCAAAGAGCGCCTTAAGTAAGCTTGATAACGTATTGATTTAACGCCAAAAGGCGATCCATTCAATCAGCTGATCTATTTTCTTTAGCAAGAAGTAGAGCCCATCACTTCCGTAAAATACAAAGATCAAAATGAAAAAGACAAGTAGAGACAGGCCCACCCAGAGTGCTATGCGATCTGTCATTATTTGCCCTTTTCGTTCTTAGATTTGACCCATCTTAACGGCCAAATCAGCCATTCGGCAAGAGAAACCCCATTCGTTGTCATACCATGACAAAACGCGCACGGTGCGGCCAATGACTTTGGTCTGCTCAGGTGCAAAAGTGGAGCTTTCTGGCGTGTGGTTGAAATCTACAGAAACGAGCTTCTCAGGGGCATAGCCCAAAACGCCTTTCATCGGGCCTTCTGATGCGGCTTTCATGGCTGCATTGATTTCCTCGACGGATGTATCACGGCTTGCTTGGAAGGTGAGATCCACACATGACACATTTGGTGTTGGAACGCGGATCGCCGACCCGTCCAATTTGCCCGTCATTTCTGGCATGACCAAGGCCAATGCTTTGGCGGCCCCAGTTGAAGTTGGGATCATGGACATTGCTGCTGCGCGTGCACGGTAGAGGTCCTTATGACGGCGGTCCAATGTCGGCTGATCGCCCGTATAGGCGTGGATCGTGGTCATGATGCCACTTTCAATGCCAACAGTGTCGTTTAACACTTTTGCGATCGGCGCAAGACAGTTTGTGGTGCAAGACCCGTTGGAAACAAGTTTGTGACCTGCTTCAAGTTCGCTATCATTCACGCCAACCACGATGGTTTTGTCGACGTTGGATGCTGGGGCAGAAAAAAGGATCTTTGGTGCGCCTTGCTCGAGGTGAACCGCCGCTTTTACACCGTCATTAAAATTGCCAGTGCATTCCAAAAGCACATCCACACCAGACCAATCAAGTTCTTCTGGGTTATAGGTGCTGAACATTTCAATCGGGCCGCGGCCCATGTTCAATTTACCGTCTTCAATGGTGATTTCATTTGGAAAACGGCCATGGACGCTATCGTAGCGCATCAAATGCGCCGCGGTTTCCAATGGACCTGTTGCGTTGATTTTCACAACTTCGATATCGTCGCGCATGGTTTCAGAAATATGCGCCAATGTGCAGCGCCCAATACGGCCAAATCCGTTAATCCCGACTTTAATCGTCATGTGTTCACCTTTTAGAATACTTGTTTCTTGGGTCTATAGACGCGTCTGTCCGTCAAGCAAAGACCTGTTAGCGGAAACACTTTGGGAAAAGTTTCCTATAGGCGCAAAAAACCCCTCATCCGCAGGGCGGTGAGGGGTAATTTTTATGCGTCACGTCCTTACTTGAGGAGTGATTTTACCTTCGCGGCCACAGCTTCGGCGGTGATGCCAAATTGTGCGTAAAGCTCATCTGCAGGGGCGGAGGCGCCAAAACTATCCATGCCAACAAAGCCCGCTTTGGTGGATTTCCCGCGCTCACCTGTGAGCCACTTATCCCAGCCCATTTGACAGCCAGCTTCAACCGCAACACGCACGGGCCCACCTGGAAGAACGCGTTTGCGATAGGCGTCGTCTTGGGCTTCGAACAGCTCCATACATGGCATGGATACAACGCGTGCGCCGATGCCTTCTGCCTCTAGGATGTCACGCGCTGCAAGCGCGATTTCGACCTCAGAGCCTGTTGCCATGATGATGGCTTGGCGTTTGGCATCCGCGTCTATAAGGACATAGCCACCTTGCGCCACCAAGTTTTTGGTTTTGTGTTCTGTGCGAACAGTTGGCAAACCTTGACGAGAAAGCGCCAATACCGATGGGGTTTCTTTGGTTGTGACCGCGATTTCCCACGCTTCGGCGGTTTCAACCGTATCAGCGGGGCGGAACACATAGGTGTTTGGCGTGGCCCGTGAAATGGCGAGGTGTTCAACCGGTTGGTGGGTTGGACCATCTTCACCAAGCCCGATGCTATCATGGGTCATCACAAAAACCGTTGGGATGCGCATCAATGCGGCCAAGCGCATGGATGGGCGCGCGTAATCGGTGAAACACATGAATGTGCCGCCATAAGGACGCACACCACCATGTAAGGCCATGCCGTTCATCGCCGCCGCCATGCCATGTTCGCGAATGCCCCAATGCATGTAACGACCCGCACGATTATCAGGCATAAACGTGCCCAAATCAGGTGTGTTGGTGTTATTTGATCCCGACAAATCCGCAGAACCGCCAAAGGTTTCGGTTACAATCGGGTTAATCACCCCAAGCGCCATTTCAGAAGATTTACGCGTTGCAACTTTGGGCTGCTCTTCGGAAATCTTTTTCTTAAACGCTTTGATTGTCGCAGAAAGTTTCTTTGGCGCATCACCGGCATAAGCGCGGTTAAACATGTTTTGTTTGTTTGAGGAGACAGAGGCAAAGCGCTCTTCCCACGCGTTGCGCGCTGTGGTGCCGTGCTGGCCGATGGCTTCCCATGCGGCTTTGATATGGGAAGGAATTTCAAATGCGCCAAAATCCCAACCATAGGCCGCTTTGGTGTCTGCAACGACTTTCGGATCGGTGAGCGCACCATGGCCTTTGGATGTGTCTTGGGCGGAGGATCCAAGCGCAATATGCGTGGTGCATTTCACGATCGCTGGCTTACCGGTTTTCTTGGCTTCGGTAATGGCGCGATCAATATCTGCGGGATCATGGCCATCACATTCATGTGTGGACCAACCAGACGCAGAGAAACGTTTCAATTGGTTGGTGCGATCCGCCACATCAACGGTGCCATCAATGGTGATGTTGTTGTCATCCCAAAGCACGATGAGCTTTGACAGTTCATGACGTCCGGCAATGCCAATGGCTTCTTGGCTGATGCCTTCCATGAGGCAGCCGTCGCCTGCGATCACATAGGTGTGGTGATCAACGATTTTCTTGCCATATTGACCCCGTTGGAGTTCCTCCGCCATAGCAAAGCCAACCGCCATGGAAATACCTTGGCCCAAAGGACCAGAGGTGTTTTCAATGCCAGAGGCGTGACCATATTCGGGATGCCCCGCCGTGCGCGCGCCCCATTGGCGGAAATTTTTGATTTCCTCAAGCGTCATGTCCTCATAGCCCGTGAGGTGCAACAACGCATAAAGCAACATTGACCCGTGGCCCGCAGATAAAACGAAACGATCGCGGTCAGGCCAGTTTGGGGCCTTTGCATCAAATTTCAGGTGGTTTTGAAACAAAACAGTGGCCACATCGGCCATGCCCAACGGCATTCCCGTATGTCCAGAATTGGCCGCCGCAATGGCATCCAATGCAAGGGCGCGAATGGCGCAAGCTTTGGACCAATGGTCCGCGTGATCGGTTTTGAGAGTCTCGATATCCATTGGGCAGCGTCCTTATAGATAATAATGGCAGTTAAAAGCGTGATAGCATCACACCCCATAAGATCAAGTCATAACAGCAGGCAATATGAGGCAATACCACCTTTTTCCTAGGAATTCGGTGCGATTGCGGAATGCTGCGTAGAAAGGTAGCGCTAAAAATTCTTCTCTGGATTAATGACAACGGTCTGCTTATATTACTGAAAACACCCAAAAGGCATTGGACAAGAAAAGATTATGGGGAAGATCCAAGATTTAGAGGCGCGCTTAACAGAGGCGCTTAAGCGGATTGAAAGCGGGGCAACGCAATTACAGCTCCCCGTTGAAAACAAAGATGATGTTGAAAAACGCGACGCCGAACATGCGCGCGTGGTCGAAGACCTACAAACAGCACTTTCAGATGAAAAACTGGTCACCGCGCAGCTCGAAGAGCGGCTCACAGGGGTGAATGCCACCCATGAAACGGCCCTTGCTGATAAAGAGGCCGCTCTCGCAAAAATGCGCGAAGAAAACGAAACGTTACATCGCAGCATTGCGCAGCTTCGGGATGTGAACGGGCATTTGCGTGGCAATGCGGACGCGCTCCGCGAAGCCAATGAGCAAGGCGTAGGAGATGCGCATTTGATTAATAAAACAATGCAGACAGAGCTCGAAAGCTTACGTGCGGAACGTCGCGCAGAAGCGCTCGAATTGGAAAACATTGCCACGGCTTTGGCTGATGCGGCACCAAAAGACGGGGAAACAGAACATGCCTGAGGTTCGTATCACCATTGGAGGCCGTGACTTTGAAGTCTCATGCCAACCGGGGGAGGAATCGTTTCTTCTTTCCGCCGCAAGCTTATTGACCGCAGAGGCCGATGCGCTCACGGCGCAAATCGGACGTTTGCCAGAAGCGCGCATGCTTTTGATGGCGGGGCTTATGCTCGCGGATAAAACGGCAGGGTTAGAAGAAAAACTTGCCGCACAGCACACGATTTCAGACGGGCTTCGGGTGGAAAACGAAGCGTTGAAAAACGTTCCGATGCCTGAGCCTGAGAAAATTGAGGTGCCCGTTGTGCCCGAAGATTTGATCGAAAGCCTATCAGAGCTAACAGCGCGCGCAGAATCTATTGCAGGTGAAGTTGAAGAAAAGCTAAAACAATCAACCGCATAGGGGTTGCTTTAGCTAAAATACGCGTTTTGGGTTGTACTGTTGTTGCGAAACTCTGTTGGTGTTTGCTGGGTGCTGTTTTGAAAGGCGCGCGTGAAATAAGCCGCAGACGTAAACGTCAACTCAACCGCGATCTTATTCACCGCCATATCCGTATCCCGCAGGAGCGTTTTTGCCTCATACATAACGCGTTCTGTCAAAATATGTGAGGCAGAGCGATCACAAGACTTTTGACACACCCGTGTCAGATGCGTCGGTGTGACGTTGAGCTGCCCTGCGTAATCTGCCACGGATAACCCGTCATATAGCTGATCTTCGATGAGATCGGTGAAGGCCAGCATGAGCTTTTCTGCCGCGGATTTCTTAATCACAGCTGCAGGGTCCTTGATGCGTTCAAGCCAGACCAGCATCAATTCTAAAATAGCCGCATTGGCCCGTAACGAACCGCGATCCGGGTGGGTGATTTCATGGTGCATCCGGTCATGAAGCGTGGTGAAATCCGCCTGAAAAAATGCATCACGCATTCGAATATGTTCGGGCTTTTGCGGGAATTGATCACTGGCACTGGTCGGAATGCGCAAAATAGAGCCAAAAACAAATGAGGACACCTCAATTGAAAATAAGGTGCCAGCAGGTATGAAGAAAACGTTATTTGGCCCAAACCCGTAGGTGGTGCCTCGAATAACAACACGCCCTTGGCCCCGTGTGACCCACATGATGGTGTGATCTTCGTGGCTGTGCAATTCATCCATGCGCCAGCGTTCAGATTTGTAAACTTGTGGAAATGTGGTCACGCCAAAACTGCGCCCATCAGGCGTGGTGGTGTCAACAGGAGAAACAGTATCATTCATGGCACGGCGTTACATTTTTGCGTTATGTTGGCATTTCACTATTAAATAAAGCCATTTTGGCAAAATTATGACCAAAGAGTTGGTAAAACGCAAGTTATAAATCTGGTTGAATGGGGGTCCATGATTTCATGCGGCTCCGAAACCAGCTGCGTTGGCGTTTGGCATATTGCCGCGATCCAATGATTGCCGCCTCTATAGCGGCGTCGATATCCATATCACCTTGAAGATGCGCAATAAGTTCAGGAGCCCCGATCGCCTTGGAGGATAGAAAATCAGGGGACCAGTTTGGCAACATTGAACGCGCTTCATCCAAGGCCCCTTGATCGATCATCTGGTGAAACCGTCTTTCGATCCGTTCATTGAGCCAGATTTTGTCACAGGTGAGAACAAAGGGATGTGTGTTTTCCAGCCCCAAAAGAGGCGGCGGCGTGTCGCGCTGCCAGTCCCGAATGGAGCGCCCTGTATGTGTGAGAACCTCCCATGCGCGCTGGACCCGCATTGGGTTTTGCGTATCAATGGCCGCACGCGTTTCTGCATCCAGCTCTGCGAGAAAGGGCGCGATACCATCATCCGTCATACGGGCATTGGCCGCGTCTCGGAGGCTCAAAGGGGTGTCGGGAATTTCTGCCAACCCTTCTGTGAGCGCCGCAAAATAGAGCCCAGTTCCCCCAATGATGATCGGGGCAGGGGCAGGGGATGCCACAAAGCCGCGCATATCCCGAAGCCAATCCCCAACGGAATACGCCGCATCAAAGGGCACATGCCCATAAAGCGCGTGGGGCGCTGTGTTCAAATCGGCGTCACTGGGCCGTGCGGTTAAAATCCGCCATCCATCATACACTTGGAGCGCATCTGCGTTGACGATCATGCGCGATTGCGCGGCTGCAATCTCCAAAGCAAGCGCCGATTTACCCGATGCGGTGGGCCCCGCAATAAGAACCGGTTTTTCCAGTGAAAGTTGCTTGATATCGATCATAATGGGCCTCTTATACGCCTTCGTTGTCTGCTCTTAGCCAAGAATTGTCAAAAGGGCAAAACTTCGCATTGAACTTTGGCGTGAAAATGTGTCATTTTGAGTGCAAATCTTGCAAGGGGGCATCCATGACCGCATCAGCCAGCGTCAAAGAAACGAAATTTAACCGCGTTATGCTTAAAATTTCAGGAGAAGCGTTGATGGGGGATCAGGGGTTCGGTCTCAATCCGCCAACTGTTGAACGGATCGCACGCGAAGTTCAAACCGTGCATGATATGGGTGTTGAAATCTGCATGGTGATTGGGGGTGGCAACATTTTTCGTGGCCTACAAGGCTCCGCCCAAGGGATGGAGCGCACGACAGCCGATTATATGGGGATGCTCGCAACGGTTATGAACGCGCTGGCAATGCAATCTGCGCTTGAGGGGCTTGGCATTCACACCCGTGTGATTTCCGCTATTCCGATGGATCAGGTCTGTGAACCCTATATTCGCCGCCGCGCGGTGCGTCACCTTGAAAAGAAACGGGTTTGTATCTTTGCAGCAGGGACGGGGAACCCTTATTTCACAACGGATACGGCGGCGACGCTTCGGGCGAATGAAATGCGCTGTGAGGCGATTTTCAAGGGCACCAAAGTTGATGGCGTTTATGACAAGGATCCTGCAAAATTTGACGATGCGGTGCGCTATGACCGCGTGTCCTATGATGATGTGTTGCAAAAACGTCTGGGCGTGATGGATGCGTCCGCGATTGCGCTGGCCCGTGACAACAATTTGCCGATTATTGTGTTCTCTTTGGATGAGCCTGGTGGCTTTAAGGGGATTTTGGCAGGCAGAGGCACCTATACTTCGGTCCACGGTTAGGCCTATATTGCAAATAAGTTTGAAAAGAGAGGGACGATTATGTCTGAGGCAGATCTTGAAATTGATCTAGACGATCTACAACGTCGTATGGATGGCGCAATGGGCGCTTTGAAAACGGAGTTTTCCTCCTTACGAACGGGGCGCGCGTCTGCGTCCATGCTCGATCCGATTATGGTTGAAGCATATGGGCAAAAAACACCCATTAACCAAATTGGGACGGTGAATGTGCCCGAACCTCGTATGGTGACATTGAACGTTTGGGATAAATCCATGGTGCAATTGGCGGAAAAAGCGATCCGTGAAAGCGGCCTTGGTATCAACCCACAGCTAAATGGCACCATCATTATGTTGCCGATCCCAGAACTCAACGAAGAACGCCGTCGTGACCTAACCAAAGTGGCGGGCCAATATGCCGAAAGTGCGCGTGTGGCCGTGCGCAATGTGCGCCGTGATGGCATGGAACAGCTTAAGAAGGCAAAAGCAGCGGGCATGTCTGAAGATGATCACAAAGTATGGTCCGATGAGGTGCAAGAGCTCACCAATACTGCGATTGCCAATATCGACAGCACACTTGCGACAAAACAAGAAGAAATCATGCAAGTTTAAGAGCATGTGTATCGGGCCTTCGGGCCCGCTTCGATTCTAGGTCTAGTGATACCTGAGTTTAGGAATATAGCTTGAACGACACAGCCGCCAAAGCGCCAAAACACGTCGCCATCATTATGGATGGCAACGGTCGGTGGGCCCAAGGCCAAGGAAAACCACGACTATTCGGTCATCAAGCGGGCGCAAAACGTGTGCGTCAAATCGTCGAAGCATGCCCAGAAAATGGCGTGAAATACCTGACGATATTTGCATTTTCGACGGAAAACTGGAAACGTACACAGCTCGAGGTGACGGGCTTAATGAAGCTCTTTCGCCTCTACCTTAAATCAGAGATGAAAGACCTTGCAAAAAATGGGGTCCGCGTGCGCTTTATTGGTGATCGGCTTCGGTTGCACAAAGAACTTCAACGTTTAATGACCGACATGGAAGAGGCGACTAAAAACAACGATTTGGTTCATTTAACCGTCGCGCTCAATTATGGGGGCCGTGATGAAGTGTCGCGCGCGGCCAAACGCATGGCCATTGAAGTGGCCGAAGGCCGCTTGACCCCTGATACGATTACCGATGAAACCTTCCCACAGTTTTTGGATACGTGTTTGCTTCCGGATCCAGATTTGGTCATTCGTACGTCAGGTGAAGCACGGATTTCGAACTTTTTATTATGGCAATCAGCCTATGCGGAATACGAATTTGTAGACACGCTCTGGCCTGATTTTACCGCGGAACATTTTCGCGACCTCGTGCAGGGCTTTTCAAAGAAAGACCGCCGATTTGGAGGAATAAAAAAATGAGCAACACACAAGTGTCAAAGAAATGGGCGGATCTTGGGCCACGGGTGAAATCCGCGGTGGTAATGGCCATCATCGGCGCGGTTGCGATCCTATCTGGCGGCTTTATTTATGCTGTGTTGGTGGCGGCAGTGACGGGGATGCTGTATTGGGAATTGTTCCATATGCTGGGAACAAAGAACGCTGAAAAAATGCGTCTGACTGCTGGCAGTTTGGCAATCATCACCCTCATGCTAAGCGCATTTTTATTGACGTGGTATGGGTTTTTGATCCTGATTTTCGTCGCCTGTGTCATGGCGGTGTTGATGGATGTGAATTTGAAAAAATTTGCGCCCCTCGCGGTTCTTGTGGCGTTTGGCGCCTATGGGTTGTTGGAACTTCGCCTCAACCATGGGCTTTGGGCGGCACTGTGGCTCATCTTGGTTGTGGTGTTTACGGATATCGGCGGCTATGTCGCGGGGCGCATTTTTGGCGGCCCAAAATTCTGGCCGCAAATCAGCCCGAAAAAAACATGGTCCGGCACCATCGCAGGTTGGGCCTTGGCGGCTGTGGTTGGTATCTTATATGCCAGCTCAAGCAGCATTGGCGCAGAGCTCGTGATCATTTCGGTCTTTGTGTCCTTTGCCTCGCAAATGGGGGATATCCTCGAAAGCGCGTTTAAGCGCAAACAAGGGATCAAAGACAGTTCAGACCTCATTCCGGGCCATGGCGGGTTCTTTGATCGCTTTGATGGCATGATTGGTGCTGCGAGCTTCGTGACGCTTTTGGCGGCGGTTGGTGCTATGCCGATGATCGGGGGCTAAGGCACCCATGACGAAAACCCTTTCAATATTTGGTGCGACGGGATCCATCGGTCAATCGACGATTGACCTTGTGAAACGCGCGCCTGAGCGGTTTTCGGTTTCCTGCCTGACGGGCGGGCGCAATATTGAGCAATTGGTAAAAGATGCCAAAGCCTTGCAACCCTCCACCGTGATTGCGGCCCATGATGGGGATTATACCCGCCTTAAAGAGGCGCTTTCTGGCACGGGTATCGAAGTGGGGGCAGGGCGCAGTGCCCTTCTTGAGGCCGCGGGCCGTCCGTGCGACATGATGGTGTCGGGGATTATTGGGGCTGCGGGGCTTGAGCCTGGGCTCGAAGCCCTCAAAGCGGGTGTGACGGTTGCGCTTGCGAATAAAGAAAGCTTGGTTTGTGCGGGGGCACTCCTTTTAAAGACAGCGGCTGATCATAAGGCAGATATTTTACCCGTCGACAGCGAACATTCTGCCATTTTTCAAGCCATGATCGGCGAAGACATGGACGCGGTTGAAGAGGTCACACTCACCGCTTCTGGTGGGGCATTGCGGGACTGGCCGCTTGAGAAACTTAAAACCGCAACGGTTGAAGAGGCCGCGACCCATCCCAATTGGGATATGGGGCAGCGCATCACAATTGACAGCGCATCCATGTTTAACAAAGCAATGGAGCTAATTGAAACAAAAGAGTTTTTTGGTTTCAATCCTGCGCAAATTAAAACGGTCATTCATCCACAGTCGATCATCCATGCGATGGTGATGTTCAAAGATGGCGCTCTGATGAGCCATCTTGGGGCACCGGATATGCGCCATGCCATTGGCTTTGCGCTGAATTACCCGCATCGCTGCGATTTGCCTGTGGCGCGCATTGATCTCGCTGAAATCGGGCAGTTGACGTTTAGCGCCCCAGATGCGGCACGTTATCCTGCGCTTGGCCTTGCCTATGAGGTGATGGCGGCAGGGGGCCTATCTGGCGCAGTTTTTAATGCCGCCAAAGAAGCAGCACTTGATGGGTTTATCGCGCGAAAAATCGCCTTCACCGATATGGCGGATGTTGTGCGTGCGACGCTCAATATATTGGCGTCTGAGGCACAACTCCCCGCCGCGTCCATGACGCTTGATGCGGTAAATCACATTGATGCCCTAGCGCGACGAACTGCTAGCGCCTATATCACTCAAAACCACTAACCAAAGGTTCATGACATGTCTTCCATTTTGCCAAGCTTAGGCGGCTCTGCGTTTACGTTGATTGCGTTTGTAATCGCCCTTTCGGTGATTGTTGCGATCCATGAATATGGGCATTATATCGTCGGCCGCTGGTCAGGTATCCATGCCGAAGTCTTCTCGCTTGGATTTGGTCCGGTGCTCTATTCACGTCTGGATAAGCACGGCACCAAATGGCAGATCGCGGCTCTTCCTTTTGGGGGATATGTAAAATTTCTGGGCGACAAAGACGCGGCTTCTGCGGCCGATCCAGAGGCGCTTGATGGATTGTCGCAAGACGAAAAACGCCGCACCATGCATGGTGCACCACTTTGGGCGCGCGCGGCCACTGTTGCGGCTGGTCCTCTCTTTAACTTTATCCTATCGGCCCTTGTTTTTACGGGTGTTTTCTTTTTTCAAGGCACGGCCAAAGAGCCGCTAACACTTGCCAATACGCCAACATTTCCTGGGCTTGAAACGTCAATTGAAGCAGGTGATGAAATTGTGTCAATCGATGGAATATTGCTTTCAACCACGGAAAGTTTTCGCGCTGAGGGCACAAAACTGGGCAACCAATCGGTGCTGCCTTATGTCGTGAAACGTGATGGGGTTGAGCTACGTGTGGATGGTCCACATCCATTTCCAGCCCAGGTTGTGGCGCTCGCACCTCGTTCTGCGGCCTATGAGGCGGGGCTTGAGGTTGGGGATGTCATCACGGCAACAAATGGCGTTGCTATTTCCACATTCGAAGACCTCCGCCAGCGTGTAATTTCCTCAGATGGTAAACCTCTTTTGCTATCCGTTTGGCGCGCAGGTGAGACGCTTGAGCAAACGCTCACGCCAAAACGTGTGGATATGCCATTGGCGGATGGGAGCTTTGACACCCGCTGGCTGATTGGGATCACGGGCGGGCTTCCTTTTGAATTGGAAACGGAAACTGCGGGGCTTTGGGCTGCGCTGACAGGTGGGATTACCCAGATCGGCTATATCATCCGTTCGAGCCTCTCTGGCCTTTATAATATGATTATTGGTGAGATTTCGTCGTGCAACATGTCGGGGCCGTTGGCCATTGCACAGACATCTGGGGCGATGGCGTCCCAAGGCAGTCAAAGCTTCATCTATTTCATCGGGGTGCTGTCCACGGCGGTGGGGCTTATGAATTTATTTCCGATTCCCGTTTTGGATGGGGGGCACCTTGTGTTTTACGCCTATGAGGCGGTTTTCCGGCGTCCACCAAATGAACGGGTTTTGAACCTGTTGATGGCGGTTGGTTTGACACTCCTTTTGAGCCTCATGGCCTTTGCGCTTATGAATGATATCTTTTGCCCATAATAACAGTGAGTTGAGGGGTGTTTGATGCGGTGTATTCTCTTCTACGATGACAACCGCCGCCGAAACTCTTTAAATCATGTCACTCCTGTGCCAGTTTCTCTTGAAAAATTGCGACCAATTCTTTGACTTGAGGCGCGGTTCCTTATACTCAGTCCTAAAATGATTAATAATCTGGAATCGGTACATCATGTTTGAGCAGTCTCAAAACCCTCGTTCTCGGTCGAAATTTCTAGCGCCTCTTGCGGCCTTGATGATCTCAGTCGCTGTCGTGCCAACAGACGCTTTGGCCCGCGACTATCGTTTCTCACGGGTCAATATCGAAGGCAATTCACGCATCGAAGCGGGCACGATTTTGACCTATGCTGGGATCAAAAAAGGCGAACGGGTTTCGGATGCCAAAGTAAATGATGCCTACCAGTCATTGATCGGCAGCGGGCTTTTTGAAACGGTGGAATTGACACCACGCGGCAATACACTCTCGATCAAAGTGACCGAATTCCCATCGATTAACCGGATTAACATTGAAGGCAATAAACGCCTTAAAGATGACAATCTCGAAGCACTTTTGGTTTCTAAGCCACGCCATATCTATAGCCCATCTTCTGCAGAAGCAGATGCGGCGCGCCTGACGGCGGCTTATCGGGATGCGGGGCGTTTTGAAGCAACGGTTACGCCGCGGATTATCCGCCGTGCCAATAACCGCGTTGATTTGGTTTTTGAAGTAACAGAAGCCAGCCCCATTGAAATTGAGCGCCTGAGCTTTGTTGGCAACCGCAACTATTCAGATCACCGTTTGCGCCGTGTGTTGGCGTCTAAGCAGGCGGGGCTTTTGCGCGCGGTCATTCGTGCTGACACATTCCTTGCGGATCGCATCGATTACGACAAACAGCTTTTGCGCGATTTCTATTTGGCGCGCGGCTATATCGATTTCCAAACACAAAGTGTTAACACGGATTTGACCCGCAAACGTGATGGGTTCTTGTTGACGTTTAAAGTCCAAGAAGGCCAGCAGTTCCGTTTTGGTGACGTGAGTGTGTCATCTGATGTGTCCGAAGCCGACCCAGAGATGTTTGACGCGGTTACCAAAATTAAAACGGGCACCGTTTATAGCCCCGTCCTTATTGAAGAAGCCATCACCCGGATGGAGCGCCTCGCGATTAAGGAGGGGCTACAATTTGTGCGGGTTGAGCCAGTGGTCTCACGCAATGACCGTGATTTGACCCTTGATGTTGAGCTTGTTTTGGTGCGTGGCCCACGTGTATTTGTGGAGCGCATCGATATTGAAGGTAACAATACAACCTTGGACCGTGTCGTGCGTCAGCGCTTTGACACAGTGGAAGGGGATCCGTTTAACCCACGCGAAATTCGTGATGCGGCGTCGCGCATTCGGGCCCTTGGTTACTTTGCCAATGCCGATGTGAACACCAAAGAGGGGTCTAGCCCATCTCAGGTAGTCGTGGACGTGGATGTCGAAGAAAAACCAACAGGCTCATTGTCCTTTGGGGCTTCTTTTGGCTCTGATGACGGGTTTGGTTTTAGCGCGAACGTGAAAGAACAAAACCTTCTTGGTCGTGGACAGTATTTGTCCGCAAGTGTGAATACGTCTAAAAACTCAGAGGACTTGTCTTTTGAATTCCGTGAGCCACATCTTCTTGGCCGTGATCTTCAATTGGGGATTTCTGCTGGGTACCGCGTGGTTGATCACTCCGATGTGTCATATGATACGCGCCGTATCCACCTTAAGCCGAGCCTCTCTTTCCCAATTGGTGAATACAGTCGCCTTCGCGTTTCTGCTGGGGTTTCAAATGATAAAATCAGCAAGATCGATGCAGGGTCTTCGGCTATTTTGAAAGCTGAGGCGGGTGATGAAACGCGCGGTCTTATTGGATATGATTATAGCTATGACACCCGGAAAACGGGTCTTGATCCACGCAAAGGTTATTTTGCCTCATTTGGTCAAGAACTGAGCACAGGCGATGGGGCTTCCATTCTCAAAACAACATTTGAGATTGGGACAGAGTTTAAAACACGCAACGAAGATTTGAGCTTCCGTGCGAAGCTCTTTGGCGGCATGTTGAATAGCACAGGTGGTTCCAGCCGCATTATTGACCGTTTCCAAGCCAGCACAGGGATCGTGCGCGGGTTCCAATACGGGGGCTTTGGTCCGCGTGATCTCGGTGCAACCAACAAAGATGCCCTTGGCGGTAATATGTATATTGCGGCGCGCTTTGAAATGGGATTCCCAATTGGGTTGCCAGAGGAATATGGCA
>JBMYYE010000053.1:0-16036 GCA_049609065.1 Halocynthiibacter sp.
TCATGCGGCGCCCCGGCGGCGGTGATGGTTTCAAGCCCTTTATAGCGCCCAACCCCATGATCCACATGCACGATGAGGTCATTTGGGCTTAAGCTTTGGGTTTCCGTAAGGAAGTTTTCGGCCCGTTTCTTCTTTTTGGCACTGCGGATCAGTCGATCGCCAAGGACGTCTTGTTCTGAAATAACGGTGAGGTCATCAGCCTCAAACCCATGTTCGAGCGCCCAGACCGCTAAAAACACACC
Source organism: Halocynthiibacter sp. (assembly GCA_049609065.1). Lineage (GTDB taxonomy): Bacteria > Pseudomonadota > Alphaproteobacteria > Rhodobacterales > Rhodobacteraceae > JBMYYE01. Next base: position 243 of record JBMYYE010000053.1, read on the forward strand.
ACCCGTGCCTGTAGGTAAATCACGGCTATCTGAAATGAGCGCGCTATCTGTCAGCCCCTCATCATCCAAAAGCCCCTTAAGCCGTTCTCGGGCCCCTTCAGAATAGCTGGCGATGACGACTTGACTACCTTTGCGCTTTGCATGAATGTGATCAGATAGTGCGCTGAAAAGGCTAACATTTTCCAACTGACGTTCCGGTGAAAAATTACGCCCAATCCGCGCGCCTGCATCCACTACACCTGGTCCTGAAGCCTGAGGCAACGGCGACAAGGTAACAACGCGCATGTCCTCAATCAGTTGTTTCCACGCGATATCATCAAGATAAAGAAGCGCCGCAGGGCATGGTTTATACACGCTATCAAGGCGGTTTTTGGCCTCCATTGCTTCGCGGCGATTGTCATACTGGTCTTCGATCCCATCCCAACGGGTTAACCGCGCCGCATCAAATTGATCATCCAACATCACAGTGGCGGTGGGCAAGTAGTCCAAGAAGGTATCAAGGGTTTCGTGAAAAAACGGCAACCAATGTTCGAGCCCTTGATGCGCGCGCCCCGCTGATATTGCCTCATAGAGGGGATCATCGCTCCCTGCGGCACCAAATTCTATGCGGTAGTTTTGTCGAAACCGCCGTATGGCGGCCTCATCCAAGATCACCTCAGACACTGGTGCAAGCTCAACAAAATCAAGGGTTTCTGTCGTGCGTTGGGACACAGGATCAAACCGACGCACCCCATCCAAAACATCACCAAAGAGATCAAGGCGCACAGGTCCGCCATCCCCAGGAGGAAATACGTCAATAATCCCGCCGCGGATCGCAAAATCACCCGGTTCGGCCACCGTTGGCGCATTCACAAACCCCATACGTGTGAGGAAGATTTTAAGCGCCTCTTCATCTATTTGCTGACCAACACGGGCCTGAAATGTTGCCGTTTTTACGATATTTCGCGCGGGCACGCGCTGTGTAATTGCATTTAATGTGGTGAGGAATATGGCCTTTGGGTACACCCCATGTGCAAGCCCCGCGAGCGTTGCCATCCGTTTGGCGGAGACGGCCGCGTTGGGCGATGTGCGATCAAATGGCAAACAGTCCCAGCTTGGGAAACTCACAATCGGTGCGGTCGGCGCAAAAAACGCAAGCGCCGCTTCCATTTCGGCCAGCCGCTTGTCATCACGCGCAACAAAAACCACGCTTTCGTCGTTTCTATTATATTCTTTGAGCAAGACATGGGCGTCATAGCCTTCTGGCGCACCACCAAGTTTTATATGGTTCATGAGTTACCCAATCGCGACGGTTGTCAAAAGCGTGAACATACCCCACATAATCGCAAAGAAAAGACCAAAAATGCCGATGATTTGCACCACGGCGCGGTGGCCCAGCAAAACGGCAATCATGTCGGCCCCTGTCGGACGGTTTGTTGTGAGCCTGCGTGCCGTTTTCACCATATGTAAAACAACAAAGACATAGGGAAAGGCGATCAAAAACAACGCCTGTGCGAACTCCACCCCGTAGTAAAACCCAAGCATGGCCAGCGTGCTTAAAATAAACGAAATACCGATCGCCACAGAATTCCCGCCAATCCGCGACATTTCCATGATCCGACGCGCGCGAATATTGGCGGAGACTTCGACATCAAGCATCACTTGGCTGCGCCCATCGGCATCCCCGTGGCGTTGCGCATCACGGATCACGTCCATGGGCACCCCCATGATATAATAACTCGTGCGCGACCACATCACCGCCAGCATAATCCAATACCATAGATTGGAGAAGCTGCGCAGTTCCAGTATCTCGGAAAGCGTTGTGATGATTTCGATTGCCCTATCTCCTGACGGCTTTTTTGGGAATGGTGCTAAAAATAACCGATTAACACCTACTTAAAACCCACAAAAAAGAACAGCCTTCTTTTGATCGGCGCTTGCGAAAGACTAAAAATTAGGGCACCCAAGACGCAAGAGCCAATTGGTTTTCCATTGAATGAGGTCAAAATGAGCATGTTTCCCCTAACACGTCCCCGCCGTCTTCGTCAAAGTGAGGCCCTTCGAGGCCTCGTGCGAGAAACCTATTTGAGTGCCGCTGATTTTATCTGGCCTGTGTTTATTATCGAAGGCGAAAACACCCGAGAAGACATTCCTTCCATGCCTGGTGTGCAGCGTTTGACCCTTGATTTATTGGTTGAAGCTGCGCGTGAGGCCCATGATCTTGGGGTGAATGCGATTTGCTTGTTTCCAAATACAGATCCGAGCCTCAAGACAGAAACCTGCGAAGAAGCATGGAACCCCGACAATATTTCCAACCGCGCCATTCGCGCTTTAAAGGCGGCTATCCCAACGATGGCTGTGATGACGGATATCGCGCTCGATCCCTATAATTCCAACGGCCATGACGGGATCGTACGAGATGGTGAAATCGTCAATGATGAAACGGTTGAAGCGCTTGTTAAAATGGCACTGGCGCAAGCAGATGCAGGTGCGGATATCCTTGGACCATCGGATATGATGGACGGGCGTATTTTGGCGATCCGTGAAGCGCTTGAGGACCAAGGGCACCAAAATGTCACGATTTTGAGCTACTCTGCGAAATACGCGTCGAGCTTCTACGGCCCATTTCGGGATGCGGTTGGGGCGTCTGGTGCCCTCAAAGGCGATAAGAAAACTTACCAAATGGACCCCGCCAACCGTCAAGAAGCCCTTCGCATGATTGAACGTGACCTCAATGAGGGCGCAGATATGGTCATGGTTAAACCTGGCATGCCTTATTTGGACATTTGCCGTGAGGTGAAAGACAGTTTTGCCGTGCCGACTTATGCGTATCAAGTTTCGGGCGAATACGCGATGATCGAAGGCGCGGCGCGCAACGGCTGGATTGATGGCGATAAGGTCATGATGGAAAGCTTGATGGCCTTTAAACGCGCGGGATGTGATGGCATTTTGACGTATTTTGCGCCTCGTGCGGCGAAACTTCTCAAAAACGAGTGAAAAATTGCCTATGGGCAGAAAAACGCACTTTCGCGGTGACAAACCACATCATGCGCGTTAGACTTCTTGTGATTGAACACGAAACATAAGATTTCGGTCGAGCAAATATAGTCAATACAGGCAGTACAATGACACAAAATTCTGGAACAAAAACCCAATATACACGCCGTCGTTTTTTGGCCGCGACAGGGGCTGTTGTGCCCCTTGCCGCATGTGGCAATCAAATTGGCAACTCCAATGATGCAAAAATTGATGCCCGCGTGGATTCCACGCTGAACGCGCTTTATAACAAATACCCTGGGGCATATAATTTGCGGGACAAATCGGTCGGCCAATTGGTGATGCCCGTCATGACCAAAGCAGGCTTTGGCATCGGTGGCGCCTATGGACGCGGGGCTTTGCGCGTTAATGATGTGAGCGTTGATTACTATTCTGCAGCACAAGCAAGCTTTGGCCTTCAAATCGGTGCGCAACAATATTCACATGTGCTCTTTTTCATGACCGATGACGCCTTGAAAAAATTCCGCTATTCCGAAGGTTGGTCCGCTGGCGCGGATCTCGATTATGTCTTTAAGAACGAAGGCGGGAACCTTGCCGCGGATTTCACAACGGCAACAAGCCCTGTGATCGCTGTGATTTTCGGCCAAGCAGGCCTTCACCTCGGAGCGACGCTTGAAGGTACAAAATACACACGCATTATTCCCTAAGTGCCAACATACAGACAAAAACAAAGGGGCCAGAACGGCCCCTTTTTCATTATACATCAAAGGCTTGCAGGCGTTTGATGAGGCTTGACGTATCCCAACGCCCGCCCCCCATTGTTTGCACATCTTTGTAAAATTGATCCACCAAAGCCGTCACCGGTAAAGGTGTGCCAATCTCATTGGCCGTTTCAAGGCAAATTCCAAGATCCTTGCGCATCCAATCCACGGCAAATCCGTGATCAAATTCATCCTTCAACATGGTGTCATGGCGATTTGCCATCTGCCACGACCCTGCGGCACCGCCGGTGATAACATCAACAACGGCGTGCCCGTCGAGCCCTGCTTTTTGCGCAAAATTAAGCCCTTCGGACAGGCCTTGCACAAGTCCCGCGATGCAGATCTGATTGACCATTTTTGCCAGCTGCCCTGCCCCAACATCGCCAATACGTTTACAGATGCGCGCATAGGATTGAATGATCGGCTCAACCGCGGCATAGGCCGCCTCATCACCGCCGCACATTACAGACAAAATGCCATTTTCGGCGCCCGCTTGCCCGCCAGATACGGGCGCATCCACATATGAAATCCCCAATTCAGCGGCGATTTCTGCGAGTTCTCGTGTCACTTTTGCCGAAACGGTTGTGTGATCCACAAAATATGTGCCCTTTGCCATTCCTGCAAACGCCCCATCCTCACCCAGGCAAACAGATCGCAAATCATCATCATTGCCCACACAGGCCATAACAAAATCACAGCCTGTGGCCGCCTCACGCGGTGTTTCATGCGCCGTGCCATCTTGGCGGCTGGCCCAGTTTTGGGCTTTGGCGAAGGTCCGGTTATACACGGATACGCTATGACCATGCGTTTCAAGATGTGCCGCCATCGGCGCGCCCATAACGCCTAAGCCCAAAAATGCTGTTTTTGCCATGATATGATCCTATCCATTTGTCTTTATGCGCCAGTTGCGCCTATAACTCTTCATGACGAAAATCGCTTTAGGACGGGCAAATGGCAAGAGCTTTTAAGTGGATCATACGATCAATTATGGCCATAGCGGCTTTGGTGATGGTTATTTTGCTCTTTGCTTATTATTTGGCGCAAGGATCCTTGCCGGACTATACGGACAATCGCGAACTTGATGTGACCGAAAAAGTCGAAATCGTCCGTGACACGGCGGGTGTCCCGCATATTTTTGCCACACAAGATCACGATGCCTATTTTGCCCTTGGCTATGCCCATGCCCAAGACCGACTTTGGCAGATGATGATGATGCGGCGCACGGCCCAAGGCCGATTGTCGGAACTCTTTGGAAATCGCACCTTGCCAATCGATAAACTGTTGCGACGACTGGACCTTTATGGCTTGGCGGCGCAATCGGTGGCCGCGCAATCAGACGAAGCAAAATCCGCTCTTGATGCTTATGCCGATGGGGTGAATGCCTGGCTCACCACGGTGAATAAATCCCCCAAAGGGCGCGGCGCCCCTGAGTTTTTCTTCTTCGCCCCTGAAATTGCCCCATGGCAACCCACAGATAGCCTTGCTGTTATCAAACTCATGGCGCTTCAATTGACATCCCATGTTCAAAAAGAAGTGCTCTATGCACAAACAGCCCTTCTTTTAGAAGATGCGCGGCTCGAAGATTTATATCCAAGCGAAACAGGATCTGCCCTCACAACACCAAACCGTGCGCGGATTTCTTTGGGAACACTGTTTCCTGACCTCAAAACCGCCCAGTATCAACCGCGCAATGATGATCTACTTTCTCCTGTGAAACGCCCCGCGTTTTCCGGCGCATCAAATGCATGGGCTGCGAGCAATGAGCGATCGGCAAATGGCGGGACGCTTTTGGCCAATGACCCGCATTTGGGTTTCACCGCGCCCAGTATTTGGTATTTGGCACGGTTGCAGCTCAAATCTGGCGGCGTGATTGGTGCCACGATCCCAGGTTTGCCAGTGATATTAACGGGGCGCTCGGATGCCATCGGCTGGGGCTTAACCAGTTCCTATCTTGATGACCAAGACCTGTTCATTGAAAAACTCAACCCTGATAATCCCAAAGAATATCTTGGGCTTGGGGGCTATAAAACGTTCAAAACCCGCAGCTCAGTCATCAATGTCAAAGACGAAAAACCCGTAAGCATCACCCTGAGATGGACAGAAAACGGACCTGTTTTACCCGCAGATCAATATAATATTGGCTCGATCACGCCAGATGGTCATGTCATGAGCCTATCTTGGACGGCCTTGTCTGGGGCGGATACGTCCTATACGGCTGCGCTCAACCTCATGCAGGCGAAATCGGTTGCAGGTGCGCTTTCCTCCCTTGGTGGATACATCGCCCCCTCACAAAACCTCACGATTGTGGACAAAGATAACATTGCACTCACCACGATCGGCGCGGTGCCGAAACGGGATCTTTTACATCAAAGCCTTGGTCGCATGCCCAGTCCCGGATGGCTTTCAAATAATCGGTGGAATGGCATGTTCCCCTATGCGCAAAATCCACGTTTCGTGAACCCCGAAGGCGGCATCGTTGGCAACACCAATAACAAAGTCATCGACGCGCCTTTCCCCAATCATATCAGCTATATATGGGGGGATACCCAACGGGTGCAGCGGTGGAAAAAACTGATGAATTCCCGCATGGTGCATACACGAGAAAGCTTCATCGACACGCAGCTTGATGAGGTTAGTTTTACCGCGCGCACACTTCTACCCTTGGTGGGTAAAGACCTCTGGTATACCCAAGATGCCGCCCCGAAAGGCAGCCAGGAACGTCAAAGAAAACGTGCCTTGGATCTTTTGGCTGCGTGGAATGGCGAAATGAATGAACATTTGCCAGAGCCCTTGATCTATGCGGCGTGGTTGCGGGCCATTCAAAAGCGCGTGTTGCAGGATGAATTGGGTCCTTTAACCGCGGAGTACAATCACCTTCAGCCATATTTTTTGGAAAAGGTGTTTCGCAATATTGATGGCGCTGGCATTTGGTGTGATGTGGTTCAATCCACCCCCGTTGAAACCTGTGCGCAAATTGCGTCGTCTGCCCTTGATGACGCGCTTTTGTGGATTGATGAACGCTATGGGCAGGCCCTTGAAAGCTTACGATGGGGCGATGCCCATCAGGCCATCCATAAGCACCCCGTTTTGGGGAATATTCCCGTGCTCGAATGGGTTGTGAATATCGTTCAACCGACATCTGGCGGGGACAACACATTATTGCGCGGTCGCACCCGTGGCGAAGGCCCCGACCCGTTTATGAATGTCCATGGTGCAGGGTATCGGGGTGTCTATGATTTTGAAGATCCTGACAGTTCCGTCTTTGTGATCTCCACAGGACAATCGGGCCATCCATTGTCACGTTTTTATGATAATTTGGGCGAATTTTGGCGACGCGGCGAATATATCCCGATGTCTTTGGATCCTGAATTGGCCTATGCGGCCAATGCAGGGATCACAACGATCCTGCCAAAAACCGGGGACTGATCGCGCAAATATCTAAAAATTTAGAGCGACCAAAACCGTTCTTTTTCGCGTGCATTCCAAAGCACACGAATTTTAAACCCAGCATCGGTAGGGTCTTCAGATTTGATCAACCCTTCTTCAAAAAGCCAAGCGCGCTGACGACCGGCTGCATAGGGAATAAGGAGATCTTCTTCGATGCGCGGCTCAACAAGGCTGGCGGAGACGGCTTGCACAAATCCATCATATCCCTCGCCCGTCTGGGCAGACATCATGATCACATTATCGCGGTGTCGTGCGGCTTCTTCGAGGCCTTCACGCATTTGGGGGCTTAGCTGGTCAATTTTGTTCCAAACTTCAAGCTGCGGCGTGTCATCGTCAACACCAAGCTGAGCCAAAATTGCGGCCACATCTTCGGACTGGCTGTCGCGTAAGGGATGTGAAATATCGCGCACATGCACAATTAAATCCGCATCGAGCACCTCTTCGAGCGTCGCGCGGAAGGCCGCCACAAGATGGTGTGGAAGATCCGAAATAAAACCAACCGTATCTGAAAGAATGATATCCGTTTCATCTGGTAAGGTAAGGGATCGCATAGTTGGGTCAAGCGTGGCAAAGAGCATATCTTTGGCAAAGACCTCTGCCCCCGTTAAGCGGTTGAAAAGCGTTGATTTTCCAGCGTTGGTATAACCAACAAGCGCCACAATTGGATAGGGCACTTTTTTACGGCTTTCGCGGTGCAGCGCGCGGGTTTTTGCAACCTTTTCAAGCTGTTTTTTGATGCGCCCAATGGCGTCATCAATGGCGCGCCTATCGGCCTCAATCTGTGTTTCACCGGGACCACCAACAAAACCAAGCCCGCCCCGCTGGCGTTCCAAATGAGTCCAAGCCCGCACAAGTCGCGTGCGCTGATATGAAAGCGCAGCCATTTCAACCTGAAGCACGCCTTCACGCGTGCGTGCGCGGTCCGAGAAAATCTCAAGGATAAGCCCTGTACGGTCAAGAATTTTTACATTCCACGCCTTTTCAAGGTTTCGTTGTTGGACGGGCGTTAATGGACCATCAACCAGTACTAATTCAACATTCTGGTCATGAATACGTTCGCCAATTTCGTTGATTTTTCCGGAACCAAACAAATAGCCCGCGCGCATTTTTGACAGCGGTACGACCTCTGATCCGACAACTTCAAAATTTGGCATAGCGCGCGCCAAAGCGCAGCCTTCTTCAAGCGCGTCATCGGGATCCCGACGCGTTTTCGAAGATTTAATGTCTGGATGTAGCACCCAAACCCGTGTGGCTTGGGTCTCTTGTTCTTGCATTAAAGCTGTTCTTCGCCTTCATAGAGGCTAATCGGTGCCCCTGGCATAATTGTTGAAATTGCGTGTTTATACACAAGCTGCGATTGCCCATCACGACGCAAAAGCATACAGAAATTATCAAACCACGTAATCACACCTTGGAGCTTCACGCCATTGATCAAGAAGATCGTCACAGGTGTTTTTGTTTTGCGCACATGGTTCAAAAATGCATCTTGTAGGTTCTGTTTGTCCCCAGCCATCAGCGTTTCCTATTCATTCTTTTTATTTTTCTTACTCGCCCGTGTGGTTGATCCCCGAACGTTCCTAATGGTAAATTATGGGCGGCAAATACCAAAACATCCACCCCTTTTTTGAATAATTCTAGTTTTTAAGCCAAAAATTAATGCTTTGGCGCCGTATTTAGGCTTTCCGCCAATAAATCGGGTTTAATAAAGCCACCAGAGCCAGCGTTTCAATTCGACCAATAATCATCGCAAGGATAAGCGCCCATTTGTTGCCCGCGCCAAACGCCTCAAGGTTTAGGGGCTCTGCCAAAGCAACTTCCACCAATGGCCCTGCATTGGTCAACATGGCTGAGCTGGTGATAATTGCGGCTTCAAACGGCATGCCGGTGGCGGAAAACAAAACCACAAAAAGCGCCAAAGTCATTGCAAAAAGCATGAAGAAAATCCATGCGATCACCGCACCTTGACGGCGAAAATGCCGCTTGGTTTGGCCAACGCCGCCAATCGCATGTGGGTGGGACAGCCGATCCATTTCACGGCGCGAATGCTGATAAAGGGCATAGACCCGTAGGAGTTTCACCCCGCCTGCAGTTGTGGCGATACCGCCGCCAATCATAGACAACCCAACCAAAATGAGCCCTGGCGTTGGCAACCCGGACCACGCCCGCGCGAGGCTCCAATCAGCGCTTTCAAACCCCGTGGTTGTCAAGAAGGAGGCGACCGTAAACACCGATCCCCAAATCGCATGAAACGTATCCATGAGGCTGGCCTTGCTTTCAAACTCAAGGCTGGCAAACCAGTGGCGTAAAAACAAAAATAAAGATGTGAGCACGATAATCAAAAGAGAAAGCCGCAGTTCGGGGTCCTCCTTCAGGCGGATAAAAAGATCCTCAGATTGGCTTTTCATGTAAAGCACCCGTGTCAGTGCAAAGATGAAGAATAAAAACACGGCCCCTTCGCCCAACAGGCCGCTATTGGCATTTTCAAGACCGCCAATCGGGGAAATCCCGCTTGTTGCGATCGTCGACATCGCATGGCACAGGGCCACAAATGGCGTATCCCCAAGGAAAAGCAGTGACAGCCACAAAATGGCAGTGATCGTCACATAGATCGGGAACAGCATCCCGCCATAGCGCGAGAAGCGCTCAACCAGATTAAACTGACGTTCGATCTGTGTAAAATGCGTGTCAATTTGGCCTGCGGTAGAACGAGAGGATACTTCGAACCCGCCCAAATTCAGCGGTGCAAAGACCGCAAGCGCACTGGTCCAGATGAAAAAGCCCCCCATCCAGCCCACCTGAGCGCGCCAGAGATGCAAGCTCGGCGACAGGCGATCAGGATCAGGGTATAGCGTCATTCCCGTGGTGGTGAAGCTTGAGACCATTTCCACATAGGCGTTTAGAAATGTTGTGTTGCGTACAGCTTCGAAAAAAGGAATGGCAAAAATAACGGGCAAGAGAAAATAGGCAAAAGCCAATGGCAAAAGCGACGTTTCTGAGCGCAGGGCGCGCGTTTCATTGCGGGATGGACGATGCGTCGCAATCGCGAGCAAAACCACCAGAAATGACAAAACGACACCCCCGTAAAGGAAGACGCGTCCAGTAAATGGATCACCCGATACGCCTGCAAAAACAGCAGGTAACAACATTGACAGCGCCGCCACCCCCATCAACGTCACAATGAGCGGCAGGTCATATAAGTAGCGCCGTATCATCCTAGAAAAAGTCGATTGAAACTTGTAGGAGCTGTTCCACCGCAGGGATGTCACCCGCCATGGCAAAAAGCACAATGATATCGCCGTCATCAATCACCATACGCCCCGTCGGACGCAGCGTTTCAGTTCCTTTTTTGACGGCCCCAACGAGCACACCTTCAGGGAAATCCACATCCCGGAGCGCCTGCCCGGAAATTGGCGAAGTGGAAAGGACTTGGGCTTCAATGACTTCCGCTTCGGCATCCCCAATAGAATAGACATCGCGCACGCGGCCGTGACGGATATGGCGCAAAATCGATGACACGGTCGTCGCACGTGGGTTGATATAGGCGTCAATCCCCAATGGCGCCATCAAAGCGGCCATAGACGGGTCATTCACCAAACAAATCGCCATTTCCGTGCCAATGGTTTTGGCCCGAACGGAGGTCAAAATATTGGTTTTGTCATCATCCGTTACCGTTAAAATTGCGTCCGCTTCTTCGATATTTGCTTCGCGCAGCAAATCACGGGACATACCATCACCGTTCAAAACAATGGTTTTAACAAGCTCATCTGCCGCGTATTCCGCTTGGGCGCGGTCTTTTTCAATGACGCGCACCCGAACTTTATCAAGGCGTTTTTCAAGTTGGCGCGCCACATCAAGGCCGACATTGCCGCCCCCGACAATAACGATGCGTTTTCGTTTTTCGACAGGTTTACCAAAGATTTCCATCGTGCGATTGATGTCTTCTTTAAGGGTAAAGACATAAATTTGGTCTCCGACGAAAAGCTGATCCCCTGCGTTTGGAACAAAGATTTTTCCGCCACGACGCACGCCAACCACAATCGCAGATAAGGTCGAAAAAAGATCCGTTAACTGACGTAAAGGCGTATTCACCACGGGGCAATCATCGGCAATTGTGAGGCCCAAAAGCTGAATATCCCCCTCAAGGAAGGTTTCCGTATCAAAAGCAGATGGCACGGTTAGCCGTTTTATTGCCGCTTCTGCCACCTCTTGTTCTGGACTAATCACAACATCAATCGGCATGTGATCGCGCCGATATAGGTCCGAATAAATAGCATCAAGATAGCTTTGTGAGCGCAATCGTGCAATTTTACGTGGCACATTAAACACCGAATGCGCCACCTGACAGGTGACCATATTCACCTCATCAGAATAGGTTGCCGCAATGATCATATCAGCATCACGCGCCCCTGCGCGGTCCAAAATATCCGGATATGACGCAAACCCCGTGATCCCTTGAACGTCAAGTGTATCAATGGCTTGGCGGATCAATTCGGCATTATTATCCACAACTGTCACATCGTTGCGTTCATTTGAAAGCTGGCGTGCAATCTGCCAGCCCACCTGCCCTGCGCCACAAATGATGACCTTCATAATAAAGCCCCTTAGACCTTGTTTCCTAGTGACATGCCAGAACTCAAGCCTTTGGTCAATCTGGCATCTCTAGGTGCTTGCCCCGCCTTATGACGCATCCCCTTTGGTGACGTCCGTATCTTCACTGCTGTCTTCTACCACCGCAACCCGTGCGCCAGCCTTTGCAGCTGTTACAATTTTTAAGGCTTTTAATTTGCGGTGGAGCGCTGAACGCTCCATCCCGACAAACGCCGCTGTTCGGGAAATATTACCGCCAAATCGATTGATTTGGGTCAAAAGATATTCTCGTTCGAACACCTCACGGGCTTCACGCAATGGCAAGGATGAAATCGCAACAGGAAGCAGCGTTGAATCGGTGGTTTCCCCACCTTCGTTTTGCGGGATTTCACTGTCTTCGATGGCGCCGTCCTCAGGTCCCAAAATCAAAACCCGCTCAATGATATTGCGGAGCTGGCGGATGTTTCCAGGCCAATCCATGGATTGCAAGACCGCGCTGGCATCTTCGGCCAATTGGCGCAAAGGGAGGCCTTGGCTTTGATTGAAGCTTTCAATGAAATACGCGGCCAGATTGGGGATATCTTCGCGGCGATCCTCAAGGGATGGCACGGGCACAGGAATGACGCTCAACCGATGGAAAAGTTCGGATTTAAAGCGTCCCGCTTCGATTTCCGTTTCAAGATCTTTTGCGGTAGAAGACACAACACGAATGTCAGCGGGGCGTTTTACCGGGCTTTTTAGGGGTTGAAACTTATTTTCGACCAAAACACGCACCAATTTTGACTGCGTATCAAGGGGCAGATCCGCCACCTCATCAAGGTAGAGCGTTCCGCCTCCGGCACGTTCAATTGCGCCTTCATCGTGGCTGCCACCTTCTAAAACCCCAAAAAGAGCCGCCTCAATTTCTGTATCACTTAGCCCAGAGGGGCTAACCGTGACAAAAGGACCAGATGCGCGATCCGAATTGTCGTGGATATAGCGCGCGGCCACTTCTTTACCAGAGCCGCTGGCCCCCGTGAGCATCACGCGACCTAAACTGCTTGCGACCTTATCAAGTGCCGCCGTCATAGTCCGAAAAGCGGGTGCTTCGCCAATCATCAGTGAGGACGTTTCATCTTGGCGCTTTAGAACCGTATTTTCATGGCGCAACCGCGATGTTTCCATGGCCCGTGCGATCACGACCATCAGTTGATCAATATTAAACGGTTTTTCAATAAAGTCATAGGCGCCTTGTTTAATCGCGGCCACCGCAATTTCTACATTCCCATGTCCAGAAATAATCACCACAGGCACATCGGGATAATCTTTCTTGATGACTTTCAAGATGTCGATCCCGTCCATATCGCTATCTTTAAGCCAGATATCAAGGATCATCAAAGACGGTTTTTGTGCTTTCACCGCCTCCATACAAGTTTCTGAATTCATTGCCATTCTTGTGGCATATCCCTCATCTTGGAGAATATCCGAAATGAGTTCGCGAATGTCCTTCTCATCATCAACAATAAGAATATCACTCATGTATAAACCCTTTATCTTGCGTGTTTGCCTGTTGCACGAGCCCGGTAAAGCGAATGATGGCTTTGGCCCCTTGATGCGTGTCCCCATCAAATGATGCCGCATCCACCAACGCGAGGCTCCCGCCGTGCTCTTCAATAATTTTCTTTACAATAGGAAGCCCCAATCCCGTCCCCTTATCGCGCGTTGTCACATATGGCTCAAAGAGCTTGGCGCGGTCTTCAGGAAGGCCGATGCCGTTGTCTTCGATTGTGATTTCCACATCTTGATCACTAACAGTCAGTGACACACGAATTTGAGGGGAAAATTGGTCATCTTGGCGCTTTTCGCGGCGCGTTTCGATGGCTTCGCCACCATTTTTGATCAAATTGGTTAGGGCTTGTGACATCATGGTTGCGTCCAGCTCCACCCAAAGTGGATTAGGATGCAAGCGTGCGGAAATTTCCACCCCTGCTTGCCCCATATCTTGAAGCGTAACCGCATCTTGGACCAATGCGCGCAAATCGCAGGTCTGCCGATCTGGCTCTGGCATGCGGGCAAATTGTGAAAACTCATCCACAATATGACGCAAATCCCCAGTTTGACGGACAATCACGCGGGCCATTTTTGTCAGGTCCTGGTGATCAGGTTCACTGAGTTTGGGACCAAATTTTCGCATAATCCGTTCGGCTGACAATTGAATGGGGGTCAACGGATTTTTAATTTCATGCGCAATGCGGCGCGCCACATCCCCCCAAGCAGCCGTACGCTGTGCCATCACCAAATTGGTTACATCATCAAAGGCAATCACATAACCTTCAAGAGTTCCATCCTCTTGTAAACGTTCAGAAATACGCACCAAGAGATGTTCTGCCACCCCAGAACGTGTGAGCTTAATTTCTTGGTGGGCGGCGCCCCCGCTCTCTTTGATTTTATCCCATAGGAGACCAAATTCAGGCACCACAAGCGCAATATCTGTTGCGTCTTCTTTCATATCCAATAGCCGCTCTGCGGACTTGTTGACGAAGGTAATTTGGCCATCCGCGGATAAGCCCACGACGCCTGAGGTCACCGAACTTAAAACAGAATCGAACAGCCGGCGGCGGCGTTCAATTTGTTCCGTATTTTCAATGAGGTTATCACGCTGCGCTTTGAGCTGTTTGGTCATTTGGTTGAAAAATCGCCCCAGCATGGCAATTTCATCATCACCTTTTCCTTCGGGGACGCGCACATTCAAATCCCCGCCCCCAACAAGACGCGCCGCACCGGTAAGTTCCCCAATTGGTCGTGCAAGCCGTTCGGCAAACCACATCCCAAACCAAATCGCAGCCAGAATAATAATAAGCGCCACGCCGATATAAATCAGGCCAAAGCGTAGCAAAAGTGCACCGCGTTCCAAATCGAGTTCTTTGTAAAGCCCCACAGATTTTTTACTATCCGCCAAGAGCCCCAAAATCCGCCCATCCACGGCCCGTGAAATGTATATAAGCCGATCTGGATAGCTGTCGAGCGTATAGAGCGCTCTGAATTCATTTTGTTCGAGATCCTCAATCACCACCACGTCACCGGCTTGAGCGCGGTCTAATTCTGCCTTTGTTGGGAGATCAAAGTCAAAAAGATAGGAATACTCACCGCGGGCTTTGATTTCACCTGCGCCATCAATGACAAAGGCCTCGCGCACCCCACGTTGCAGCCGCGGTTGCGCTTCGGTGAGCAAAATACGCAATTCCGCGTCTTGGTTTTGGCCGCGAAACTGACGTGAGTTGTTCAAAAACTGCGCTACAGCTTTAATATCAACGGTCAAATCCGTTATTTCATCCGCCTCATAGGCCTCCGCTGCCGCGAGGGAGCGATCGACCACGGATTTTACTTTATCGGAAAACCAGCCTTCGAGGCCAAAGTTAACCGAAATAACAGAAAACACCGCGATGACAATGGTGGGCAGGAGGGCCAACCCGCCAAAGGCCGTGGACAAGCGCATATGAAGCTTGGACCCAGCCGAATGACGGCGCCGCGCGGCAATAATCCGCGCCATTTTTTGCATAATGAGTGCGGCAACCAACAAAATGAAGACAAGATCCGCCAACAAAATTGAGCGCACCCACACACTATTGGTAACGCCACCCATTGGGCCAAGAAGCAAAAAAGTCGCGATAAGTAAGATCGGCGTCAAGACGACAACGCCAACGGTAACCCATTGTTGCACCTTATAAAAAAGGCGCATACGTCCAAATTTTCGTGGCATCAAAGATGCGTTTAGGGTCGGCATAATGTGCGGCACCTTTGGCCTTGATACACATCAGATGAAATAGATGCGCAGAGGTCGAAATAAACTTGTTGCCTTTTTACATCAGTTTGCGCCCCCGTGTCACGCGAATATCGTGCTGCGTGATTTTCTTTCGCAATGTATTTCGGTTGAGACCCAATAACTGGGCTGTTTTGAGCTGATTTCCACCTGTGGCATCAAGAGAAAGTTCAATCAAAGGACGCTCAACCTCGGCCAAAACTCGATCATAAAGCCCCTCTGGC
>JBMYYE010000054.1:0-15867 GCA_049609065.1 Halocynthiibacter sp.
ATGCCGATGATCAACGAAGCCGTCTATGCGCTTTACGAAGGTGTTGGGAATGTTTCCTCCATCGATATTTCGATGAAGCTTGGCGCAAACCATCCGATGGGTCCTTTGGAGCTTGCGGATTTTATCGGGCTTGATACCTGTCTCGCGATCATGAATGTGCTTCATGATGGGCTCGCAGATACGAAATACCGCCCTTGTCCGCTTTTGACAAAATATGTCGAAGCTGGCTGGCTCGGACGTAAATCTGGCCGTGGGTTTTACGACTACCGCGGTGAGACACCCGTCCCAAGCCGCTAAACCCGCGGGGGGCTACATGCCCTCCCCGAAATAATCCCCAATGAGAACACCCAACGCATCTGCGAGGGCCTCTTCGTCGTCACCTGTGATGGTGACCTCAATCGTGCTGCCTTTTTCGGCAGCAAGCATCAACAATCCCATAATCGAATCGCCACTTGCCTCCATGCCATCCTTGGACACATCTGCACGCGCCGAATGAGCGTCCACAACTTCAACAAATTTGGCAGAAGCACGGGCGTGAAGCCCCTTCACGTTGATAATTTCATATTCGCGTTTGATCATTTTATCCTCAATTCGCCAAACAATTAATATGTTTGCGACCTGCTTCAATGGCCTTGTTCACGGCCTCTTCTATTGGCTGTTTGCGAAGCTGCACAAGCTTCAACAAGAGGGGTACATTTGCCCCGTTAATCATTTTTCGAGTTGTGCAGTTACAGGCGAGTTTCGATAGGTTCATCGGCGACGCGCCGAAAACATCTGTTACAATAACAACACCTTGGCCTTGATCCACGCCGTCCGCAGCGGCACAGATTTCTTGTTGCTGTAGGGCGCGATCACAATTGGCTGAGATCGGCACCGCGCGCATATTCCTTTGCTGGCCAAACACATGTTCGACCGCCGCCAGATATTCATTTGCCAGCCCACCATGGGCCACTATCACCACCCCGATCAAATCTCACCCTCTCTTGCGTTCGATTTCATGATGCCGCGTCGACACCTGCCAGCCCTCATCCGACAAAGCCTGCGATAGCCGCTCGGTTAGCGCGACTGAACGATGTTGTCCACCCGTACACCCAAACGCAATCGATAAATAGGCCTTTCCTTCTTCGGTATACGCCGGAAGAAGCGTTTCAACCAGATCCCGTACCTTAGAGTAAAACGGCATGAAACGGTCGTCTTCTGCGATATAGTCCGCAACTTTTCCATCCCGCCCATCAAGTGCTTTTAACGCTGGATCCCAGTGTGGGTTGCGCAAAAAACGACAGTCAAACACCATATCAACCCCACGCGGAATGCCGCGTTTGTAAGAAAATGAGCTCACCGAAACAGCCAGACGTTGGCCATCTTTGGGCGCAAACCAGCGGTCCATTTCCGCCCTGAGATCATGCACGGTTGCCTGTGTTGTATCGATACAGATATTTGCGCGCCCCTTAATGGGGATCAGAAGATCGCGTTCCCTATCCACACCGATTTGCGGTGTGCCTTGCGGGGCCAAAGGATGCCGCCGACGCGTTTCAGAATAGCGGCGCACCAATACATCAGACGCGCAATCCAGATAGAGCACCTGAAGCGCCACATTGGGATCTCGTGTTAGGTCATCAACTGTTTCAATAAGACCGGCCACATCAAAATCGCGGTTGCGCACATCAACGCCAAGCGCCACCAATTCGCCCGCCATAAGACCCGTTGCAAATTTTGGCACCAAGCTAAGAGGCATGTTGTCAATCGCCTCAAACCCCACATCTTCGAGGCATTTAATCGCGGTGGAGCGCCCTGCCCCTGATGGCCCTGTCACCAAAACAAGTTTGGCCATTTGCTGTTTTTCTGCCTCAGTCATCTGCGTTTTTCCATCCGTATTTCAGCGCTAGAATAATGGCCGCTGAAAAATGTGTTCCCGAAACCGACTTTAACAAAGGATGAGAAATCCCCAAGACCTCATACCTATTATTTTTAGGAAAGCGATCTTTTTCCGTCTGCCCCAGATCCACAACAAGATCGATAGCCGTTTCCTCAAGATAGGGCATCTCAACAATGCCAATCCCACGCAGTTCAATCAGACCAGAAATTGAGGACGGAGCCGCCCCAAAAACGCGGTCACCGCGGCGTTCTAAGGCCATGCGATCATCCGCAACGAGCCGCGCCCCACGCGCAATGAAATCTGCCGTAAGGCTACTTTTACCAGATCCTGACGGCCCAAGGATCAACACACCTTTATCATCTATCTGAATGCAATTGGCGTGTATGATCATCTGGCACCCCCTAAATCGGAAGCCCGACGACAAAGCGTGCGCCAAGAGGTTCTGATGTGATGTCTTCGTGTGTGGGGCGAATATTTTCCGCCCAGATCACACCGCCATGGGCTTCGACAATTTGTTTCGAAATCGCCAGCCCAAGGCCAGAATTGTTGCCAAATTGATTTTCAGGGCGCTCCGAATAAAAACGCTTAAAGATTTTTCCTAACGCGCCGTCTGGAATGCCAGGCCCCGTGTCTTCGACAACGACCAATACACGGTTTTCGCGTTTACGCACCCAGACACGGATCGCATCACCGTCTTCGCAAAAGGATAGCGCATTGCTAATGAGGTTTACAAACACTTGTGCGAGACGCCCCTCAAGACCATCAATTGAGATCTTATCCTCTGGCATATCCGCAATATATTCGACATTCTTTTGCTCGGCTTCTTGAGACATATAGTCATTAATATTGCCAACCATTTTCAAAAGATCGAAGCTTTCTTCTTGTTCTTTAACCAACTCGCTATCTAGGCGTGACGCGTTTGAAATATCGCTCACCAAACGATCCAAGCGGCGCACATCATGTTCGATCACATTTAAGAGCCGCTCACGTTGATCATCTCGTTTGGCGCTGCGCAACGTCCCCACCGCTGAGCGCAGTGATGCCAATGGGTTTTTAATCTCATGAGACACATCCGCCGCAAATTGTTCGTTTGAATCGATCCGTTCATAAAGCGCGGTCACCATGGAACGCAAAGATCCCGACAAGCGCCCGATTTCATCCGGGCGCGATGTCAAATCAGGGATCCGCACCCGTGCCGCGGACACCCGTTTTGATTTGGTGTTTGATCCAATTTCTGCCGCCGCCGCCAGATCCGAAAGCGGGTTCGCAATGGCGCGGGCGAGGACCAAGCTCAACGTAATCGAAATAAGGATCGCAATGATAAACATCTGCAAAACTTGTTCCCGTTCTTGGCGTACCAATTGGTCAATTTCCCCTGCGGGACTTACCATAATCACAACCGAACCAGATGATCGCAGCGGCGCGCCCGTGGCAAACAACGCCACATCATTGTCTTCAATCAATTTTGAATTATGCATGCCGCTCTTGATGATGTCGCCGGCCAGTTTTTCGAGGAGCGACTGCTTGGTTTCTTTGGCACCAAAAAATTTACCCCCAAGCAAATTCGCGCCTTGTTCCCAAACGCGCGACAAGAAGTCGATCAAGATAGTCGACCGTGAATTCGGCGAGCGTCCTTCTAGACCCTGAAAATCAGTATCCCCATGACGCCAATATATTTGCTGCCCTTCCGCATCAAAGAGGTAAACTTCTGTCCCCTTTGCAATGTTCAAATGATCAAGTTGATCGCTCATAGCCTGCGACAGCTTTGAGGTTTGCACTTCGGCGGTTTCAGATGTTGCAGCCAAAGCATCAGCATCTGGCGCATCGCCCTCTTCGGTCGTTTTATTTTGGGTTGCTGTGGTTTGTTCCAACACACCTGCAACCAACTCAGCGTAGCTAATGAGCGTCCGCCCGCGCTGATACACAAGGCTATCGTGGAACGGATTTAAAAATAAAACACCAATCACCAAGACAATCATTGAAAACAAATTAAATGTCACAATTTTCCGCGCCAACGGCGAACGTTTCAAAGAAACGCCTCTACGTTGGCGGGGCGGAGCAGGCTTATCCTCTTCGCCGTCAGTGTCTGGATCACTCCATTCGCTCATGGTATTTTAGCTTTCATCGGGCGGGCATGTCATAAAGGGCCACCTAAGCGGCCCGTTTTCTTATGCCTCTTCTGTATAGCGATAGCCGATCCCATAAAGTGTCTCAATGGATGAAAACTCATCATCGACAGATCGCATCTTTTTACGCAGCCGTTTAATATGGCTGTCAATTGTGCGGTCGTCCACGTAGACTTGATCATCGTAAGCCACATCCATCAGCTGATCACGACTTTTAACAAAGCCTGGACGCTGAGCAAGAGCTTGCAAAAGCAAAAACTCCGTCACGGTTAAGGACACATCTTGGCCCTTCCAAGACACGGAATGGCGCAGCGGATCCATGCGCAGGCTACCGCGTTCCATGATTTTGCTGTCTTCTGTTGTTTCGACCTCTTCGCCCGCACGTGCTTGCTGACGACGCAAAAGAGCGCGAATGCGTTCCACGAGGAGACGCTGTGAAAACGGTTTAGTCACATAATCATCCGCGCCCATACGCAGGCCAAGGACTTCATCAATTTCATCATCTTTCGACGTCAGAAAGATCACTGGCATTTGCGAAGTCTGCCGCACGCGTTGCAGCAAATCCATGCCATCCATTCGGGGCATTTTAATGTCAAAAACTGCCATATCAGGCATTTGCCTTGTAAACGCCTCAAGTGCAGATTGCCCATCATTATAGGTCTGAACCTCGAACCCTTCGGCCTCAAGCGTGATGGAAACGGAAGTCAAGATATTACGGTCGTCATCGACCAGCGCGATTCTCGCCATAGCTGGATCCTTTGTGTACTGCTCATTTTTATTATTGTCGTTAGTTTCCATGTTGATTCTCAATTAATCAACTCAAAACTGATTGTTTCGCCATTATTCCATGGTTTTTTCCGAAAAATGAGTCCCATACACCCCACCATGCCGCCTATCGGCAAAAAATGCCTCCATGATTGCGCTAACTGTGCGAATGCGTCCTGTTCTTTATCCGTGCCCACATGCTAAGAGCAGCACATCCGCTATTTTGCGTGGCGGTTTGGTTTAATAAGAAAACGCTGCTTGCGGCGACAGGAGCACGAAAGATGACAACTGGCACGGTGAACCCGAAGCATAAGTTGGAAGATCAAGGCATCTCAGGACTTAATAACGTATATTACAACCTGATGGAGCCGGCGCTAATTGAAGAAGCGCTTAAACGTGGGGAAGGGACGCTTGGCAATGGCGGCGCCTTTCTGACCTCAACCGGCAAGTATACAGGCCGATCCCCAAAAGATAAATTTGTTGTCAAAACACCTTGTGTCGAAGACAGCATCTGGTGGGAAAACAACGCCCCAATGACCGAAGATGGTTTTGATGCGCTTTACGCAGATATGCTCGAGCACATGAAGGGCAAAGATTACTTTGTATCCGACCTTTATGGCGGTGCAGACCCGAAACACCGCCTTGATGTGCGCGTGGTTACCGAACTTGCATGGCATGGCCTTTTCATCCGCACGATGCTGCGCCGCCCAGAGCGGTCTGAGCTTGAAGGCTTTGAAGCAGAATTCACAGTCATCAACTGCCCAACCTTCAAAGCAGACCCTGCAAAACACGGCTGTCGCACAGATACCGTGATTGCGATGAACTTCGCCAAGAAAATCATCTTAATCGGCGGCACCGAATATGCGGGCGAAAATAAGAAATCTGTCTTTAGCCTTTTGAACTATATCTTGCCTGGCAAAAACGTCATGGCGATGCATTGCTCTGCAAACCACGCCAATGACAACCCAGTCGATACGGCTGTTTTCTTTGGCCTTTCTGGCACAGGCAAAACAACATTATCCGCGGATCCTGCGCGCACATTGATCGGCGATGACGAACATGGTTGGTCCGATGACGGCACGTTCAACTTCGAAGGTGGCTGTTACGCAAAAACGATCAACCTTTCCGAAGAAGCCGAGCCAGAAATCTACGCAACAACGTCCAAGTTCGGTACGGTTATTGAAAACATGGTTTTCGATCCAGAAACCAAAGAACTCGATTTTGATGATGATAGCATCACGGCCAACATGCGTTGCGCCTACCCGCTTCATTATATTTCTAACGCGTCTGAAACTGCCATTGGTGGTCACCCGAAAAACATCATCATGCTCACATGTGATGCGTTCGGTGTGCTTCCTCCGATTTCACGTTTGACACCCGCGCAAGCGATGTATCACTTCCTCTCTGGCTTCACCTCCAAAGTCGCCGGCACAGAGCGTGGCGTCACAGAGCCAGAACCAACATTTTCAACCTGTTTTGGCGCGCCCTTTATGCCGCGTCGTCCAGAAGTCTACGGCAACTTGCTCCGTGATAAAATCGCGGAACATGGCGCGACATGCTGGCTTGTGAACACAGGCTGGACCGGTGGCGCATATGGCACAGGGTCCCGCATGCCGATCCGCGCAACACGCGCGCTTTTGACAGCGGCTCTTGAAGGCTCGCTATCGGATGCGGAATTCCGCAAAGACGAAAACTTCGGCTTTGACGTTCCTGTTGCAGTTGCTGGCGTTGCAGACATCCTCTTGGATCCGCGCCGCACATGGGAAGATGCCGCAGGCTACGATGCTCAGGCACAAAAGCTTGTTGAAATGTTCTCCTCGAACTTCGCACAATACGAAGCGCATGTGGACGAGGATGTGAAAGCAATCATGCTTTAATCACTCCTCAACATAGAATAGAAAAAGGCGCCAGATTGGGCGCCTTTTTTATTGCGCCATGTCGAAGTTAGAAGGCAAAAACCGCGCGCCGTAACAAATTCAACCCCGCCAAAAGCAAGATCACCATGGTTACTTTCCGAAACTTCGCAGGCGACAGTTTATCTTGGACGCGAAAGCCAACCATCATCCCAATAAACGCGGGAATGGTCATAAGCGCAGACATCTGAACGGTGCTGACATTCAAAATCCCAGACCGCAGATGCGCCAAAATTAGGAACACGGCCCCCACAAAGAACACCACGCCCTGAACGCGGCCAGCTTCCTTCTTTTCAAGGTGTAAAGACAAAGTCATCGCCACAATGGGCGGGCCCCAAATCCCGGAAATCCCGCCAAAGAAGCCAGCCACAATACCCAAAATAATCTCAGGGATTGTACGGTTATGCGCTTCGATTTTGAGAGGAATACCCAAAAGCTGCGTTATACAAAAAAGCGTAATAGCCGCGCCCAAAATACCCCAAAGAATGGGCTTTGGGATAATATTTACAAACTGCGCCGACACCATCACGGTGATTGCAAAGACCACCAGCGCGATTTTGTAATCTTTCATCGTTTCCCACATCGCAGCCGGCCCCTGCCGCAAGCTTTGCGCCATATTCGTTGCAACCGTTGGTACGATGAGCATCGCCAACACCGTTTCATAGGGCAAAAACGCCCCCATCAAAGACATCATGATGAGCGGCATCGCAAATCCTGTGACACCTTTCACAAAAGACGCGAAAAGCGTGATCGCCACCGCCAACACCCATGCCATAAGTTGTAATTCGAACATATTATTCCCCTTGCTGCCCCTAGGGTTAACAAGGGATGCATTAATTGCAAAGCGACTTGATCACAAAACACGTGGTTATTTATGTTCATACGCACAGTAACTTTTGAATTATTGTTGCGCTGCAACTGCAAAAAGAATATTGCATATGCAAAGTAATTAACCGATTAGATTCGACGAAAAGGCCAAAGCATGACAAATAGCGTGATCCTTGAAAACCTCACTTCATTGACCCAAGATACTCTTCTGGAGGTAAACACAATCGTGGAGCGCGCAAAGGCGAGCTTGCGTGAAATCCTCACTGAAAATGGTAAGATTTCTGGGGCGCGGCTCGAAGATCACCAAAATGCGGCCCATGCCCTGTCATGGTTTGCCACATATAATGAATCTCTCAAAGAAATGCAGGCTTGGTCAAAAGCACTCACCGAAGATGGAAAATTTGGCGAGATGGAACAGCTCATCTTGCAAATCGCATTTGGCGAATACCTCAATCAAATTTATGGTGGCATCCCCATGAGCCAAGGCGAAATCGCGCGCCTTTCTGATTTTGGGATCTTCGACGCAACGCCAAACACGGATGCCACAAAAACATTGATGGCCGACGGCAACACCACGGCCGTTCGATCCCGCCTCGTGGAACTGATGCAAGAGCAAGCGGGCACCGCCACTTTTGGCACAACTGGGCTTGAAGAAGAACTGGAAATGATCCGCGATCAATTCCGCCGCTATGCAGACGAAAAAGTTGTCCCTTTTGCCCATGAATGGCATCTCAAAGATGACTACATCCCGATGGAAATCATCGAAGAGCTTGCTGAAATGGGGGTCTTTGGCCTCACCATTCCAGAAGAGTTTGGCGGCTTTGGTCTCTCCAAAGCATCCATGGTTGTGGTGTCAGAGGAACTCTCACGCGGATATATCGGTGTCGGTTCTTTGGGGACACGCTCCGAGATCGCGGCCGAATTGATCATGTGCGGCGGGACGGAGGCGCAAAAAGAAAGCTGGCTTCCTAAAATCGCCTCCGCAGAAATTTTGCCAACCGCCGTATTCACGGAACCAAACACCGGGTCGGACCTCGGATCATTGCGCACGCGCGCGGTGAAAAAGGACGACGAATATGAAGTCACAGGCAACAAAACCTGGATCACCCACGCGGCGCGCACACATGTCATGACCCTTTTGGCACGCACCGATCCAAACACAACGGATTACCGTGGTCTCTCCATGTTCTTGGCGGAAAAAACACCGGGCGATGATGCCAACCCATTTCCAACCGAAGGTATGACAGGGGGCGAAATCGAAGTTCTCGGCTACCGCGGCATGAAGGAATTTGAGCTTGGCTTTGACGGGTTCAAAGTCAAGGCGGATAACCTCTTGGGCGGCGTTGAAGGACAAGGGTTCAAACAGCTCATGCAGACCTTTGAAAGTGCGCGCATCCAAACAGCAGCGCGCGCCATCGGGGTTGCGCAATCAGCGCTCGAGGTCGGGATGCAATATGCAATCGACCGCAAACAATTTGGTAAGTCTTTGATCAATTTTCCACGCGTGTCTGGCAAACTTGCCATGATGGCTGTGGAAATCATGATCGCACGTCAGCTCACCTATTTCTCAGCGCGTGAAAAAGACAATGACCGCCGGTGTGACCTCGAAGCAGGCATGGCGAAGCTTTTGGGCGCGCGCGTCGCTTGGGCGGCGGCCGATAATGGGCTGCAGATCCATGGCGGCAACGGCTTTGCGCTCGAATATTCAATTTCACGTATCTTGTGTGACGCGCGGATTTTGAACATCTTTGAAGGAGCTGCAGAAATTCAAGCCCAAGTAATCGCGCGTCGTCTACTGGGCTAACCCTATTAAAGTTAAGAGAGAATGGGGTTTTTACGGCCCCGTTTTGCTGCGCGCTCATTGTATGAACAAATCCTTAACAAAACGTCCGCATGCCTTACGTGTTCTTTAACACTTTAAAAGATTTTTAACGGGTCAGTTTATCCGGCCCTTCATCCGTTCAAGGGCCCCTTCGAGTTTGGAGACCCTCATGAACAACCCTTTTGAAAACCGCATCCAATCCCTATCTGGTCCAGCAATGGATGTCCTGCCGGTTTCACCAAGTGACAGCGCGGATTTGTCCCATGTCGCGCTCGCCCTTTATATAGAGACAGGCGGTATGCTTTCTATTGAGACCATCGCAGGTCACACGCGCAACATTACTATGGCTGATTTTTCGATGTTGCCTGTCGGTGTCACACGGGTCAACGCGACCGGGACAACCGCAACAGGCATTCATGCGATGGTGATCGAATAATGAAGATCATTAGCGATTTTAGCAGCACGACCGCGCCTTGGCGCCCGCGCCAATCTGTATTCAGCACCTATCTTGCGCCGCACTCCTTAGCCGCACCTAGCCTTGTTGCCGACTTTGAAGCTGATCTAGCATACCAAGGCGGTGCGGCAACAACCATTGAGGTGCCATTTATTTCCAACACCCCCCTCGGGCGCACTGTGGAAGCCGCGGACGGCACCATCCAATCTGTTGGGCTTGGCGGGCTTCCAATCATCCAAGGAGCGCTCATGCTTCAAGGATCGCACAGCAATCAAATCATCCACTCCAATGCCACCACACAAGGGTGGTCACCGATGGGGGCGAAGCCTCTCACGGATATGGCGCTTGGGGCGCTCACACAATTTGGTGGTGTAAAAGTCGCCTCAAACGGGGCGACATGGAACCGCGCGGCCGCGGCCGCTGTAACGCTCACAGCGGGGCAAAGTTACCGCGTGACGGTTTGGTATCAGCTTGGCACATCAGGGAAGCGACGTGTTGAGCTTTACCAAGCCTCACCATTCACTGTTTTATCTGTTCGTGGCGCCCCCATGAGCACCACTTTTGGAGCCTCAGGCGGAACCCTTACAGAGCTTGAAGAAATTGAAGTCCAGCCTGATATCTATCGTCTTTCCTTCACGATCACCCCCAGTCATGCAATCACAGCGCGTTTTGGCATTGGGCCCGATAGCGCGGTATCCAACGAAGATGTCATCGCACTTGGGATGCAAATCGACGAGGCCGGGGATCAAGGGTGTTATATCGCAACCACAGGGAGTGCCTTGTCGCTTCCAGCAGATAGCGTTATGGCCACGCCACCCAATGCCGTGGCCAACGCCGGGGCACTTTTCCTAGAGCTCACCACAAAGAAGGCTGACATGTTTCTCGCCAGCTTAAACGATGGCACACTCACCAACAGCATCGATATTGCCACATCCGCGTCAGATATCGCTCTCACAGTGACGTCCAATTCTGTGGCGAATTATAACACATCTGTTGCCTATGGTGGGGGGGATAAACGCAAAATAGCCTTTGCCTATGATCCGTCTGGGATAAGCTTTGCCGTGGACGGAAGCATCATCCAACATGCGGGTGGGATCAACATGCCAATCCTACACACCATTTCATTAGGGCAGAGCCTTATCCCGAGCCTAAAAAACTATGATGGTCGCATCACGGCCCTATCGTTTTTTCCGCAACGGATAAGTGACTTGGACCTCATTTCTATGACGTCTTAAACACCCGTGCGATGCAAAAAAGTACCCAATGTGCACGCAATCACACGCAGATCCGTCCATAGCGAAATCTCATCTGCGTAGGCTTCGTCATAGCGCACGCGTTCTAGAAAACCTGATGTGGAGCGTGCGGAAATTTGCCAAAACCCCGACAAGCCGGGCAGCAAACGGTAATAGGCGCGCCCGCCCCCTTGGCGGTATTGTTTCTCTTGCGAAGGGAGAAAAGGACGTGGGCCAATGAGGCTCATTTCCCCTCTAAGCACGTTTAGGAGTTGCGGCAATTCGTCAATGTTAGCACGCCGCATAAACCGTCCAATTCGTGTCACCCGTGGATCATGGGTCAGCTTTTGTTTGTGCGCCCACTCTGCGCGCATCTGTGGATCTGCGTCCAAGCATGCCTCAAGGCGTGTTTCCGCATCAGGATGCATCGTCCGCAGTTTCCATAAATAGAATATCAGTCCCTCCTGCCCCACACGTTTTTGCACAAAAAAACCTGGTCCACCATCAAGACGGATCGCGAGCCAAAATAGGAAAATAAGCGGGACGACAACGGGTAAAGATATAAAAACACACAGCACATCCAGAAACCTTTTCTGCCATGCGATATAAGGTGTTTGTGCCTGAACAGGCATCACAACCTTTGCAGTGTTTACGTTAATAAACTGGTTTTTCATGTACGACCTCTTTATGTCGCACCCCAGTCACGCCCCTCAGCGAAATTTATTCATGATTTGCTAAAGAACCCTAATTTTTAGTTAAATTAACTTTTTAATCTACATCATCATAGGTAATCGGTTCGTATTGACCAATATTTCGGCGTAGGGTTTTTCCCAATATGCCCGCTTTGTCATTGGCGGGGATGCCTGCACTTGGTCGCACAAAGCGAAAATCACTTTCCGTAATCACATGCCCTTGGGAAAGAGCCTTCACAGAAAACGCGCTGCGGCGGCCAACAGATTTATTGGCCTCTTCGGAACTGCGTGTCATTTTTTCCCCTGTGCCCATTGCTTCATGAATTTGCTGGGCGCCAATGGCAATTTCTTTCATCACATCAGGGGTCGCTGAAAATCGGTGATCTGGCCCTGTGCGGTTAGGGTCGCTGGTATAATGTTTCTCAATCGCAACCGCACCCATTGCGATTGCGGTCAGGGGGCCAATTGACCCGATTGTATGATCCGAAAACCCCGTCATCCGACCGAAGGTTTTCTCCATGTTCTGCATGGCTTTAAGGTTAATATCTTGCAAAGGCGCGGGGTAGGCGGAACAGCAATGCAGCAAAATCACCTCACCAGATCCATGTTTGTCCAACACCTCAAGCGCATGGGCGATTTCCGCCATATTCGCCATGCCTGTGGCCAAAATCACCGGTTTTTTGGTGCTGGCAACCGCAATAAGCAAATCGTCAAAAGTCATTTCAAAGGACGCGATTTTATAAATCTCACACCCCAAGCCTTCGATATAATCAAGGTCACGCGGATCATAAATCGACGTAAACGGCAATAAGCTCCGCTCGCGCGCCCGCGCAAAAAGCGGTTCGTGGAATTCCATGGGCATGCCGGCATCATCATAAAGCTCATAAAGGGTGTCTTTGCCCCAAATCGGGTCCACCTTCATGGAAGGATGTGTCGACGGCACGGTTAATGTATCCGCGTTATAGGTCTGAAGCTTCAGGCAATCCCAGCCGGCATCCGCCGCGATATCCACGAGTTTAAGCGCATGATCCAAATCGCGATCGTGATTGGCGCTGACTTCTGCAATCAAAAGCGCTTTTTCACCCCGGCCAATTTTCTTATTTTCAACAGTTAAACTCATGCATCTGTCCTTTACACTTCAGCTAGGCCTGCAAAAAGGGCGCCAATAACGCATATGTACGCGCCGCAGCCCCCATGTGAGTGTCATTAAACCCATCGGTCGCGCGTTGCATCTTTGTCAAAGCCGCCTTGCTTTGCAAGAGGCGGCATGTTTCTTGGGTCAACTCGGCAACATCTTGGGCGCGAAACTGTACGCCTGCCTCAATCGCGTCCTCCGCAGGAAACAAAATTCCCCAAATGGATGGCCCCGTCAGAACCGGTTTTTGATGCGCCAATGGCTCAATCACATTATGCCCGCCGTGATCTGCAATGGTGGCCCCGACAAACATAAGATCGCTTAGCGCGTAATAGAAATCCATTTCGCCCAAACTGTCACCAACCAAGATTTGCGGCGCGTCCCCACGTTCCACAAAATCCGCGGAAAATGCATCCGATCGTTTTGCCGTGTTCACCGAAATCTCAAGACATTTCTTATAAACCGCATCAAAGCGCTGTGGGCTACGTGGAACCCAAATCACAGTTACCGCAGGACAGTTTGCAATCACTTCGCGTAGATACGCCAAAAGGTCATCTTCTTCGGCCTCCACGGATGATGCGATCATAAGCACCTTATGCGTCCCAAAATACCCGCGTTCACGAAGCGAAATCGCCGCTTTGCGTTTGCGTTCATCAAGCGGCATATCAAAACGCAGTTCCCCCACATTATGGAGCCGCTCTTCTTCTACGCCTGCGGTTAAAAACCGTGCGATATGTTTGGGGGATTTGGTCGTGATCCCCGTAAACCGCGTCCACAGCCAAAGCAAATAGCCCCCTAACCGGGTTTTATTGCGCTGCAATGAAGCCTCCGCAAAGGAGCTGTTTATCTCAAAAATCGGGAGCGACAAACGCCGTGCCTCGGTCAGCATCGCAGGCCAAAGTTCATTTTCAATCACCAGCACCGCTTTGAATTTTTGGCGCAGATAGAAAAGCCAAAGCACCCAAAACAAATCCGCCGCCATATAAGACTGCACAACGCGACCTGTTGCGATGTCCTCTTCAAAAAGCCCCTGCCCCGCAACCATTCCCGCCGGCGTATTATGGGCAAGATACACATCATGGCCATTGTTTAAGAGTTCGCGGATCAGCGGGCTCGCCGCACGGGTTTCCCCCAAAGATGTCGCAAAAACCAAAACACGGCCAGCGGTTGATTTTGGCGCCAGGCCAAACCGCGCGGCAAAGCCTTTTCTATACAATGGCTCTTTGCGCGATTTCCAAAGAAACCCTAAAAGGACCAGCGGCAAAAGCGCATGAATAGCCAGCTGATACACGCCGTAAATGACGCGAAACCGCAAAGGCGCAGGAGGGAGGCTAGAATTGGGGGGCATTGTATCGCGTGTACTCATTTCCCCCTTCATACAGGGCGTCCTTAGGCGGGTGCAACTGTCATTCTTGCTCTTTCAGCTTCGCCTCACTTCAAAAATGTTACTGATTTTTCCGTAGTTTATAAATTTTGTAACATTTTAGTTGCGGAACTGACCCCAAAACTGGTAATTATCGACCGAATGGTCGGTGAATGATTTTGATTCGCTCACGGACTGCACCCAACGCTAATGCGGGAGGAACGCAAATGTATGCACAAATGGTCCAGTCGACGGGATCCGGGGTTAAAAGCCCAGATGAAATGTCGCCTGAAGAAAAAGACTTTCAAGCTAAAATTGATGCGGGCATCAAGATTGAGCCTAAAAACTGGATGCCTGATGGCTATCGTCTGACGCTAATGCGCCAAATCGGTCAGCACGCGCATTCCGAAATCGTGGGTCAATTGCCAGAAGGCAACTGGATCACCCGCGCCCCAACATTGGAACGCAAAGCGATCCTTTTGGCCAAAGTTCAAGACGAAGCCGGTCACGGTCTTTATCTTTACTGCGCAGCAGAAACGTTGGGCTGTTCACGGGATGAGCTTCTTGAAGAATTGCACAATGGTCGCATGAAATATTCGTCCATCTTCAACTACCCCACATTGAACTGGGCCGATATTGGCGCGGTTGGTTGGCTCGTTGATGGGGCGGCGATTATGAACCAAGTGCCGCTGCAACGGACATCTTATGGCCCTTATAGCCGCGCGATGATCCGCATTTGTAAGGAAGAAAGCTTCCACCAGCGTCAAGGCTATGACCTCATCCGGAAATGCGCCGAAGGCACACCCGCCCAAAAAGCAATGGCCCAAGACGCCATCAACCGCCTTTGGTACCCATCCCTCATGATGTTTGGCCCGTCTGACAAAGACAGCGTGCATTCCGAACAGTCCATGGCATGGAAAATCAAAATCAACACCAATGATGAATTGCGCCAAAAATTCGTCGACCAAACGGTACCGCAAGCGGAATACCTTGGCCTGACGATCCCTGACGAGAACCTGAAATGGAACGAAGAAAAAGGCGGCTATGATTATAGCGAACCTGATTGGACTGAGTTCTTTGACGTCATCAAAGGCAATGGTCCATGCAACACCGATCGCCTCAATGACCGCGTGAACGCATGGGATGATGGCGCATGGGTTCGCGATGGACTTATGGCACACGCACAAAAGAAAAATGCTGCAAAGCAAGCTGCTGAATAAGCGCAGGAAAGGATAGCAAAATGAAAAATGAATGGCCCCTCTGGGAAGTCTTTATTCGCGGCCAACACGGCCTTAGCCACCGTCACGTTGGATCCCTTCACGCGCCAGACGCCGAAATGGCGATCAAAAACGCACGTGATGTTTACACACGACGCAACGAAGGTCAGTCCATCTGGGTTGTAGAAGCTGTGAACGTCACCGCCTCTTCGCCGTCTGACAAAGGTCCACTTTATGAGCCATCAAACTCCAAAGTATACCGTCACCCAACATTCTTCGACATCCCAGAAGAAGCGGGGGCAATGTAATGTCGAAGGATCTTTTTGAATTTTTGGTGCGTATGGGGGACAACACGC
This sequence comes from Halocynthiibacter sp., assembly GCA_049609065.1. Taxonomy (GTDB): domain Bacteria; phylum Pseudomonadota; class Alphaproteobacteria; order Rhodobacterales; family Rhodobacteraceae; genus JBMYYE01. The sequence goes on from JBMYYE010000054.1 coordinate 15,780, forward strand.
TTGTTCTTGGGCACCGTGTTTCTGAATGGTGTGGGCATGCGCCTGTGCTTGAAGAAGACATCGCACTTGCAAACACCGCGCTTGATTT
>JBMYYE010000055.1:0-15824 GCA_049609065.1 Halocynthiibacter sp.
ATGACGGCGAATAAAAACCCCGCATGAAAGCGGGGTTTTCGGAGCGTTTATCACGTTAGTATTTGATGAGTGCCGTATAGGTATCTGGCGACACGCGGTTTTCAGGGTCGATCAAATCGGACATTGGAATGTAGAAGTTCACGGTTGTGCCGTCTTGGGAAATTTGCCCATTGCTTTCGACGATTTTGTCCCCTTTGAACTTGAGGCTCACGCCTTTGCCTGCAACGGCAGCAAGAACCATTTGCTTCATGCTATCTTCCATGCCTTCCGGCATGTCGTTTTTCATGTCCTCATTTTCAAGAAGCGGGGCCGTATCCATGGTGAAACGCAATTTGCCCCAGCCTTCTTTGGCCACGGTGATTTTGAGCTTGTCGTTTACGTCGTCATCCCCCATCGCGCCGTAATCGACATAGCCTTTTTTGATCCAATCTTTGAGCGAAAATTCTTTTGTTGTGACACAGGTCGCCCCGTCTTTGTCGAGAGTAAAGGCGCCGCCTTCTTCTTCGCATTCTTCGCGCGGGTTGCCCTCTGATTGACCCAAAAGCTGTGAGGATGTCCAAGTGGTGAACGTCATTTCCTCGTCGTTGAGGTCTGCAGTTGATTCAATATTGATACAGTTCGCAAGTGTGAAGAGAAGTGGAAGGATGAGTAGTTTACGCATGGCAAAGCCCCTACTTTAAGATGAGTATACGCCAATTATAGGCAAAGAAAGCCTCCGGTTGAAGAGCGTTTCGTGTATTGTTTGAGAGACAATTTTCGAGACCTTAACTGTATTGAGATTGGGTTCAGATAGTGCTGTAGGCCCAAAAGGGCGAGGCAAACTATAAGGATACCAATGCGTGCCAATGGGCATGTTCGCGGTGAAATGGCCCAGATGAATACACAGAGATATGATGTAAAAATAGTCGTGCGCGATCCCGTGAAAATGGCAACGCTTATAGCTGCAACAATGCCGACAAGCAGGAAAACTTGATAGCGCGGCTTTTGGGTGAGGTAATTAAAAGAAAATACCCTTTGCTCCACAGTTCGGTTTTGCAAAACGCCCAAAATGGTGTGTTTGTCATGTCGTGGCTTTCATATATGTGTCGCGGTGGTTAAAAGCTGTTGCGGCGAAGAACTTTCACTACGGTTTTTAAAATAATTTTAATGTAAAGGCTCACGGAGTGCGTCTGTACCCATTCAAGGTCATATCGGGTCCGAGTTGCGGTGCTATCTACGTCTGGGGCAACCTGCGCCATACCTGTAATACCAGGGCGTAGAACATGACGATCAATCCAAACTTGTTTTGTATAATCAGATTCTTGAACAGGGACGTCAGGGCGTACCCCCACCAAAGACATGTGCCCTTGTAGGACATTCAAAACCTGTGGCAGTTCATCAAGATGGCTCGCGCGCAAGAACTTTCCAACCCGCGTGATGCGTGGATCATTTGCAGTGGTTGTTTGGAAATCAGCACGCGCTTTTTTGCTCCCGTCCTCTGCGGCTTGAGCGCCGGTAAAACGATCTGGGTCCGTGAACATTGTACGAAATTTGAGGATCTCAAACGTTTTTCCGCCCTGTCCAACACGTGTTTGCCGAAAGAAAATGCTGTCTTTGTCCTCGCGCCAAATGAGGGCTGCTATGAGGATCATAGGAAGTGCCCCAACGAGGAGCATTGAGGCAGCAACAAGGATGTCTACAAGCCGAAGCACAGCCCCAGTGAGAGGTTTTGCCAGCAGGGTTGGCGCAAGAGGGGTGCGGTGTTGATTGGTCACGTGAGACTTCTTTTCTTAGTAGCTATTGCATTTGGCGAGTATGGATGGATCGAGCGTTAACTCTTGTAATATTTTGACGAGCCTTCGGTCCGTTTTGCCATCGCCATATAAATTGACAAAGGGACCTTTCATAGTAATTGCGGCGTTGTAGGACGCCTTTATTTTTTCTGGTGAAAGCGTGGGGCAATCGACGGTGTTGTCATTTCTAAGGCGGTTATTTTGCCGTGTCCCAAGGTTGAGACAGGCAAGGTCAAAGCTTGCACTTTCGATGATGCCGGAGGAACTGTTCCCGATCATGATGTCTGCGGCTTTTAAGCTTTCGAGATAGCGGTCGCGCGGTAAGTGTTCGAGTATTGCAAAGCGATCAGAGGTGTTCGGATTGCTGGAAAATTTTTGTAACGCGGCATCAATTTCAGCACCACCAGCATCAGAATTCGGACGTAAAATAATCCCATGGCAGGATGTTTCACTTAGAAAACCGAGGAGTATTTGGATTTGTGCACCCGCTTGTGCGGCCTCTTGTACCACGGGGTGAAAAACGACAATGACTGAGGCCCCGGTGGCGGTCAAATTGTGGGTGTCGGCCAGTGCAGGACTATGCTTGACCCCCTCTGTGAGACCGACAAGACCTGGCGCCCCGATGGTCCAGATATTGTCTGGCTGCTCCCCCATGCGGATCAGGCGTTCATGGGCCTCATCGGTTGCGGGAAAATGCACATGTGCCAGTTTGCTTATGGCATGTCTGAAGCTTTCATCAAGTGTGCCAGAGCGTTCGCCGCCGTGAATATGCCCAACTGGAATGCCAAGATGAACGGCCGCGAGAGCCGCCGCAAGCATTTCCCCACGGTCGCCCAAAACCAAAATGAGATCGGGGCGATCATGTTGCCATGCGGTTAAGAAACCAAGGAGTTCATGGGCTAAGGCTGCGCCCATCTCAGCCCCATCTTGCCCTGTGAGCGTGACGGGTACTTCGCAGGCAATATTCAAGCCGCTTGCAAGGATGTCTTCGCGGCCAGCCGCATATTTTTCATTGACATGTTGCCCTGTGAGAACACATGCGATTTCCATGTCTGGCTGCGCATGCAGGTGTTTGAGGCATTTCTCCATCAACCCGAAATCGGCACGGCTTCCGCTGACATAGTGGAGCTTCATGTCATTTGTCCCCACGTTCCGCCAGCAAAAGCTCAACCAGTTTCAGATCGATCATATTGTCGATATCAATCGACCGTTCTTCTGGCATGACATACAGGCGCGTTTCGTCAGAAAAAAGGGTGTCCATGCTTAAAAGCGCCTCTCGGGTCCAACCGTAAATCGATCCATTCATATCGAAGACGGCCGGTGAATCTTGGCGGCGGACGACATCAAAACTGGGGGGCTTTGACAGATGTGGCACGCCATCTTGTCCACATTCCAGCATATTGAAATAGGGGGAACGACGCGCCGGCATGGCCGTTAAAACATTGGCTGTGCCGTCTTGTGTGAGCATGTCGACCACGTGTTCGATGTCAGACGGCAACCGCAGAGGTGACGTGGCATCAAGATCAATGGAATAGTCAAATGTTTTACCTGTTTGTGCCTCGGCCTCACGAAAACAATGCTGAATAACAGGGATTTTAGCGGCTTCATCCGTGGCCAATTCAGCAGGTCGTTTGATGAGAATATCAGCGCCCGCGTTTGCGGCAGCTTCCAAAATTGCGTCGCTGTCTGAGCTGATTGCAATATGTTCAAAAAGATGTGTCGCACGGGCTTGTTCAACTGTATGCGCGATCAATGGCTTGCCCCCAATGATGCGGACATTTTTGTTTTTAACACCTTTGGAGCCACCGCGGGCACAGATTGTACAAATGAGCATTTCGAAATCCAAGTTCAATGGGAATGTTGGGCTATAAGAGACCCGTTTAAGAGGGCGAATTTACTTTGGTAGGCTACTATCAATCAGGTATGCATGCAATATTTTGTGCGGGTGTGACATGTCATGCCGTTGAAATCTTCATGTGGCGCAAGGGGCGCAAATTGGGGACAATAAGCAATGCAGATATTGCCGTTGCTATGATGAGCAGTGCTAGATTTTCCCAAAGGGAAAGGAGGACGCCTTGTGCCAAAAGAACGGCAAAAGGGGCGATGCACAATCCAATGCGCAAAGTGGTTTTGATCATTGTACTTGTCAGGCTAGATTTGCCTGAGGCGCTAAAACCAAGCGCTCTGAAGTTTAAATAGGCGGCAATGATATGGAATATGACAAACCCCCAAGGGGCAGCCAAAGGCGTGGAGAAGGCGAGTTTTAGGAGTAAATAACCGGCCACACTTAGGCCGAGGCTCATGAAGGCGTTGATCATAACTGTTTGCGGGCGTTTGGCGGCGTTTAGGGCCGCGGCACTCAACTGCAAGATGGCATAGGCTGGCAGGCAAAGAACCATCACCCGCGCAACTGCGGTGATTGCGGCGACGTCGTCGGCCAGCAAAGAGCCGCGTTGGTAAGCCAGTTTTACAAGGAGCGGCATGAAGCTATATCCAAGGGCAAGCGCCATAAAACCAAGTGCCCACGCGGCTTGTAGCCCGATGACGGCGGTCTTTTCATATTCGTTTTTGTTTGTGGTTAAATTAGAAAGCAAAGGCAAAGAAATTGTCACCAATGGGGCAATCATCAAGGCAGCAGGCAGCCAGAACAGTTTTTCTGCGTAGTTGAAGACCGCGAGAAACCCATCCCCATTCGTTGCATGAAGCGACCGAAAGAGGATGGCAACACCTACGATAACGCTATAGGCGAGGATGCCAGCTGCAAAGCGTTTGATGAGTTTTGTCGGTTGCCGCAAAAGTGTGAAATTAGGGCGTGTGAAAATGTCCTTCATGCCGAGGAGTTGAAAGGCAAGGCGGCAAGATGTGGCAATGAGGATGGCAAAGCTAAAGCCCAAAAGAACGCGGTCAGGTGCAATGGGCAAAAGCAAATACACGCATAGGAGTGTGTTGAAAACCAAGACGCTAAAGCTCGGTAAGGTGAAGCGACCAACGGTGTTCAGGTAGCTGGTACTTATTCCGATCAACGCCGCGAGGGGAAGCGCAAGTAGGCTCACATGGAAGGCGCGTGTGAAGTGTGGGAATTGTGCGACATCCATTTGGGGGGCGAGAAGCCCAATGATGAGATTTGGGAAGAGGTAAAATGTCAGTGCAACGATGCCAAACGCTGCGACCGCGCCTAAAGCCACCCGCAAGAGTAGGGCCTGACGATCCGCCCCATGGCGTTGCTTGAGTTCGGGAACCAATGCAGCATTGAAGCCCCCCACCAGCAGCAGTCCAACCAAAAAGTCTGGTAAAGTGAGGATTAAGATGGCCGCATCAGCCGTTTCCGATGCCCCGAAACGCGCCGCAAGAAGCATTTCGCGAAAGAAACCCGAAACGCGCCCTAGCAGGAGAGCAAAGCTTATTAGAACTGATACGCTGAGGATGGATTTCATAATGGATCTCTTGCTCAAATGCCTAAATATTTTGCTGCGTATTAATGTTGCGAGAATATGCTCGTGTCAGGATCACAGCAAAGAGTAAGCCTGATGGGAGGATGAAAAGGGTCAGAGCCGAATACCCAAATGCACCGCATAAAGCCGCGGCCGCAATGAGCGATATCAAGAGCGGGTCTTTGGACCGTTTCAAAATCTGCAAGGTAAGCCATAGTGCCACAGCAAGCGCCAATACCGCTACGATCACCATCCAGCCCCCCATATAAGACGCGATGATCTTTCCGTAACCATGGGTCAAAATATATCTCTGCGATATTGCCAAAGCACTAAGCCCTTTGTTGTGTCGCGACTGTGTTCGTCGCGTGGACAAATACGGCCATTATGCTTGTATGTCTTTTGAAATGAGCCGTGCAGGAGCGCCGATATAGGTTCCAGTGTCTTTAATGTCACGTGTGACAACTGCGCCTGCTCCAATAATTGTCCATGGCGCGATTGAGAGACCTTGGATGACAACAGCACCTGCTCCAACCCATACGCCTTCATGAAGTGTGACGCCACCAGCAAGTGTCGCATTGGGCGAAATATGGCAATAGTTGCCGATCTGGCAATCATGTTCGATGACGGCACTGCTGTTGACAATGACACCTGCCCCAATGCGCGATCCCGGGTTGAGAACGGCGCCACTTAAAATCATGCTGCCATCGCCAATGGATATTTCGCTATGATGTGTTGCGTGTGGGCACATAAAATATGTGGTGGCGCCTGAGGCGTCTCGCCGGTTTTCGAACGCAATTTTTCGGGCTTTGTTGTCGCCGATGCTCGCGATTACATTCACATCGCGTGGGATGTCGGAGATGTCTGAATATGTGGTGGGCACACCATCAACCAATTCACCGATTGTGCGGTTTTTGTCTGCGAATGATAAGGCGCTGTATCCTGCTGCACGCATTTGGGCCGCGACAACACGACCGTGGCCACCCGCACCGTAAAGGCATGTTTTTTGATCGTATTTAGACATCGTTGCGTTTCACCAAATCATTTGCCTTAACGCTTGTTTTAAGGGGCAATCCTAAAAAACTGTCGACGTGATTGGGCGCAATGCCACTTCCGGGGCGCTTTGCTATGAGATCACGCGGGGCGAGTAAGTGTCCTGCGGCAAAATCAGCGCTATAGACTAAACTTTTACGCGCCACTTTCTTGATATTGTCCTCAGCGGAAAGAGGGCGTTTTACACCATTGCCGAGCCCAGCTTCAATTTGACGAAGTAAGGTCACCATGTCGGCGAATTCGCGTGGCTCAATAGAGGCGCTGTGATCAGGGCCGTCCATTTTGCAATCCATGGTGAAATGTTTTTCCAAAATAGCCATGCCCAATGCCCGTGCCGCGATGGCGGCGTATGGGCCGATTGTATGATCAGAAAACCCAACAGGTCGCCCAAAAACCTGCGCCATATTTTGCATAGCGCGAAGGTTTTGATCTTCGATGCGCGCGGGATAATTGGACACGCATTGCAAAATGACAATATCCTCACAGCCCCCTGCGGTTAGCGTATCAATTGCGGCAGAAATTTCCGTGATGCTTCCCATGCCCGTTGAAAGAAGAATGGGGAACCCCATACCAGCCGCTTGGCGTAAAAGCGGGGTGTTGTTAAGCTCCCCTGAGGGCCATTTGAGGCAAATAGGGTCAAGCTTTCCAACAGCATCAAGGCTCCGATGATCAAAGGCTGTCGACATAAAATCGACACCCGCCTCGCGGCAATGTTCTTTGAGGTCAGCAAAGACCTCAATCGGCAGTTCTAAAGCTTTCAGCATGCTTTCTTGCCCGCCATCACCTGTGGTGTCTTGTTGATAATCCGCTTTGGGCGTGCCTGTGAGGATAAGGTCCTCAGTGCGAAATGTTTGGAACTTCACGGCATCCGCACCCGCTTGGGCCGCGGCATCAATCATGTCATGGGCCAGCTGAGCGGACCCGTTATGGTTCACGCCAATTTCGGCAATGACATAGGTCGGGTTGAGCGCAGAAATGCGGCGATCACCAAGCATGAGATGTGGCATCATGAGTTTGCGTCCTTTAACAAATCAGCGTCGCGATCAATAAAGAGGCGATACCAAATTTCCATGGAAATGAGCGCTCTAAGCTGGCGGGTATAATTGGCATCCCCCGCCACGTGTTGGCTCAGCATATTTGAAACTGTGCCCATGTCAAAAAGACCGCGTGCTTCAAGCCGCCCATCCAAGAGAATATCGCGGCAATACCCCGTGAGCGCCTGACGAAACCATTCCCCAATCGGCACCGTAAACATTTGCTTTTTACGCCATGTGAGATCCGCCCCTAAAAGAGGCTCAACCGCTTTTTTGTAAATCCATTTGGTTTGGCCATCGCGAAGTTTAAGCGCCCCTGGAACCGCAAATGCAAATTCAGCCATACGGTAATCTAGAAACGGGGAGCGCACTTCGAGAGAATGCGCCATCGCCATTCGGTCGGGCTTAACCAAATTGTTGCCCGGCAAAAGCGTGACCGTTTCCGCATAAAGCACGCGGTTGATTGGATCTTGATGGTCGGCGCGTTTGATGGCCGTCGATAAGGCTTCATATGGGTCATTGTCGTGGAATGCATCACGAAGCGCGCCAGAGAGAAGCGTTTTAGGTTCATCCCCTTGAAGCAAGCCAGATTGGCGGACATAGCGGTCCTCCCACCCAGTTTCGAGGTGATCCACATTGCCATCTGGGAAAAGTTCTTGATATTTTTCATAGCCTGCAAAAAGTTCATCACCACCATCACCGGTGAGGACCATTTTGACCTGCTTTGCCGCCAATGCGGCGACTTGCCCGGTTGGAATGAATGAGACGTCGCCATGGGGCTGATCGCAGTGCCAAATGAAATTGGCCCATTCTTCGGCGGCGTTGTGATCGGCAATTTTAACTTGATGGCGCATTCCAAAGCGTTTTGCGGCCATCAGTGCGTATTTTGTTTCGTCAAATCGGGGATCTTCGAAGCCAATGGAAAATGTGTGCAGCGGATGCGTTTGGTAGAGGCTCATCATGCCGACAACCGCACTGCTATCGAGGCCGCCAGATAGAAACGCGCCATATGGGGCATCTGCGCGCATGCGAATGCGTGTTGCATCATCCAAATGCATCAAAAGCCCGGCTTTGGCTTCGGCTTCGGTCATGCTGGTTTCGGTGCGCACCGCATTGAGGTCCCAATAGGGTTCAATTTTGATGCCGCTTTGCGACAGGCACGCCATGTGGCCTGGGGCAAGGTGTGTGATGCCCTCAAAGGCGGTAAGGGGTTGAGGGATATAGTTCAGAGCAAAAAACTGCGCGAGTGCTTGCATATTTGGTGCGTAGTCTTCGCCATTTTGCAAGATAGCCTTGATCTCGGATGCGAACCAAATCCGACCTGTTTCTGGAGATCCAGAAAGATAAAGCGGCTTCACTCCTAATCGATCTCTGTAGAGATACATTTTTTGGATGTTGCCATCGTAAATGGAAATCGCAAACATGCCGTTGAGTTTTTTAACAAAGGCAGGGCCCCAATGTTCATAGGCGCGCAAGAGGACCTCTGTGTCGCCTTGTGTGTTAAAAACGGCCCCAAGCTGCTTGAGCTCATCACGTAGCTCAAGATAGTTGTAGATTTCACCATTTTGAACAACGATAATTTTACGGTCATCGGAATAAATAGGTTGATCGCTCGCATGGCTGAGATCGACAACCGATAGGCGTAGATTACCTAAAAGGGCCGCGTCATCCCCATGCCAGCCGCGTGCATCAGGGCCGCGATGTTCAATGCTCTGTGCCATTGCAGATGCAATGGTGTCGGAAACGCCTTGGCGGTTAAAATGGTATGCTCCAAAAATTCCACACATGACTTAGCCCTCCTTCAATACAGTGCGAATGGCGTTGGCCACTCTTTTAACGTCGTCATCTGCCATTGAGCTGCCTGAGGGCAAACATAAGGAGCGCAAGAAGAGACTCGAAGAAACGGCTTCGGTTTCCGTATGTGGGGCAAATTCCAATCCATGGCAGATGGGCTGCATATGCATTGGCTTCCATGCGGGGCGGGTTTCAACACCAACCTCACGCAAACGGCGCATGAAGAGGTAAGGATGGTAAGGTATTTTATCAGGGTCGAGCGTCATGACGCTGAGCCAACGGTTGCCTGCACTATTTTTTGAGTTTTCTTGAAAGCTCAGCCCGTCGATATCATTCAATTCGCGGGTATAAATGTCAAAAATCTCACGGCGCCTTTGCACACGTTGTGCAAGCACGGCGAGTTGCCCTATTCCAATCCCTGCGAGGATATTCGACATGCGATAATTATAGGCGACTTCTGAGTGTTGATAATGCTCGGCGGTATCGCGCCCTTGGGTCGATAATTTGCGGGCATGATCGATCAGGTCTTCCCGATCCGCAACGAGCGCCCCACCGCCAGATGTCGTGATAATTTTATTGCCGTTGAATGAATACACCGCCAGATCCCCATGGGCCCCACTTGGGTGGTTATTGTAGCTCGCCCCAAGGCTTTCTGCGGCATCTTCGATTACGGGAATTCCATACGCATTTGCCAATGCCATGATGTCGTTCATGTCGGCGGATTGGCCATAAAGATGAACAACCATAATCGCAGATGGTAGCGTTCCTGCCAGTTTGTCTTTGGCAAGCTGGCGTTCCAAAGCAGGAACAGACATGTTCCAATGTTTTGGGTCGGCATCGATTAAAACAGGCGTGGCGTTTTGGTAAAACACGGGCTGTAACGATGCGATGAAAGTCAGGTCAGACACATAAACACGATCGCCAGAACCAACGTTTAATACCCGTAGCGCCAAGTGCAAGGCCGCAGACCCCGAAGACAAGGCAAGCGCATGTTTGCGTGTTGTCATTCGGGCAAGATCGGCTTCGAATTTCACAAGATTGGGCCCCGCAGGTGCAATCCAATTGTCGTCCATCGCACGTTGGATGAATTCCATTTCCGTGTCGCCCATATGTGGGGGTGAAAGAAGGATTTTATCTTCTAGATCATTGCGGTCGACTACTTCTTTGAGTGCCCCATCATCCTCAAGAATTAGTATGGTGGCCACTTTGTGCTGGCGCATTAAACGCAAAATTTCATCCCGAGGGGTGGTTGTAGGAACGGCGATGGGCGGTTGTGCAGGTAAAACTGTGATCGCACTATCGAGAGTTTCACCAGCAAGAAGCGCCCGGCGCAAGTCGCCATCCGTAACGCTTCGGATGATTGTGCCGTCTGCGTCGATGACGATGCAAATTTTCTGAGGAGACGTATCAATGCAGTGCATGGCATCACGCAAACTGGCCTGTAAGTTAATCGTCAGTTCTTGCAATTTCGCTCTCCGTTGCGCTGCCCGTATCTGTTTGGATTTGTCTACTGCATTCTGGATGTGTGGTCTAGAGCCAAGCCGCCGGCGTCGTCTTGGTGTGCGGGTAAATTCCATTGTGCCCCGCTGTGGACATCTTTTTGGACTGCCGTATTCGGAATTCTGGTCAATTTGGACGTGTTTGCGCTTGTTTCTGGGGCGTGACGGCGTTAAATCTATGGCAACCAGATTCAGGAGATTTCCATGTCCAAACTCGTCACGATATTCGGTGGTTCAGGCTTTGTCGGTAAATATATTGCAGAGCGGATGGCCAGATCAGGATGGCGTGTGCGCGTGGCTGTGCGCCGCCCGAATGAGGCGCTCCATGTGAAAACATATGGTGACGTTGGCATGGTCACCCCGGTTTTTTGCAATGTGCGTGACGATCAATCTGTGGCGGACGCTTTGGTGGGGGCGGATGCCGCGATCAATTGCGTTGGCATCATGAACCAAATCGGGCGCAATAAATTTGAAGCCGTTCAACACGAAGCGGCTGCCCGTATCGCGCGCTTGGCGAAGGCGGCCAAGGTTGAAAACCTTGTTCATATTTCGGCCCTTGGCGCGGATGAAGAAAGCGAAAGCGAATATGCACGCTCAAAAGCGCACGGTGAAAAAGAGGTTCTTTCTTATTTCCCAAACGCCGTGGTGCTCCGCCCATCGGTGATTTTTGGCTCGGAAGACGGCTTCACCAATCGTGTTGGCAAACTGTCTGGTCTTGGTCCGATCTTGCCGCTCTTTGGGGGCAAAACAAAATTCCAACCTGTTTTCGTTGGTGACGTGGCCAAAGCGGCTGAGCTGGGCGCGACAGGTGCTGCGGCTGCGGGCGTTTATGAGCTTGGCGGTGCCAATGTCATGACGTTTAACGAAATCACGCATACGCTTTTGGATATGATGCAAAAACGCCGTTTGGTTGTGAATAAGCCATTCTTCGCAGGCGCCATTTTGGCGACAGTGCTGGATATAGGCTCTGCAATGACGCTTGGGCTTGTCACCAACCGCGTGTTGACCCGCGATCAGTTGAAGTTGCTGAAAGTGGATAACGTGGTGGCTGCTGATGCCAAAGGCTTAAGCGATCTTGGCATTACGCCCGTTCGTTTGACAGAAGAAGCCCCAAGCTGGATGTGGCGCTATCGCCCATCAGGCCAATACGCTGCGATTAAAAATTCCGCAAAAAACGTTAAAGTATAAAGTCTAGGTGAGGGGCGGCGTGCCGCCCAAGCCATAGGCTATCCACAGCAAAAACACCCCAAGGGCAATGCGGTAGATCACGTATGGCGTGAAGCTCAGGCTGCGCAATAACCGCATCATCAGGCCAAGGGCCAAAAACGCCGCTACAAAAGAAAGCCCCGCCGCGATTGCCCCATCTTTGAGCATGCTGGTATCTGCGGTGACCGCGACTTCTGCGCCAAGCAAAACACCTGAGGCAATGATCGTGGGGATCGACATCAACATGGCAAGCTTGGCCCCGTCTTCGCGTTTATACCCCAAGGCGCGTGCACCTGTGATGGTTGCGCCTGAACGTGATGTCCCTGGAATGAGTGCCACAGCCTGCCATAGCCCCATGATGATGGCGTCTTTTAAGGTCCATTGATATTCGCTTTTTTCAAGTGGTCCACGGCGATCCGCCACATAAAGCACAATGCCAAATCCGATCATGGTCCAGCCAATGACCTTGATGGAGCGCAACATGTCATCGATCCCCGTAAGCTTCATAAGAAGCCCGACAATAACAACAGGGATGGTCGCAATAATAAGCAAGAGCGCCAAACGCGCGGCGCGGGTGTCTGTTTTTCCTTGGGCCAAGTCCAATAGCCCAAAAAGTGACCGACGCACATCAGTCCAGAAATAGGCAATCACGGCAAAAAGCGTGCCAACATGAACGGCAACATCAATGGCCTGTCCTTGATCCTCAAGCCCTGTAAGTGACGGTAGTAAAATGAGGTGCCCTGAGGAAGAAACCGGTAGGAATTCGGTGATGCCTTGAATGATGGCCACAAGAAAAAGGTGGAAAAGGGACATGGGCTGCTCGTTGGTTTTGATTCGCATCCACCCTAGAACGCCTGAAAACAAAGGAGAAGTGCATTAAAGGGTCAGTATACATTACTTAAATTTTGTAGAATTGTCGCATTTTGTATTCACCTGCGGCAATATTTCCGTATATAGGTCATGTATTCTGACTTTTTATCTGAAAACTGATCTAGTAGAACGGTTTGACGAACAACTTTAAGGAGCGACCCTCATGGCAGCGAATAAGATGCTACAATTTGTGACGGTGGATCGGGCTATGCCTGAAAAACGAAGCGCAGATACCCGCAAAGCCGATTTCGATGAAATCTATGAGGGGTTCTCGGATAAAAAAGCAGCGGAGCAAGCGTCGCGCTGTTCCCAATGCGGGGTGCCATATTGTCATTCTCATTGTCCGCTTCACAATAACATTCCAGATTGGCTGCGCTTGACCACCGAAGGGCGCCTTGAAGAAGCCTACGAACTTTCTCAAGCCACCAACACGTTTCCAGAAATCTGTGGCCGTATTTGCCCGCAAGACCGCCTTTGCGAAGGCAATTGTGTGATTGAGCAATCCGGCCATGAAACCGTCACCATCGGGGCTGTTGAAAAATACATCACGGATACCGCGTGGGAAAAGGGCTGGGTTAAGCCCATTAAACCCGCGTCTGAGCGTAGGGAAAGCGTTGGCATCATCGGCGCGGGCCCAGGTGGGCTTTCGGCGGCGGATATGTTGCGCCGCGCAGGTGTGCAGGTCACGGTTTACGATCGTTATGACCGCGCAGGTGGCTTGCTAACATATGGCATCCCTGGCTTTAAGCTTGAAAAAGAAGTGGTGATGCAGCGGGTTGATCAACTTGCGCAAGCAGGTGTTGAATTTGTGCAAAACTGCACGATCGGTGAGGATGTGTCATTTGCGGATCTTCGCGCAAAACACGATGCGGTTGTGATTGCGACGGGTGTTTACAAGACCCGTGATCTTCAAGGTCCAGGCGCGGGCGCCACGGGCATTGAGCGTGCGATCGACTATCTTACCGTATCAAATAAAACGGATTTTGGTGATAAGATCGAAGAGTTCGAAAACGGCCGCTATGACGCCAAAGGCAAACGCGTGGTTGTCATCGGTGGCGGCGACACAGCCATGGATTGTGTACGCACGGCTATTCGCCAAGGCGCCACATCGGTGAAATGTCTTTATCGCCGTGACCGCGAAAATATGCCGGGATCACAGCGCGAAACACAAAACGCCGAAGAAGAAGGGGCCGAATTTGTGTGGCTTGCTGCGCCGAAAGGCTTCACAGGGGAACCTGTGACGGGCGTCGTCGTGCAAAAGATGCGCCTTGGTGCACCAGATGCCACAGGGCGCCGTGCGCCAGAGGTGATCGAAGGTTCAGATTACACCGAAGAGGCGGACCTCGTGATCAAAGCGCTTGGGTTTGAGCCTGAGGACCTCCCAACACTTTGGGGGGAAGAGGCGCTTACCGTGACCCGTTGGGGCACTGTCAAAGCACAGTTCGAGACACATGAAACGGACATGGATGGCGTCTACGCGATCGGTGACATCGTACGTGGTGCAAGCTTGGTTGTATGGGCCATCAAAGACGGGCGTGAGGCGGCTGAAGCCATCTTGGGTCGGTTTGAAAACGCCTCCATCGCAGCAGAATAAGACAACGGATGGATGCGCGGAGAGAGACCCGCATCCCCAACGCAGAAAGGTTAGACTATGACCAATAATAACGTAAAAGTAGGTAGTGAAAATTTTGATGGCGCTCAGTGGAAAGCGCGCGAAGAAGCAAAGCGCAAATTCATGGCCGAAAACGGGCTCTATTCTGAGGCTGAAGAACACTCCTCTTGTGGCGTGGGCCTTGTGGTGGCCATTGATGGCAAACCGTCACGTTCCGTGGTGGAAGCAGGCATCGACGCGTTGAAAGCAATCTGGCACCGCGGTGCGGTAGATGCGGACGGCAAAACAGGGGACGGCGCGGGTATTCACGTTCAAATCCCAGTATCGTTTTTCTATGATCAAATCCGCCGTACAGGCCACGAACCACGCCAAGATGAATTGATGGCGGTGGGTCAAGTGTTCTTGCCGCGCACCGATTTTGGTGCGCAGGAAACCTGCCGTACGATTGTGGAAACCGAAGTCCTAAAAATGGGTTATTCCATTTATGGTTGGCGTCAGGTTCCCGTTGATGTGAGCTGCTTGGGTGAAAAAGCCAATGCCACACGCCCTGAGATCGAACAGATCCTCATCTCCAACGCCAAAGGTGTGGACGAAGACACGTTTGAACGTGAACTTTATGTCATCCGTCGCCGCATCGAAAAAGCTGCGAGCGCGGCAGGTGTTGGGGAACTTTATATTGCGTCTTTGTCATGTCGTTCGGTGATCTACAAAGGCATGATGCTTGCTGAACAAGTGGCTGTGTTTTATCCGGATTTGATGGATACGCGGTTTAAGTCGTCTTTTGCGATCTATCACCAACGGTATTCCACCAACACATTCCCGCAATGGTGGCTGGCGCAACCGTTTCGCATGTTGGCCCATAACGGCGAAATCAACACGCTTAAGGGCAATCTTAACTGGATGAAAAGCCACGAAATCCGCATGGCGTCCACATTTTTTGGGGATCTGTCCGAAGACATCAAACCGATCGTCCCAGGCGGTTCATCGGATTCGGCGGCTTTGGATGCGGTGTTCGAAGTCCTCGTGCGTGCAGGGCGCTCTGCACCGATGGCCAAAACCATGTTGGTGCCAGAGAGCTGGTCCCAATCCGCGGTCGAATTGCCCAAGGCGTGGCGCGATATGTATTCCTATTGCAACTCCGTGATGGAGCCTTGGGATGGTCCCGCGGCACTTGCGATGACGGATGGACGCTGGGTTTGTGCGGGTCTTGATCGGAATGGTCTGCGCCCCATGCGTTATGTTGTGACGGGTGACGGGCTTCTTATTGCGGGGTCTGAGGCGGGTATGGTGCCCATTGATGAAGCCACCGTTGTTGAAAAAGGCGCGCTTGGCCCTGGCCAAATGATTGCGGTTGATATGAAAGAGGGCGGGTTGTTCCATGATGAACACATCAAAGATCGCCTCTCTGCGGCGCGGCCTTATGGCGAATGGGTCGGCAAAATCAACGACATGGAAGCCACCCTTAAAGGGATCGAAGAAAAGGCTATTTATGCCGGTGATGAGCTGAAGAAACGCCAAGTTTCGGCAGGGTATTCCATCGAAGAAATCGAACAAAT
>JBMYYE010000056.1:0-15783 GCA_049609065.1 Halocynthiibacter sp.
GAACCGGTGTACACGGATTTGCAATCCGCTGCGTCACCACTCCGCCAACTCGCCTTTATGGATTTTGTGTGGTTGTGGTGGAGCCACACATCCTGCGGCGCTTTCTATGTCTGTTCTGTGCGCTTCGCAAGCGTAAAATCGGCAATGGTTCCGCATTTTCCAGTTCTTCGGCGCAAAAGAAAGAGGGAGGGCTTTCGCAAGGCGCTTAGGTGAAATCTCGCGCTTAGCAGTGGAGGATCTGTTAGATTGCATTTTTTCGAGTTTCTTTGGCCATTCGGCATGTGTCGGGCGTTGCCCCCGTGCGCTGGATATGGCATGAGGAGATGGATTCTATAAGCGAAAGTGTTGACATGTCAGATTATACTGCGCTCCGTACAATGATGGTGGACACACAGGTCCGTCCTTCAGATGTGACGAAATACCCAATCCTAGAAGCCATGCTGTCCGTTCCTCGGGAACGGTTTGTGCCCGAAGATCAACGGTCAGCGGCCTATGCGGGAACGCCCGTTTCCTTTGGTGCGAACCGCTCTATGCTTGAGCCACGCGACTTTGCAAAGCTTTTGGATGCGGTAGATATCCAACCTAACGAAGTGGTGCTGGATCTTGGATGTGGGCTTGGGTATTCGGCAGCGATTATCGCAAATCTTGCTGAATTTGTCGTTGCCGTTGAAGACGATAGCGAAATCGCAGAAGAGGCGCAGGCGAATCTTTCTAGCAATGGCATTGATAATGTGGCTGTGCTAACTGGGCCGCTGGCTGGTGGAAACGCCAAGCACGGGCCTTTTGACGTGGTGATTGTCGAAGGCGCCATCCAATCCTTCCCCGAGGTTATCGTCGATCAGCTCAACGAAGGCGGACGGGCCGCTTGTATTTTCACCGACGGAAACTTAGGTGAAGTTCGTATAGGCTCTAAGATTGATGGCGCCATGCATTGGCAGTTTGCCTTTAATGGGTCTGCTGCCTTATTGAATGGTTTTGAAAAAGTAGCGGAGTTTGCTCTTTAGCTCCGCGTAAGGAGTGCACATGGTTGTAACTGTATCGCGTAAATGGATTGGTGTAGCATTGTTGTGCTTGCCGATTATGCCAATACCTGTGGCTGCGGAAACGCTCCATACTGCTCTTATTTCAGCGTATAAAAGCAGTGGGTTGTTAAAACAACAGCGCGCTGTTTTGCGCGCGGCCGATGAAGATGCCGCAAGCGCAGTCGCGGCGCTTCGACCTGTGCTATCATATGCGGCCAATGCCACACGTGCATCTTCGGGTGCCGCAGGTGGCCAATATAATAACAGCAGCTCGGTTGCCTTACAGGCGGAGCTCACACTCTATGATTTTGGGCGTACGCGTTTGGCTATCAAGTCCGCGAAAGAAAGCGTTCTACTGTCGCGTGATGCGCTTCTAGCGGCTGAGCAGCAGGTGCTGTTGCGTGCGGTTACGGCCTATGCAAATTTACGCTTGGCACAAAGCACGCTCAATCTGCGCTCAAACAATGTGCGCGTCATCACGAAAGAGTTGCGCGCGGCCCGCGATCGTTTTGAAGTTGGTGAAGTGACACGTACAGATGTGTCTCTTGCAGAAGCACGCCTTGCCAGCGCCCGTGCGCTACATGCGTCCGCACAAGGTCAGCAGCTCAACGCACGCGAAGAATTCCGCGTTGCGGTTGGTCGTCTCCCGAATGGGGGGCTGAAGGTGCCTGCAACGGCGAAAATAGCGCGCAGTGAAAAGAAAGTTGTTGAAATTGCGGTGAAAAACCACCCGCAAATTTCGCAATCACGCCGAAATACCGCCTTGGCGGATTTGGGTGTGGCGCGGGCCAAAGCTGCGTTTAACCCGACCTTGTCGGCTAAAGCCCAGTTTTCAGAAGACAATAAACGTCGCGAAAATAAATCGCTAAGTGTGCAGCTCTCGGGGCCGCTCTATGCGGGGGGGGCTTTGTCCTCTGCGGTGCGCAAAGCGGCGGCAAATCGGGATGCAGCCTTCGCAGGTCTACATATGACCACTCTGTCGGTAGAGCAAAATGCACGTACAGCATGGAATCAGTTGCAGGTTGCAGGTGCGTCACGCGAAGCAAGCAACCGTGGCATTCGTGCATCACGAAGTGCGTTTGAAGGTGTGCGCGAAGAGGCACAGGTTGGATCGCGGACAACTTTGGATGTGTTGAACGCTGAGCAAGAGTTGCTCAATGCCAAAGTGGATGGGGCTTCTAGTGCTGCCAACCAAGTCATAGCAAGTTACAAAGTGTTGGAAACAATGGGTTTATTGACTGCAACGCATCTCAATCTTGATGTGCCAGTCTATGATCCAACGGCATATTATAATGCGGTTAAATCTGCCCCAAGCCAGAGTATACAAGGTAAAAAGCTAGACCGTATTTTAAAATCGATTGGCCAATAGTAGCGTTTGGTAAACCAATTTTCGCTCTCTTGTTGTGACTCGCGCGCGATGTCGCTAACATCTAGGTAACATTCGAGCAGGAAACGGTATGTCAGATTCTTTGGCCCATCATGATTTTGAAGACGTTCTTCAATCTATTCGCAAACTTGTTAGCGAAGAAGAGCACGGACGACCCGCAGATCCTGCGCCGTCAGATCCAGTGATCGATGCTAAATCTACTATCTCTGATGATATCGGCGTAGATACGCTTGAGGCGGCTGTGCCTGTGCTAGATTTACGCGATATTACCGCGCAAAAACCATCCCCTGAGCCATTGATCCTAAAAGACTTCATTGCACCAGAGCCACGTACTCATACGGCGCCTGTGGCAACGGGGATTGATGTGACCGCGGATGCGCCGGCTGAGATTTTTATCTTAAGCCCTGCTTTGCGTGTTGGTGATGACGCGTATGATGAAGATGCGGTGGATACCCTAAATGGCATCGATAATGAAACCTCCCTTGATGAGAGTTTTTTATACGACAGCCTTGTGCCTGATGCACCGTTTGCATCAGGAGAGGAAGACCCTCTTGAGATCAAGGCAACGGTTGCAGCTGATGTTGAAACTGCAAATCTAGGGGAATTGGTGACGCGCCTGGCTGCTGCGGTTGATAAGCAAAATGAAGAAAGCTTTGAGGCCGAAGAAGCTGAAAATGGTCGCCGTAGCACGTCTGGAAACGAAGCTTTCCATACGCCTATGGTGTCAAATTTCGCCCCAACCGTCCAAGAAGATGTCGCAGATG
Source organism: Halocynthiibacter sp. (assembly GCA_049609065.1). Taxonomy (GTDB): domain Bacteria; phylum Pseudomonadota; class Alphaproteobacteria; order Rhodobacterales; family Rhodobacteraceae; genus JBMYYE01. The sequence continues at coordinate 3,174 of JBMYYE010000056.1, forward strand.
CGTATAGTGTGGATGTCGATCTTGAGGCGACTGAGCTTGCTGTGGACATGGATGCACCTGAGGCGACCCCTCCACTGGCATCTATGGAGCTGGGCGATGAGGAACAGCAACTGATCGAAGATGAAGTTCTTGAAGATCTGATACAGCAGATTATCCGAGAGGAACTTCAAGGCGATCTTGGGCAGCGTATTACGCAAAATGTCCGCAAATTGGTACGCAGCGAAATGAGCCGAGCACTTTCTGAACGTGGATTGCTTGACTAAGCACTGCGCATAAAAAACGCGCCATGAAGGCGCGTCTTTTTAAGGTATGTTCAAGAAAATCTACGCAGCAGCTTGCTGGTTGCGACGTTCGCTTTCCTCACGGGACAATGCAACAGATGTGCGTATGCCACGATCAACAAATTCCATGAGACCATTTACAACGCGTTCGCTCGGATCGATGCCCGCGCATGACAATACCTCACGCCCATCACGAGAGCGCGCCCAACGAGCAATCTGCTCTGGACCATTGCCATATTTTTTGTCATCTGCGATTGCATCATCAAGCGCAGCTAAGACCACAGCGGCAAATAATTTGCGCGAGCGGTTGCCTTGTTCATGATTGAACGCAGTGCCATCGACAAAATCTAACATTCAAGCTCCCCCAATCAGGTTTCAAAATGCGTAGCGTCCAATATGACGATTTTGTAAAGATTCGGTATGTGGTAAACCTCATACCAGCCATGCAGCAGATGCATAGCTACCTTCTACGCTTTCACGCGTGCGGCTTCTTGCAACACGCGAGCCTTCAATATATAGGGAGTTCTCGTCTCCAATCAAGCTTTTCATGAAGGTAGGGTATGTCAAAGATTAACGGTAATGAAATTCGACCAGGCAATGTCTTGGAACATAATGATGGTCTTTGGGCTGCTGTCAAAGTTGACCATGTGAAACCTGGCAAAGGTGGGGCCTTCGCCCAAGTGGAGTTGCGCAACCTGCGAAATGGATCAAAGCTGAACGAACGTTTCCGCTCCGCTGACAAAGTGGAACGTGTACGTTTGGAACAAAAAGACCAACAATTCCTCTATGAAAGCGATGGAATGCTCGTGTTCATGGATACGGAAACATATGAACAAATTGAACTTCCTGCCGATCTTTTGGGGGAACGCCGCCCTTTCTTGCAAGATGGCATGACCATTATTGTTGAGTTCTACGAAAGCGAAGCATTGAACGCGACGGTGCCACAAAAAGTGACATGTAAAGTTGTGGAAACGGAGCCTGTTGTCAAAGGCCAGACCGCTGCCAAAAGCTTCAAGCCAGCTGTGTTGGACAATGGCGTAAAAGTCATGGTGCCCCCATTTGTGGGCCAAGACGAAGACATTGTCGTAAACACCGAAACCATGGAATACGCTGAGCGCGCCTAAGATTGCGCACTGAAAACATAAAAACCCAGCTATCGGGCTGGGTTTTTTATTTTCTTATGTCTGGTTTTGCCCCGTGATCTGAATGTGGCCTGCCATCATTTCATCTCCCATTTGATCAAACCGAAGATAGGCGATGGCCTCCGTGTTGTGGGTGGTCCCGATTTTCCCGATGGTTTTCCCGTTTCGCGTGATCGCCTCTCCCGAAGTAAGGGGGGCCGAGCCCTCAACCCGAGTGAGCCCTTTTCGCAACGTGGTTTTGTGTTTCATGCGCGCTGTGACCTCTTGGCCGACATAACATCCCTTTTTAAAATCCACGCCGTTTAACCGTTCAAACCCGCATTCAAGGATGTAGCTGTCATCAGAGATAAGATCCGTGCCGCTTTGCGGGATGAGATGCGTCACATAAATCGCGGGCCAGTTCACGTGATTTTCTTGCGGCACCACATCATAATGCCGCCAACCGAGGTCAGGATGTCGAGGATCCTCAAGCGCCCCATCAGGGGCCGTTCCCAAACCACGTCCCAGTCTGAGCGTGCTTTCGCGAATATCGACATCGGCGCGCAGCCTATACATGTTGAGCCGCGCGATCGTGGCGTCCGCCTGTGCTGCATCCAAATCAATTAAAATATGATCATGACACCCGATCAAAAAGAAATCAGAGAGGTACTTTCCCTGAGGTGTCAAAAGCGCGGCATAACTGATGTCACCTGCGGTGCCTGGCACGCGGTTCGTCACAAGGTTATCAAGGAATTTGTGGCGATCCTCACCGTGAATTTCAAAAATACGTCGTTCCAAGTTAGGCCTCTTTTCTGAGCAGAACTCTATACATAACCCGCCCATCGGGTTACGCAAGACGCAGACATGAAAAAGGTTTGCCATGGCTGCGCCGCTCTCGATTATAATCCCGACGCTCAATGCGGGATCCGTATTGCCCAAAACGCTTTTGGCGTTGATGGAAGGCTTGGACGCGGGCGTCATTCGCGAGGTTATCATCGCAGATGGCGGATCAACGGATAATAGCTTTGATATGTCAGACGCCGCAGGCTGCATTTGGCTGCCTTCCCCGAAGGGGCGCGGTGCACAGCTGCGCCATGGCGCGGAGAGGGCACGCGGGGACTGGCTTTTCTTTTTGCATGCGGATACGGAGCTGTCCTCAGGCTGGAGCGATGCGATGTTGAACCACGTATCGGCACAAAACACGGCCGCTTATTGCCGGCTTGCGTTTCGGTCCAAACATCCATTTGCGCGTGTGGTTGCGGGCTGGGCCAATTTGCGCTCTCGGATTTTTGGCCTCCCTTATGGGGATCAAGCCCTGCTTGTGCCACGTCGGCTTTATGACGCGCTTGGCGGCTATGCAGCCGTTCCCCTTATGGAGGACGTGATGATCGCGCGCGCGCTAAAGGGGCGGTTGATTGCTTTGCCTATTACGGCCACGACGGATGCAAGCCGCTACGAAGAAGAGGGCTGGCTTAGACGTGGGGCCAAGAACCTCACGATCCTTCTCCGGTTTTTGTGCGGGGCAAACCCCAAAGACCTTGTCACAGGGTATGAGCGGATCAATCGTCGTTGAATTGAAGATTCACGAGCTTGGCATAGGGGCCATTTTTTTGCATCAAATCGTCATGGGATCCGTGTTCAAGGGCCCGTCCTTCATGCATGACAATGATCTGATCTGCGGCACGAATTGTCGATAATCGATGTGCAATGACAAGCGTCGTACGATCCTTGGCAAGGTTTTCAAGAGCCGCCTGAACGGCGCGTTCAGATTCCGTATCAAGGGCAGATGTTGCTTCATCTAAGAGCAAAATGGGGCGATCCCGAAGGATGGCACGGGCAATGGCAACCCGTTGGCGTTGTCCCCCAGAGAGCTTGGACCCGCGCGGGCCCACTTGGGTCGAAATCCCATTTTCGAGCTTATCAATAACACCTTGAAGATGCGCGGCCTCAACCGCATTTTCAATCGCCTCAGGGCTATAGTCATAGCCAAGCGTGATGTTGTTTAAGACGCTGTCATCAAAGAGCGATGTTTCTTGTGAGACCACAGAAAAACAATCGCGCAATTTAACCATATCGAGGTGATCAATGGGCGTATCCCCCAATGTGATCGATCCTGATTGTGGATCCACAAGGCGGGTCAATAGGTTGAAAACGGTGGTTTTCCCCGCGCCCGATTGCCCCACAAGGGCCGTGGTTTGCCCCGCCTTGGCCTCAAAGCTTAGGGCCTGCAAAACGGTTTTTTGATCATAGGATAAACGCACATCGCGAAAGGCAATATCTGCGGTCGAAGCGGCAGGCGTAGGGGTAGGTTTAGCGCGTGTGGTGATTGTCGGATGCGTGTCAAAAATATGATAAACGCGCTCCAAACTCGCAGCCGCCGTTTGCCATGCCCCCGACGCGGCGCCAAGGCGGCGAAGCGGCTGAAATGTGAGCGCCATCGCCGTAAAGAAGCTCATAAATTGGCCAACTGTTTTTTCCCCATTGGCGATTTCTTGCCCGCCAAGTGCGAGCACTGCGAAAAAGCCGATCCCAGTCATTACATCAACCATGGATGGGATGAGAGTTTGGGACGCGATAGTTTTAAGCTGCTGACCAGCAATCCGATCAACAAGGGCCGCAAAACGGCTGCTTTGGAAGTTTTCTATAGCATTAAGCTTAACGGTCTGGATGCCATGGAAAATTTCATCAAGATAGGTGGAGCGCTTTGCGCTTTCTTCGCGCACAGTCCGCGATTTTCGGCGCACATAGCGTTGCGCAAGCGCCGTCGGCAACGCCAAAACAGGCACGCCGATAACGGTGACCAAGGCCCAGATTGGATCAATCCAAATGGCATTTGCGGCCAAAAAAACCAGCGAGAAAAGGTCACGCCCAACGGTGGCAATCAAAATGTTCCATGTTTGCTGAACCGCCGCGCTATCGCCTTGGATGCGTTCCATTAATTCACCGGGGGGATTTTTGCTGAAAAACGCCGTGTCAAAGCTCAGCATCTGGCGCAGCATATCCGTTTGGATTTCGGCGGTGCTGATGAGAGAAATCTTAGATAGGATCACCTTTTGCAGGAATGACAATATTCCTCGGGCGACAAACAGCCCTAATATCATGAGCCCAATAAGGTAAATGGCGCTTTGCTCGCCTGAGGTGAAAGCCGTGTCAAAGAGCGGCTGCTGCAGATAGCTAAGAAAGCCCAATGTGCTCCCGTCGACCACCATGATGACAAAGGCCAACGCAACCCAGAACCGATGCTTGTGCAGGTAATCCCGCCAAAGCCGCTTGAAAAGCGTTTTAGAGGTGTAATTCGGTGTTTCTTCTTGGGTCACGCAAATGCTTTCTCTTGCCAGTCCTTATTTGGGTGTAATCGCTTGCTCTGGGCGTGACAAGTGCAAGGTCATTGACCTCTGGGGAATTGCTATCTACCCATTGAGATAAGTTTATAGAAAGACATGCCATGACACTTGCAAATGGGCGTCACTATCTCGCCATTCCTGGGCCGTCCGTTGTGCCTGATCGCATCCTAAATGCCATGCACCGCGCGTCCCCGAATATTTATGAAGGCGCACTCGTTGAGGCGATGCCAGAACTGATCTCAGGGCTGAAATCCGTGGCGCGCACGTCATTTGATGTGGCGATGTATTTCGGTAATGGCCATGCAGGATGGGAAGCGGCGATCGCGAATACGCTTCAGGCTGGGGACCGTGTGTTGATCCCAACCAATGGCGGTTTTGCTGATCGATGGGCCGATGCGGTACGCGCCCATGGGGTCCATGTTGATGTGCTTGAACTGGATCGGAGCACGGCTTTTGATCCCGATATTATCGAAACGGTTCTACGGGCTGATACGGCACATGAAATCAAGGCTGTCATGGCCGTCCACGTGGATACCTCCACTTCGGTTAAAAATGACTTTGCGACATTGCGCGCAGCCATGGATGCAGCGGGCCATCCTGCGCTTTTGATGGCGGATTGCATTGCCTCTTTGGGCTGTGATCCGTTTGAAATGGACGCATGGGGCGTTGATGTGGTGATCACCGCCTCGCAAAAAGGGCTGATGATGCCCCCTGGACTGGCGTTCGTATTCCTGAACCAGAAGGCCCGGGCCGCAGGGCGAAACATTACCCATCGGTCGCAATATTGGGATTGGGACCGGCGGATTGATCCTGAAATCTTTGCGTATTATTTTGGCGGCACGGCACCGACGCACCATCTTTATGGCCTCCGCGAAGCGCTTCGGATGATTGTTGACGAAGAAGGGATCGAAGCCGTTTGGACCCGTCATGAAACCTTGGCGCGTGCGGTGTGGGCTGCGGTTGAACACTGGGGACAAGATGGCCCCATGGCGCTTCATGTGCCAAACCCTGCGCATCGTGGGCATTCGGTCACTTCGCTTGGCATTGGCGCCCCCATGGGGACGGCGCTTCGGGATTGGACGGAAACGAATATGGGTGTCACGTTGGGGATCGGTTTTGGTATGGCGCCATTGGGGGATCCGAAATGGCACGGCTATTTTCGCATTGGCCATATGGGGCATGTGAATGGCCATATGGTCATGGGCACCCTTGGTGTGATCGAAGCCGGAATGGAGGCGTTGAGCATTCCGTTCGCAGAAGGTGGTCTAAAAGCCGCACGTCAAGTTTTGATCCGCTAAGCGCGGGCCCGTTTGAGCGCGCGCGGTAAGGCCGCAGCAAAAAGATTGAGATCATCATCAGGTGCACAAGACACGCGAATGCACCGATCTTGGGGCGCGGCAAAGGGCATGCGCACAAAGATATTTTCTGTTGTGAGCTCTTCTACAATTCGTTTGGCGAAATCCCCGCCTTGGCCGCAGTCAATGGCCACAAAATTGGTGGCGGAGGGCAGGGCAGTTAGGCCGTTGTCTGCGGCGATTTCTCCAATACGCTTGCGGGCGTGGGTGACGCTTTTAAGGGTCGATTGCAGATGCGCTTGATCTTGAAGCGCAGCCAGTGCACCGAGCTGTGAACTCCGACACATGCCAAAATGATTGCGGATTTTATGAAAAGATTTCATACGCGCAGCTTCGCCAATGGCATAGCCGACGCGCGCGCCAGCCATTCCATAAGCCTTTGAAAAGGTGCGAAACCGTATGACATTTGGGTTGCGCGTGTCAAATGCGGGGGCTGTGCCTTCTGGTGCAAATTCGATATAGGCCTCGTCCAGAACCAAAAGCGCGCCATCGGGTATTCGGGTGATCATATCATGAATGACATCTGCTTTGTGGTGGCTGCCCATGGGGTTGTCAGGGTTCGCGATATAGATGAGCTTCGCGTTGACGTCATGGGCCTTTGCGATTAGCGCATCGGGGTCCTCGTGGTCATTTTTGAAGGGGGCTGTATGAAGGACGCCGCCATAGCCTGCGACGTGAAAATTAAAGGTGGGGTAGGCCCCTTCGGATGTGACAACGGCATCCCCTGGTTCAATGAAGAGGCGCGCCAGATAGCCCAGTAAGCCGTCGATACCTTCCCCTACAATGATGCTTTCGGGTCCCACATTGTGATGGGTGGAAAGCGCGTGAATAAGGTCATGGTTCTCAGGGTCCCCATACATCCAATTGTCTTTGGCACCCTCAGCCATCGCATGAATAGCCAAAGGCGACGGGCCAAAAATGTTTTCATTGGCCCCAAGGCGGGCGGCAAAGGGGCGGCCTTGGGCGCGTTCCATCGTTTCAGGGCCGACAAAAGGCACAGAGGAGGGAAGCGATTGGGCAAGGCGGGTTTCATTGGCATGTGTCATAGGTTAGAATTAACGCAGCCAAGCCACCACGAAAAGGGTCTTTTGCCTGATCGTGGCTGAGCCAAAAGAAAAGTCATCAAATGAGGTCGCAAATGAAACTGAAATCTAGCATCGAAGACGCGCTGAATGCCCAGATCAACATGGAAATGCAAGCATCCTACGCCTATCTCGCGATGTCGAATTATTTTGCCGCGCGTGATCTGCCGGGGTTTGCCACATGGTATCGGGAACAATCCACCGAAGAAACGGTACATGCCATGAAAATCCACGATTACATCCTTAAGCGTGGCGGCGAGGTGCGCTTTTCTGCGCTGACTGCGCCGCGTCACAGCTTCCAATCCGTTGAGGATGTTGTTGGGTCATCCCTTTCGCAAGAAGAAGGCGTCAGCGAAAGTATTCAAGCGATTTATCAGCTTGCCAATACGGAACATGATGCGGGCACGCAGAGCCTCATGACGTGGTTCATCGACGAGCAAGAGGAAGAAGAAGAAAGCTTTCAAGAGCTGCTCGCACAAGTGAAAGCCGCCGCCGAAGATCCATGGCGCTTGCTTCTTTTGGACAAAGAACTTCCTTCGCGTGAGGCCGCACCTGCGGAGTGAACGAGGGTTTAGGGGGAGAGGACAATGCTTTTCCCCCTGATAAATTGGGTAATCCACCCCATGTGTTCTTCATGTTCATCAGGGAGGGCTTTCTATGCCAAATATGAATAGACGTGGGTTTTTGGCCGCTATGGCCGCAACAGGTGTCGCACGTGTTGCCCCAACCATCGCCACCCGTGTCGGCGGCAAACGCATCCTCACATTGGTTTACGATAAATCTATGGGCATGATGCGCGCGGTCGAACGTGTGGTGTATTAAGCCATAAAAAATGGCCCCGAAGGGCCATTTTTTATCCAATTTCTGCGAGCCGCGCCATGGCGGCTTGCATTTTTTCGAGTTCCTCTTCACCCTCGGCGAGCCGCTCTTTGCTTTCTGCGACAACGGCCTCTGGGGCGCTTGCGACAAATTTCGGATTTTTAAGCCGCCCTTTGAGCCCGCCGAGTTCCTTCATCAGTTTTTGGATGGTTTTGTCCAAACGTGCCTTTTCGGCGTCGACGTCAATCACATCCGCCAAAGGCAATGCAAATTCTGCGCCATGGGCCGTGATGGTGACCGCCCCTTTCGGGGTGGCGTCCACGGGTGTGATGTCTGTGATCCGCGCCATGCGTTGCACGAGATGCGCGTTACGTGAAAGCGCCCCTTGACCTGCGTCGTCCAATGCGACCTGAACCATCGGGATTTTTGCGCCCGCCGGAACATGCATTTGCGACCGCACGGAGCGGATGCTTTCGATCAAATCAATGACCCAGTTCATTTCACGGTCCGCGTCATCATTGTGCAATTCGGCGCCGTAAGTTGGCCAATCTTCGAGCATGAGCAAATCGCGATCCGCAATAGATGACCAAAGATCTTCGGTCACAAATGGCATGATAGGATGCATGAGGATCAAGCATTGATCAATCACCCACGCCATGGTGGCACGCGTTTCGGATTGAATGGCGGCATTGTCTGAGTTGAGCTGTGGTTTGCAGAATTCCACATACCAGTTACAGACCTTGCCCCAGACGAATTTATACAACACATCGGCGCAGTCATTGAACCGGTACCCGTCCATCGCAGCGTCAAAATCGGCGCGCGCTTTGGCGGTTTCCGACACGATCCACGTGTTCACGGTTTCCGTGACAGAGGACGGATCAAAATCGGCGCTTGGCACGCATTCGTTCATTTCAGCAAAACGCGCAGCGTTCCAGATTTTGGTGCCAAAATTACGGTAGCCCGCAATGCGTTGCGTATCCAATTTCAATGCCCCACCCAAAGACGCCATAGACGCATTGGTAAACCTAAGCGCATCCGTGCCGAATTCATCAATGATATCCAACGGGTCAATCACATTGCCCACGGATTTTGACATTTTCTTGCCTTTGGAATCGCGCACGAGCCCATGGAGGTAAACCGTATGGAACGGATTTGAACCCACAACCGCCTGCTGCATCATCATCATGCGCGCGACCCAGAAAAATAGGATGTCTTGGCCGGTGACCAATACGGATGTTGGATAATACGTCTCAAGCTCAGGGGTAGGTTCAGGCCAACCCAATGTGCCAATCGGCCAAAGGCCAGATGAGAACCACGTATCGAGCACATCTGGGTCACGGGTGAGGGCTTTGCCGTTTGCGGCCTTTGCTGCGGCTTCTTCGTTTTCCGCACAATATGAATTGCCATCCTCATCATACCAAACAGGGATTTGGTGACCCCACCAAAGTTGGCGCGAAATGCACCATGGTTCGATGTTTTCGAGCCAGTGGTAGAAGGTTTTTTCACCGCTCTCAGGGATGATTTTAACGTCGCCATTACGCACGGCATCGAGAGCAGGATCAACAATTTGTGCTGTGTCCACGAACCACTGATCCGTGAGCATCGGTTCAATCACAACCTTGGACCGATCGCCAAAAGGCTGCATGATTGGTTTATTTTCAACATAGGGCACGGTTTCGGTGATCGACACCTCATTGCCGTCCTCATCTTTCTCCGTACGCGTTACGTCATGCATTACGGCCAAGCCTTCGGCGGTGATGTCGGCGATTATTTTTTCACGGGCCTCAAAGCGATCAAGGCCACGGTATTCCTCTGGCACCAAATTCATGGCGGCGATCATCGCTTCATCGAATTCTTGATCTCCATTGGCAATTGCTTGGGCGGTCGTGGCCTCATCCACATAGGATTTGCCATCGGTGCGCATGCGGCCTTTGGTGTCCATGAGGCTGTACATCGGAATGCCGCCACGTTTGGCGACTTGGTAATCGTTGAAATCATGAGCGCCGGTGATTTTCACCGCACCAGAGCCAAAATCCTTATCCGGATAGTCATCGGTGATGATCGGGATCAAACGCCGTTGGGCTTTCGGCCCCACAGGAATTTCACAGAGTTTGCCCACGATTGGCGCATAGCGTTCATCCGTCGGGTGCACCGCAACCGCACCGTCGCCGAGCATGGTTTCAGGACGGGTTGTGGCGATCGAAATATAGTTGCGCTCTTCCTCAAGGATCACATTCCCGTCTTCGTCTTTTTCAACGTAAGTATAGGTCGCGCCACCCGCGAGCGGGTATTTGAAATGCCACATATGGCCAGGCGTTTCGATATTCTCGACCTCAAGATCGGAAATCGCCGTTTCAAAATGCGGGTCCCAATTCACGAGGCGTTTTCCACGGTAAATCAAGCCTTTGTTATACATTTCAACAAAAACTTTGATCACTGCGTCATGGAAATTAGGTGCGCCATTTCCTGCGTCGGGATCGCCTTTGGCACCGCCCATGGTGAAGGCTTCGCGGGACCAATCACATGACGCGCCGAGGCGTTTTAGCTGACCAATGATGGTGCCGCGGGAATTGACTTTTTGTTGCCAAACACGGTCCAAGAATTTTTCACGGCCCATTTCGGCGCGCGTCGGTTCCCCTTTTTCGGCCATATCACGTTCGGTGACCATTTGGGTTGCGATGCCTGCGTGATCCGTGCCGGGTTGCCAAAGCGTGTCAAAGCCTTGCATGCGTTTCCAGCGAATGAGGATATCTTGGAGCGTGTTGTTAAATGCATGCCCCATGTGAAGGTTTCCCGTCACGTTGGGCGGTGGGATCATAATGGAAAAGCTGTCTTTGCCAGCTTTTTTATTGGCCCCCGCTTTGAACGCGCCGGCGTCTTCCCATTTTTTGTAAATCGCATCTTCGCGCGCTTTCGCGTCAAAGTTCTTTTCCATCGCCATGATATATATCCCGCTATTGGCCATCGCCATCATTTAGGGGCTTTTACAACGGTGCGGGTGCGAGGAAAAGCTAAATCATGCGATCAAATTTTGTCGAGAGATGGATGAGGCTTTCAGAGCTGCGCACGCCTGTTAGCGCCCCGATCCGATCCAAGGTTTCATCCATTTCACGTGTGTTTTCAGTCAAGAGCCGCAACACGAGGTCAAAACGTCCAGAGGATGTATGCGCCGCAACAACTTCGGGCATTTTTTGCAAGGTGCTGACGACTTTGGGGCCTGTGCGTGGATCGAGTTGCAACAAAACGGTGGCTTGGATGCGATTTTCGCGAAAATTGGCATTGGTTTTAACGGTGTAGCCTTCGATGATGCCATTGCGTTCAAGGCGCTCAATGCGCGCTTGCACCGTTGTGCGCGCCAAACCCATGTCATGGGCAATGGTTGTGACAGAGGCCCGCGCGTTGCGCGACAAAAGCGCCATAAGTTTCTTGTCGATCGTATCCATTTAGAAATCCCGCTCATTCATTTTGCCGAATCTATAGGCAATTTGCCGGAATGAAAACCATAACATTTGGAAATCTTATCGTTTTGATGGATCCATGATGATACAGGTCGTGGATCCCGTGGCATAAAGCTTTCCATCCTCAACACCGCGGATTTCCCCAATGGCAGTGCCAGTTGATCGCCCTGCATGTTGCAGGGTTCCGGTTGCCATCACCGCTAGCCCAAGCGGAATTGAACGGTTGATATTTATCTTATATTCTAATGTGGTATAGATGCTGCCTTTGGGAACGATTGTCATCACGGCGCAGGCCATGCAGCTGTCCAAAATCGTGCCGTACCACCCACCGTGAACCGTGCCCATTGGGTTGGTTTGGTTAAATTCAGGGGTGCCTTTGAATGTGACTTTGCCTGCTTCGACACTGCTCAATACGAAATTGAGCGTTTCGGCAATCGGCGGTCTTGGGAGTTCCCCGTCACGCATTTTTTCCATGAACTCCAACCCTGACATTGTCATAAGTTGAGATGCTGGGAGAAGATCATCGATGGATGTGGCTATGTTTAGATTTGGCATAGGGCGCTCCTTTTAGATAAAGAAGCGCCGTTTTCACACGGAGGCAAGACCAGATATGATTTTAATCGCATTACGCGACGTTTTCGAGGCTCGTTTGCGGATAGACACCCAACGCATGACAAATATCGCGTGTCAGTGTTGGGCGATTGAGTGTGTAAAAATGTAGATCCTCAACACCGCCGTCAATCAAATCTGAGCAAAGCTCAGTGCCAAGAGCAATCGAAAGCAAATCTGCACGCCCTTCGCCATCACGGTCAGCCTTACTATACGCATCTTCGAGCCATGCGGGAACCGCAGTCCCACACCGGTTGGCAAAGGATTTCACCCCTTTCCAATTGTCAATTGGAAGGATGCCAGGGATAATTTTTTCGGCAATGCCTGCTTTTTCACAAAGATCGCGAAACCTGAAAAATGTATCGGCTTCAAAGAAAAATTGTGTAATTGCGCTATCTGCGCCTGCGTCAAATTTGCGTTTGAGGTAATCGATATCAGCCTGCGGATTTTGCGCATCCGGGTGCTTTTCGGGATAGGCGCCAACCCGAACGGTGAAATCACCGTGGGTTTTGATGGCTTCGATCAACTCACAAGAATTTTG